>SIBF01000177.1 GCA_009695275.1 Pedosphaera sp. | reverse complement strand
CCGGGGACAGACAAATCCGTCGGGCCATCGCAGTTGCGCCACATAATCACGGCAACCATCTTCGCTCGCAAACCAGTCGCGGAATTCCAAGATAGTCTTGGGGTAATCTGCCATTTGAGGTTTTTGACCGAAAATGTCACAAGAGTCAAATGGATAGCCATATAATGCTTTTGCTTCGTGACTGACAGACACGAGTTCTGTCGGAAGAATCCATTACCTCACGTCTGAGAGAATTGCATTAAGGCGTCGCTCTCAACTTTGGCGGTGATGAGGAAGTCGCTCCCCAACTGACCAAATTCAACATCTGCAAGCAGCACTGATTCCTTCAAGGAAGGCATGCCTTGCCCCGCCACAGCCTTTCGAGAGTTTCTCCCACCCAGAATCTTTGGCGCATAAAAAAAGGCGATCCGGTGGGCAAAACCGCCGAGCAGGAACGAAGCGTTTATTTCACCACCGCCCTCGACTAGAAGGTTAACGACATTTTCCGCCCCCAACCTCCGCAACAACCAGCCCAAATCCAGTCTGCCCTGTCGCGCGGGTGCTACAATCACGTTCACTTTTCGATCCAGCGCGACCACGCGCTGCAGGGGTGCATCCTTGCTGACGATCACGGTTGTCCGGGCTGCGTCATCATCGTTCGCCACTTTTGATTTCAGCGGCGTTCGCGCCATCGAATCCAGAATGATCCTGCGCGGTTGTTGTCTTGTCGCACCGGCTGCGCTTCTACCGCGCAGAGTCAGACTCGGATTGTCAGCGATCACCGTGTTGATTCCCACCAGGATGGCATCCGCTCCGCGCCTGAGATGCATTCCGTGAGCGCGAGCCTTTACGCCAGTAATCCACTTGGATTCACCGGCAGCCGTTGCGATTTTCCCGTCGAGGGTCATGGCGGATTTCACAGTCACGAACGGAGTTTGATGGGCAATCCAATGATTGAAGCTCTCGTTCAATCGGCTCGACTCGCCGGAGAGGATTCCG
This sequence comes from Pedosphaera sp., assembly GCA_009695275.1. GTDB lineage: Bacteria > Verrucomicrobiota > Verrucomicrobiia > Limisphaerales > F1-12-MAGs170 > F1-120-MAGs170. The sequence continues at coordinate 12,404 of SIBF01000177.1, read as the reverse complement.
GATTCAACTTGAATTCCCGCGCGTCGCAGCACTTTGAATCCACGCCCGATGTGTGCTGGATTCGGATCCTTAGTCGAAACCACCACGCGCACGATTCCCGCACGGACAATCGCTTCCGTGCATGGAGGTGTGCGGCCGTGGGTGCAACACGGCTCGAGCGTAACGTAGAGAGCAGCTCCGTGCGTGCTGTAGCCCTGCCGCACGGCATCGCGGATTGCATTCACCTCGGCATGTGGCTCACCTGCGCGCTGATGCCAGCCCTCACCCAAGCATTTCCCGGCTCGCACAATCACCGCTCCAACCATCGGATTCGGCGATGTCGTCCCATAACCCCGGCTTGCGAGCGCGAGGGCTCGGCGCATCCAGCGGATATCTTCGGTTGATGGAGGGGCTGCGACTATTCTTTTGGTATTCAAATCACTTCTTGGTAGAGGCAATTCGAGCCGGGCCCTTGATCTCTAAATGCAACTTGGGACAACCGGCAAACGTGCTGAATGATGTTCCAAATTCACTCCTCAAACAGCGCCCGGGCGAATTCCCTGGCATTGAACACTTGCAAATCATCCGGCTTTTCACCGACTCCGATGAACTTCACAGGAACTCCAAGCTCGCGCTGGATTGCCACGACCATGCCGCCTTTGCTTGTGCCATCAAGCTTGGTCACTACCAGACCGGTCAGTGGCACCGTATTGTTGAACGCCCGCGCCTGGTTCAACGCATTCATGCCGGTAGTTGCGTCCAACACCAAAAGGGTCTCGTGTGGCGCGCCGGCAAGTTGCTTGCCGATCACTCGATGCAGTTTTTGGAGCTCCTTCATGAGATTGCTCTTCGTATGCAACCGGCCCGCCGTATCCACGAAAAGGTAGTCTGCCTTGCGCGAGAGCGCGGCGCTCACGGCATCGTGGCCGACGGCAGCGGCGTCAGCTCCATAAGCCCCGGCGATCACGGGCACTTTCAACCGCTCGCCCCACAACTTGAGCTGTTCGATGGCAGCTGCGCGAAAGGTGTCGCACGCCGCGAGCATCGCGGATTGTCCCCGGCTCTGGAGCAAATGTGCAAGCTTGGCGCTTGTCGTGGTCTTGCCAGTGCCGTTCACTCCAACTATCGAGACAACCGTCAACCCTGTCGGTTGCTTCACCAGATCAGCACATGGAAGCGTCAGGATGCGCTCGAGTTCATTCGCGGCCACAGAAAAGACATCGATCCCCGCGCTTCCCTGCGTCTCGTAGGCTTTCCTGACGGCCGCAACGATTTCCGTCGTTACCTTCGACCCGAAATCAGCGCCGATCAGCGCCGCTTCGAGTTCTTCAATGGAACTTCCGGTTAACCGGGGCGAACGGGTGATGATGCGCTTGATCTCGTGCGCAAGCTTGGCCTGGGTCTTCTGTAAACCTGCTTTGAGTCTGTCAAATAGTCCCATCGGAATCTCCTTCTTCGCTCAACAAGCCGCGGGCTTCAGCTCTTCATCGGACCGAGCCGCCAGCCGATGGCGCGTCATCTGGTCACGGAGTTTTTCCACCAGTCTGAGCGGGAGTTTGACGCCGCCAATGAGAGGCTGGCCTTTGTTCATGCCGTGACAATCCGAACCTCCAGTGACCAGAAGTCCGGAGCGGTTTGCCATCTCTTCAAAATGTTCCGAGTCGGCAGGCGAATGTTTACTATGGAAACACTCGATCCCGTCGATGCCGAACCTCGCGAGGTCCGGAATCAGATGACCGCAACGGTTCAATGCCGGGTGAGCAATCACAGCAGCGCCGCCCGCCTCATGGATCAGCCTGATCGCGTCTTCAGCATGAATTCTCGCCTTCGGCACCCATCCAGGCCGGTGCCGTTTGAGGAACCGTTCAAAAGCTTCATCCAGATTTTTGCACACGCCGGCCTGGATCAACGCCCGCGCCACATGCGGTCTGCCTGGTGAGTTGCAGTTGGCCAGCTCGAAGACGGCCTCCGAAGTGATCGGCAGATTCAGTTTCTGGAGACGGACGACAATATCCCGGATACGGTCCTGGCGAATTCGCTGAAACCGCGCCAGTTCTGCGAGCAATCCAGAGTGAGTGGGTTCAACGCCGTAGCCAAGAATGTGTAGCTCATGCCTGTCTAATTCCGCGGTGATCTCGATGGCGGGTATGAACTCGATGCCTTCCGCAAGGCACGCCGCCGCCATTCTGGGACAGCCATCCACCGTATCATGGTCGGTCAGCGCGACCACCGTCAATTCATGCCGCCGGGCATGGCCCGCCAGTTCCTCCGGCGAATAGGTGCCATCTGAAAAATGCGTGTGAAGATGAAGGTCGGCGAACATTTAGTTTGTCACGGCACCGGCAGAACTTGTTGGCTCATCGTGATTGAGGAGTTGCGGAAGCCTCATTTCACGTCGCGCCCTGAGCGCATCAAATCCCCTTTGACTTTGTCGAGGATGCCATTGACGAATTTCCCACTATCGTCCGTTGAAAACTTTTTTGCGATGTCCACCGCCTCGTTGATGCTCACCACGGGTGGAATATCGTCACGATAGAGCATTTCATAGATGGCCAGCCGCAGGACATTCCGATCCACCACTGCCATCCGGTGCAGATCCCAGTTCTTGGCGTAAAGTTTGATCTTCTCGTCGATTTCGGTCTGGTGCTCAATGGTTCCGCGGATCAGCGGCTCAGCAAATGCCTTGGCGGAAATCTGCTGGGCCGTGTCGGGAGGTAGATCCACGGGTTGTCCCCAATTGGCCTCTGCCTTCTCGTCATACACGGAAGCCAGCCGCTGACCTTGCCAGAAATGTTCCAGTGCGAGATCCAGATCCACGGTGTGGTTCAGGTCGTACTGAAAAAGAAATTGAACGGCACGTTCCCGCGCCTCGCGTCTCATTCCCATAATTTTCTACAATGTGACCGGGTTCGGGAATGGCAACGAGATTCTCCGCCACAGTCCGCCGCGTATGCGGTGCGAAGGCGGGAGATTGAGATCAGTACCTGGGCACATTGTGGTCAATCTCATCCGCCCAGGCGTCAATGCCGCCTTTGACACTCCTCGCATACTTGAATCCTTGTTGCTTGAGAAAATCGACCGCCTTCAGGGAACGCTTCCCGCTCTTGCAAATCACATAAAGGATCTGATTCGGATCCAGCTCCGTGAAACGCTGCGGCAGGAGGTTCAATGGAAAAAGCGGCACTCCCGTAATGTGGGCGATTTGAAATTCGTCCGGATCACGCACATCGATGACTTTGATGCCGAGCTTTGTATCATCCATGGCTTTCTTCATTTCCTGCACACTCACTTCATCTGGATTCTGAGCCGATGCGGCGGGCTCGGCGCTGATTCCACAGAATTGCTCGTAGTCGATCAAATGCGTGATGGTCGGATTCTCGCCACAAAGCGGGCATTGCGGATCCCGCCGCAGCTTCAATTCCCTGAACTTCATGTCCAGCGCATTGAAGAGCAGAAGCCGCCCATTCAGCGAACTTCCCTTGCCAAGCGCCAGCTTCAGGATCTCGGTCGCCTGGATGCAACCGATGATTCCTGGCAGGACGCCCAACACCCCGCCCTCGGCGCAGCTCGGCACCATGCCGGGTGGCGGCGGTTCCGGATAAAGACATCGATAGCAAGGACCGCCAAGATGCGGCGCGAAAACGCTCGCCTGCCCCTCGAAGCGGAAAATGGAACCATAAACGTTCGCCTTCTTCAGCAGTACGCAGGCGTCGTTCGTGAGGTAACGCGTGGGGAAGTTGTCCGTGCCATCCACCACGATGTCATACTGCGAGATGATCTCGATGGCGTTCTCGCTGCTGATCCGCGTCTTGTGAATGATCACTTCGACGTTGGGATTGATGCTGTTGATGGTTTCCTTCGCCGAATCCGTCTTGGGCCGGCCAACGTCCTCCGTGCCATGAATGATCTGTCGTTGGAGATTGGAGAAATCGACCGTATCAAAGTCTAGCACTCCGATCTTGCCGATACCCGCCGCAGCGAGATACATCGCGATTGGCGAACCCAGACCTCCAGCGCCGATGCACAAAACGCTGGTCGAACAAATCTTCTTCTGCCCGGCCATCCCCACCTCGGGCAGGATCAAATGCCGCGAGTAACGCCGGATTTCGTCGTTGTTTAATTGCATAGGTCCATCAAAGTGCGCAGAGCCTAGTTGAGCGCGGAAGGAAATCAAGCCAGCGGCTTATTGGTGGAATTGATGGAGCCGCGCCCGCTTCAAGTGTTTGACCAGGATTTTTCAATGATCATCCCGCCATCCCGAGCCGCTGCGCGTCTGCGAAAGCTGATCCCATTCAAACCGAAATTTGCCATAGTCCTCGGCAGTGGATTTCAAAACGTATCTTCCGATCTCAAGACGGAAACCGAGATTGATTACCGCCAAATCCCCGGCTTTGTAACGACAGGGGTCGCGGGTCACCCTGGTCGATTGCAGGCGGGCTACTTTGGTTCCGTGCCGGTTCTATTGCTCTGCGGCCGCGCTCACTACTACGAGGGTCATTCATTCGAGACCATCACATTTCCCGTGCGTGTTCTCGCCGAATATGGGATCGAGCAACTTTTGCTGACAAATGCCGCTGGCGGCATCAATCGACGACTGCGGCCTGGCGATTTTATGGCCATTTCGGATCACATCAACCTGATGGGCGACAATCCGCTCAGAGGAGTGATCGCTCCAGGAGCGAATAACTTTGTGGATCTTTCCGCCGTCTATGACTCGAAACTCAGGCAGGCATTGGTGCTAGCCGGCAAGCAGGCAGGTGTCGCCGTGAGGACCGGAGTGTACGTGGCGGTTTCCGGTCCGACCTACGAGACTCCAGCCGAGATCAGAGCCTTCGCCCGCCTGGGAGCCGACGCTGTCGGCATGAGCACGGTACCTGAAGCAATCGTCGCCCGCCAATGCGGCTTGCGAGTGGCCGCGCTGTCCTGCATCACCAACCTCGCCGCAGGCAGAAATCCACACCCACTCTCGCATCAGGACGTAATCAAAACCGGTAAGCGAGCCGGAGTCGGAGTCAGCCGGATAATTGATAGTTTTCTCCGGATCACGGCGGAAACCCTCCTCTGACGGCATCCAATCCATAAACTTACGAGCTGTAACGAGGACGGTCCCTTCCGCGAGTCCTCCCGATCTCCGGTCAGCAGCCAAATCGCCATGTGAAACTCTTTTGATCACAAACAATTTAAGCGCAGAGAGTTCACAGTTGGCTCGCGCAAGTTTATTGTTGAGGATCGTCTGTTCGACAAATTACTTTGGAACTGGTTCTAAATGCCAATGAAGCCTGATCTGACGTTCGTCCTGGACAACGCTGGCTGGCCGGGATTGCTCGTGAATGAGTCGGGTATCATTCTGCGAGCCAATCCGGCGGCATTGCAAACCTTTGGTTCTGTGGGCGAAGGCTCTGTGTCCTTGAACGCCTCGATCTGGTCCAAGGAGAATTCTTCCAGTGCCGAAGCCTTCCTCGCTTCCTCAGCCCGTGCCCCGACCGCTGGCACCATTTTGAAACTCCGTCAGAAAGATGGGACTCTCGGAACCTACCAAGGCGTCGGATGCTTCTTCCAGCGCGATGGAAAGAACGTGTGCTTGATTCAATTCCTCCCGGTCCGGCCCCAGCCAAAGGAGCCCGCGACCACAAATACCATCGCATCAAACCCAGCGCTTCGCAGCGATGCCCCACCTTGGGAAGGACTGGCTCAAAAGCAGAAGCTTGATTGCGCCCTTCAACTGGCGCGAACCGTGGCGCTCGATTTCAACAACGCCCTTACGAGCATTCTCGGCCACGCTTCGCTCATCTTGAGCAGAATTCCGCTCGACCACCCGTGGCGGCGCTCCTTGTTGGAGATCGAAAAATCCGCCGAGAAAGCGGCGGAAACAGCGGGTGACCTGGCTGGATTCAGCCGGCAGGAAAAAGAGCCAACGACTCAGGCTCCCGGAAATCTGAATGAGCTTGTCAGAAGAGTGGTTGGCATTTTTCAGACGGATGCCCTCCCCAGTGTCATCTGGGGTGTGCAACTGGAGCCGAAACTCTACAGCGCGGTGTTCGATGAAGCGAAGATGCAACAGGCATTCCTCAAGATCATCGAGAATGCGGTCCAGTCCATTGATACCGGCGGACAAATCATCGTGATGACGAGCAACTGTGACTTCAAAGAGCCGAAGCAGGATGGCAGTGTCAAGATCCAGGCCGGCAGTTATGTCTGCATCGAGTTCAGCGACAGCGGATGTGGCATTTCTCCGGAGGTTTTGTCGCGAGTGTTCGAGCCATTTTTCACCACCAAGGATCGCGCCAAGCATCGCGGGCTCGGCCTGGCGTGGGTTTATGGAATCGTGACCAACCATGCCGGCGCTGTCGCCATCAGCAGCCAGCCAGGAGGAGGAACGCATGTCCGGATTTATCTTGCGGCACAGAAGCGCCTCATCCGGGAACAAAGTCTGAATGCCGATGACCTGCCGGGAACAGGCACCATACTCTTCGTGGATGACGAGGAACTGATGCTGACAATGGCGGACGCGATCCTTACTTCCTACGGTTACCGGGTGCTCACGGCAAACACCGGTGCCAAGGCCATCGAGATTTTCTCCCGGCAACCTGACGCGATTGACATGGTCATCACCGACCTTGTCATGCCTCAAATGAGCGGGCGGGAATTGAGTGACCAGCTTCGCCGCATCCGTCCGCAGATTCCGATCCTGACCGCCAGCGGCTACATCCGTTCCTCGGGTGTGGAAATGGATGAGAATTACCTCCAGAAACCGTTTACCGCCGCTACTTTGCTCCGAAAGGTGAAGCAGCACATCACGCCTGCGGGGCATGGTTGACTTAAGTTCTCGTTCTCCTTTCAATTAGGAGATGCAAATTGAAAGTCTAAAAGTCTTTTGCGATCTCGCGGAAACCGAAAGCTTCACCAAAGCGGCTCAAGTCAACGCAATCACCCAGTCTGCCGTCAGCCAGCAGATCAGTTCCCTCGAGAAACAGTTCAAGTCGCTGCTCATCGAGCGGAGCAAGAAGAAATTCCGGCTCACCCGCGAGGGACAGCTTCTCTACCAGCACAGCAAGCAGATCGTGCAGACTTACGATACGCTCCACTCCGAACTCCAGGAAATAAAAGACATCGTTTCGGGCACCATTCGCATCGCCACGATTTACAGTATCGGTCTTCACGAATTGCCGCCGTACATCAAGCGCTTCCTCAAAAGCTACCCGACGGTCCACGTCAACGTAGAGTACCGTCGCTCCAACCAGGTGTATGAAGATGTTCTGGGCAACGTGGTGGACCTGGGCCTGGTTGCCTTCCCTGGGAAGGATTCCAAACTGGACGTCGTCCCGCTGCGCCGCGACAAACTTGTACTGATCTGCCATCCCCAGCATGCACTGGCGAAATCCACGAGCATTGCGGTAAAGGATCTTGCTGGTCAGAAGTTCATAGGCTTCGGACCCGATATTCCAACGCGCAAGGCGATCGACAAAATTCTCAAGGATCAGAACGTGGTGGTGAAGCACGTGATGGATTTTGACAACATTGAAACCGTCAAACGCGCCGTCGAGATTGATGCCGGAATCTCAATCGTTCCGCAGGGCTCCATCTTCCACGAAATTGCCCGGCACAGCCTCGTCGAAGTCGAACTCGCCGGGGGAGAGTTTATTCGTCCGCTCGCCGCAATCCACAAGAAGAACAAAGTCCTCTCCCCCGCCATCAAGCAGTTCCTTGCTATTTTGAAGGATGCTTCCGTTGCTGGTGAGGAATCCCGGTAGTCGAGGCCGCTGCCTCTTTTGGAAGCGGATGGCGCGGGCTTTCTGTGAGAACCCCCGGGAATTGATCCTGCATCGAGAGCCTCCCGGCTATTGTCGAACTCTAAAGTATGTTGCGATGCCGGCTGAACTGTTAACCTGGTAACCACTCCCGGCACCTGTAACCAAGCTCCATGGACCTACGACTTTTTCAGCAGATTCAAGTTTCCCCACCCCATCCCAGTACAGTTTCAGTCCGCCAACGACGATTCCGTACGTGAGCTTTGGCGGAGTGGTGGTGTTCGCATTCTGGTCAGGAGGAACGTCCTGAAAGGCGAGATTGTCGATGAAGAAATAGTAGCTGTCCGATCCAGTCGCCAGGAAACGCAGCCGGACATCGGCTTTGTTTGCGGCGGCGGGCAGGCGAAAAATTTCGATTCGCTTCCCCTCGGTGCTGTTGTCATCCACCCGGGGAACGATGTAATCACCAATCGCATCATTGATCGGAGCCGCGATGGCGTCGCCGAACGACTTGCCCTTCACCACTCCCTTCACCGTCCAAAGTGAGGAATCGCTCTGCGTGGCATTGAGCGTTTTCATACCATCCACGGAACCATCGTTTTTTAGAATTATGTCGGCGCTATCAAGAAAATACACCACCGGAAGCCATGCGTTCCCTCCATCGACCGAATACTCGACGCCTCCGAAACTGTCCTGGTTCTGCACATAGCCGCATCCAAAGGAGAGCATGGGATCCTTCACGGTGGAGAGATTGAATGCCGGGCTCACGATGAACTGAGTCTGCCCAAAGCTGTCACCAATTCCGGCAAGAACCTCCTGGCGTGATTCACCGCTGCACCGTCTGTCTGATTCCGCGTAAAGAACTTTACCCGATCTGAGCATGGCAATCGTGAGCGGCTTGCCGTTGAGCTTTTCTGTCGGATTGACGCTCTCAATGCCTTCCTGATCGACGAGCGGAATCGTGGCGGTCCCGATCACGACCCAGTTCTTGTACGTGTCCGATTTCTGATCGGTGATGTCCTCACCGGGTTTGCATCCCACTGTAAAATTGGTTGCCACCCAGCCCGCAGGCTGCCCGCCTTCCGCAACCGCATCAAAATTCTCCGTCACCACGGTGGCTGGCAGAACCACATTCTTCCAGTTGCGAAAATTCCATTTCTCAACGCGGCTGAAACCACCCGTGCCCTTGAACGCCAGTTCGGCAGTGTGTGATTCGGATGGGAACTGGATTCTCTCAGGCGCGTAGGTCAAGGTCACCGTCCTGCCATCGCGTTTCTTTCCCGACGCATCCTTGCCATCAATTTTCAAGTCGATGGATGCGTCGTCGATGGCAGCATTGTCGCCGTCATGGAGCACAACTTCCACGGCGGACTCCGCTTGATTAAGCTGCCTGAGTGCGCGTCCGGGCTTCACTGACTGCACGTAAGGATCCCTCGGACCAGCCGTGGCTGCGCGATATGCCTTGATCCCGCCATGCTCAAAATCATTGACCAAACTTTTGGCCCCGTCAGCTTTCACTGTAAACCATTCGATGCTGGCTCCGCCCTCACCTTCCTCCCAGAGGATGCGGAAGGGATAAACACCCGCTTCTTGAACCGTGAACGAAAAAATCGTGTCCGCATTCGCACGCCCACCATCAAACTCGCCCAGGACCAATCCTTGAAACACGTCGTGGAGGTTCCCAGCGCTGGCTCTAAAACCTTCATCAGAATTCACGCCCATCGTGATGACTCCAGCGCGCAGCTCAAGAAAAGTGAGGATTTCCGCGGCAATGCCGTCATTGCCTTGGTCCAGCGTTGGGATGCCTGGCATCTGGAGGTCGGGAGTGAAAGCGCCGTTGCCGTCGCCTTGCGTTTGACTGAGATTGATCGCTGATTCAATGAGGAATTCGATCGGTGCGTTCGTGGGAATGGGCGCAAAGGAAGGCGCGATCGCCGCCCCTCGGGCCGCTGGATTTGCGCGATTCGGAAGCGGATTGCCGGCAGCATCCTTGAGCAGCCCCGCCAAAGCGGCTTCCGCCCGTGAGAGGCTGTTATCCGTGTTGGCCGGATTCGCGAAGACGCGCCAGACGAATCCAGGCTTGGTCAGGTCTGGAGTGACTCGCGAGCTGAGTGGCAGCGTGGGCTGCGCTTCCGCATTGAGCACGCCAACTCCAGCCAAAAAAATAGTCCACAATGCGCGGATGATGTTCCCTTCCCCGCGTGGATTGATCCAATCGCCGAAGCGTCCAAGATTGATAAACCATAAGTCTGTCATGGCTTGAATTCCATTGGCCGTCATGCCGCCACAGCGGAGCCGTGAGTCATGATTAAAGTGTGTTGTCTGCTTCCTCAGAACCGGATGCAACTCGGCATAACTTTCCATGATAATTTGGGCAGGCGTTCTGTCCCGGGTCATTGAGTGTGGCACACGATTATTTCAATCTGTTTGGATTCAACGGCTGAAGATCGCCTGGCACAAACCGCCCGTCTTTGCGTATCAGTTCGTCGTCAAACCAGACCTCTCCCCCACCCCACTCGGGCCTTTGAATCAACACCATGTCCCAATGAACCGCCGAGCGGTTTCCGTTGTCGCAATCCTCGTACGCCTGACCGGGGGTCAAGTGCAGCGAGCCGGCGATCTTCTCGTCAAAAAGAATGTCGCACATCGGATTCAAAATGTAGGGATTGAACCCAAGGGAAAACTCTCCAGTGTAACGAGCGCCGGGATCCGTATCGAGAACCTCGTTGAGCCGTTTCGTATTGCTGCCGGTGGCATTCACTACTTTGCCCGCCTTGAACTCCAGGCGCACATTCTCGAACTTCGTGCCCGAGTAAAGCGTGGGGGTGTTGAACTGAATCGCGCCGTTGACCGAGTCCTTCACCGGACAACTGAAAACCTCGCCATCGGGAATGTTGCGATCACCCTTGCACATCTTTGCCCCGATTCCCTTGATACTGAAGGAAAGATCGGTGCCAGGCGCAGTGATCCGGACACGGTCGGCCTGTTTCATCCGCTGCTCCAGCGGCCCCATAGCTTTCGCCATTTTGAGGTAATCCATCGTGCAGACATCGAAATAGAGATTCTCAAACGCTTCCGTGCTCATTCCGGCGCTTTGAGCCATGCTTGGAGTCGGCCATCTCAAAACACACCATTTCGTCTTATTGACCCGGTAATTGAGAACGGGGCGAAGCGTCTTCGAATACAGCGCCATCTTCGCACCCGGCACGTCCGAAGACTCGCTGGCATTGGCGGCGCCGCGGATGGCAATGTAAGCATCCACCTTCTTCATCCGGAACATTTCGATCTCACGCACTGTTTTGGCATGCGCTTCATCCGTTCCGAGGAGCACCTCGCGAGTGACTCGTGAATGTCGCACTTCCACCAGTGGAATGGCATGAACCTTACGAGCGGCGCGCATCAGTTCCACCGTGAATTCGTCTGGCACATCGATCATGTCCAGCAGGATTCGCTCGTTCCTTTTAAGCGCCGTCGAGTACTCGATCAAGAGCTTGGCCAGCTTGAAATATCGCGGGTCTGTCATATTAGAAATGCCGCGAAACTACCCGTGGAGTCGATATTGTCGAGCGGGTTCTCCATGTCGCATCGCTCATTCTCCAAAAACCATTGCACTCGACGAATTCTCCATCGGGGCGGTAGGTTTTTCGTGCGAATGAACTGGAATCCCAAGCTGGCGCAATTCACTGATATTTCCGCTATCCAAGCATTGATTCCAAGTTCCGTTCTCACTCTGCAAGCTCCCTACTACTCACAAGCCCAGATGGACGCGGCTCTCGGACCTGTCTTCGGAGTGGATCGACAGTTGATCCATGATGGCACCTACTACGTGGTCGAGAACGATGATCGAATCATTGGCTGCGGAGGGTGGAGCAGACGAAAAACCCTTTTTGGGGGCGATCAATGCCGATCCAGCCCGGATCCGGAACTGAACCCGGCTTCTGAACCCGCGCGAATCCGGGCCTTCTTCGTTCATCCGGATTGGGCACGACGCGGTGTTGGACGGAGCATCCTCCTCGCGTGCGAAGCCGCAATCCGTGCCGCGCGGTTCCATTCCATAGAACTTGTGGCCACTCTGGCGGGTGAGCCTCTCTATGCCAGTTGCGGATACGCGGCGACCGAGCGTTTCAACATTGACCTGAATGATGGACTCCGTCTGCCGGTCGTTCGAATGAGGAAACCCATTCCTCCAGACTCCGGGCTGTGACGCGGTGGTTCAGGATGATTTTCAGAACGATTGAACCTAAAAACGGCAGATCAGAAACCACGGATAGAAACAACTTCAATTGAATCTGTCCTGCAAATTTGCCTTCACCCAGTGGGTGAAGGCGACGCCCGGCGGAAGCAGTTCATCATCCGTGTTATCCGTGAAATCCGTGGTCGCAACTGCTTTTTCCAGGTTGAACAGTGACATCCGTGGGATCAATTTGAGGCCACGGAGAGCAGGCCAAATCGGACCGGGCCGGCCCCGATCGGTTGAGGGTCACGGATCGAAACTTTCTCCAAACCGCCGCCAATATCAGTTATAGGTCTATCCAGTTGACTCTTGTGACATTTTCGGTCAAAAACCTCAAATGGCAGATTACCCCAAGACTATCTTGGAATTCCGCGACTGGTTTGCGAGCGAAGATGGTTGCCGTGATTATGTGGCGCAACTGCGATGGCCCGACGGATTTGTCT
>SIBF01000176.1 GCA_009695275.1 Pedosphaera sp. | reverse complement strand
GACACCGTGATGACCGGAACGGCGCAGCTTCAGCTCAATGGCGCGGTGGTGGAGAACGCGGGCATCTTTGACATCCAGGGCGACAACAATCTGACCATCTTCAATGGCGGAAACACCTTCAAGAACCTCGGCACCTTCCGCAAGAGCGGAGGGACCGGCACGAGTTCCATCAATAGTGGGATGACCCTGGAAAACACCGGCAAGATCGAAGTGCTCACAGGGACGGTGTGGATTCGCGGCGGGGGCTCCAGCACCGGAATTTTCTCGGGGGCGGCCAACACCACCATCCGGCTGGCCAGCGCCTTCACCTTTGACAGCGCCTTGAGCAGCCAGGGCGCGGTGAGCATGGAAGCGGGAACGATTGTCTTCAACGCGGGCTACGATGTGGCGGGAGCGACCACCTTTGGCAACGCAGTGACGACATTCAAACTCAAGCCGGCCCAGTTGCACATCCAGGCAATCACGGTCGGGACTCTCAATTTCAATTTCCCCGAGGAGATGGTGTTCGACACGTTGAGCATGTCCGGCGGGACGTGGAACAGCGCGGGGCCAGTGAGAGTCACCCACTTCACCTGGACCGAAGGCGTGCTGTCCGGGAGCGGATTGTTCACGGTGCCGGCGGGAGGCAGGCTGACGATTTCGGGGGCGGCCACCCCGTTTCTGAGCGAGAAGACGCTGCGTCTGGAAGGCGACACCGTGATGACCGGAACGGCGCAGCTTCAGCTCAATGGCGCGGTGGTGGAGAACGCGGGCACCTTTGACATCCAGGGCGACAACAACCTGACCATCTTCAATGGCGGAAACACCTTCAAAAACCTCGGCGCGTTCCGCAAGAGCGGGGGCGCTGGAGTCACAACCATCAACGGTGGGATGACCCTGGAAAACACCGGCAAGATCGAAGTGCTTACAGGGACGGTGTGGATTCGCGGCGGGGGCTCCAGCACCGGAATTTTCTCGGGGGCGGCCAACACCACCATCCGGTTGGCCAGCGCCTTCACCTTTGACAGCGCCTTGAGCAGCCAGGGCGCGGTGAGCATGGAAGCGGGAACGATTGTCTTCAACGCGGGCTACGATGTGGCGGGAGCGACCACCTTTGGAAACGCAGTGACGACATTCAAACTCAAGCCGGCCCAGTTGCACATCCAGGCAATCACGGTCGGGACTCTTAATTTCAATTTCCCCGAGGAGATGGTGTTCGACACGTTGAGCATGTCCGGCGGGACGTGGAACAGCGCGGGGCCAGTGAAAGTCACCAACTTCACCTGGACCGAAGGGGTGCTGTCGGGGAGCGGATTGTTCACGGTGCCGGCGGGAGGCAAGCTGACGATTTCCGGTGGGGCCAGTCCGTTCCTGAGCGAGAAGACGCTGCGGCTGGAGGGAGACACGGTGATGATCGGCACGGCGCAGCTTCAACTGGACAATGGGGCGGTGGTCGAGAACGCAGGCACCTACGACATACAAGGGGACAACAATCTGACCATCTTTAATGGCGGAAACACCTTCAAAAACCTCGGCGCGTTCCGCAAGAGCGTTGGCACTGGAGTCACGAGCATCAACAATGGCATCGAGTTCGACAACACGGGCAAGATCGAGGTGCTCACAGGAACGGTGCGAATTGTGGATGCCTTCACTCAGCCGAGCGGCCAGACGTTGGTGAACGGAGGAAGTCTCATTTTTAATCGTCCGGTTCCAATCCTGGGTGGGCTGCTTGGCGGGAAGGGAACGATCACAGGGAACGTCACCAACTCATCCGTGGTCAGTCCGGGCACCTCCGCAGGCCTTCTGAGCATCACCGGAAAGTATTTTCAAACGACGAAAGGGTCGCTTCATTCCGAGTTGGGCGGGCTCATTGCTGGAACTGATTATGATGTGCTCTCCGTATCGGATGCCGCGACACTCGATGGCAATCTAACCGCGACGTTGATCGGCGGCTTCAAACCCAAACAGTTCGATTCCTTCTCCGTGATCACCTTCGCCTCGCACACAGGAACTTTTGCCAGCATCAACCCTCCTCAGCCTGAGCGCTACGGTTGGGGTGTCGTTTATTCAGCGACGGGCGTGGCGCTCATTGTCACGAACACGGCTCCGACGTTCGCTTCGACCCCGGCGACGCAGTCTGGCCCCGAGGGCACGGCCTTGTCCCTCAACTTCGCGGCAATCGATGCCGATGTGCCCGTGCAAAAACTCCGGTATGCGCTGATCAATCCTCCATCCGGAGCCAACATCAACCCCAACACCGGAGCATTCACCTGGACCACGACCGAAGTTCAAGGCCCCTCCACCAACGAAGTCACGGTGGTGGTCTCAGACAATGCGACACCGCCATTATCCACGACGAACAAATTTCAGGTCATCATTCAGGAAGTAAACCAGGCGCCGGTGTTGGTGTTGCCCAGCAATCCGGTCGTGGATGAAAACGCGCCGGTCAATATGTCCGTGAGCGCCACGGACGCTGACCTTCCGGCAAACACAATGACGTTCGAGCTGGTGTCCGGCCCTCCTGGATTGACGTTGAATCCGACTACCGGTGTGATCACGTGGATTCCCACCGAAGAGCAAGGCCCAGGCAAATACACAGTGACCGTCAAGGTCACGGACAATAATCCCGATGCAATCACCGACAAAAGCCTGAGCGCCACAGGGAGCTTCCAGGTAACCGTCAATGAAGTTAATTCACCACCAGTGCTGACACTCCCTCCAAATCAAATTGTGGACGAACTCGCCACGCTTACAGTCAAGGCCACCGCGGTGGATGGCGACCTGCCGCCGAACAACGCGTTTGTTTTTGGATTGATGAACGGCCCGGCGGGATTGACGGTTAATGCCAGTGGTGAAATCAAATGGACCCCGACGGAAGCGCAAGGTCCGGGAGAATACACCGTTGCTGTAAAAGTTACGGACAATGGCGTTCCACCGGCCAGCTCAGAGAAGAGTTTCAAAATCACGGTCAAGGAAGTGAACCAGGCGCCGGTGCTTGGGTTGCCAGGCAATCCAGTTGTGGATGAAACCACGCCAGTCAAACTCAGCGTCTCGGCGACCGACGCAGATATTCCCGCGAATCAACTGACGTACGAGGTGGTGTCCGGGCCGCCAGGATTAACATTGAATCCAACCACGGGGGCGATCGCATGGACGCCAACCGAGGAGCAAGGGCCAGGCAAATACACCGTGACGGTTAAGGTCACTGATACCAATGCCGATGCGATCACCGACAAAAGCCTGAGCGCCACGGGAAGTTTCCAGGTAACCGTCAATGAGGTGAATTCAGCACCGACGATTACCGGCCCGGCCGATCAGACGGTGGACGAACTGGCCGCATTTCAAATCAAGGCCACTGCACAGGATGGTGACGCCGGATCAAACAATACAATTGCCTTCGCCTTGGTGGCCGGTCCTCCGGGGTTGACTGTGAGTTCAGAGGGCGAGATTCGATGGACCCCGACCGAAGCGCAGGGACCGGGAGTGTACACTGTGGCTTTGAAAGCGACGGACAACGGCGTTCCCCCAGCCAGCGCGGAGAAGAGTTTCAAAATCACCGTCAAGGAAGTGAACCAGGCCCCCGGCCTCGATGCCATTCCTGACCAGGTGGCTCATTCGGAAGGGACATTCCTTTACAGCGTGAAAGGCAGCGACGCGGACGAGCCTGCCAACACATTGACCTACGCGATCGCTTCTGGTCCGGCGGGAGCCACGATTGATCCCGCGACGGGCCGGTTTAGCTGGGCCATCCCTGAAAGCCAGGCCGGAAAGACGAACGCAGTGACATTGAAAGTGAGCGACGGCGGCACTCCCGAACTTTCGAGCACCGTGAAGTTCAACATCGCGGCGACGGGCGCGCTCAAGATCACTTCCTTCGGCTTGTCGGAGACGGGAGTATTCGCAGCGACGTGGGTTACGATTCCCGGACATTCCTACGCCCTGGAGTTCAAGGAAGACCTGAACGCCACCACATGGGTTTCAGTTGGCGATGAGATCAAGGCTTCAGGAGTGACTGCCTCTCGTGAAGATATCGGTGCTGGCGGAAAGACCAGCCGTCTGTATCGCATCAGGCAGGTGTCGCCGTAGCGGAGCGGCCGATCGAGTTCAGCAGAGACAGACTATTGCGACGCGGACGGGAGCCGGTGCCGGGGACTTGAGAACGCTCACTCATTGGCCACCGCTTCTGGCACCTTCGAGACACCGAACGCGCCATATCCCGGCCTTCCCTCATCCGGGGCGAACTGTGCCGCGGCCTGTTCCCAATTGAAGATTCCCGAGTCCCCCGCCGCCGGGCCGGATCCGCTCTGGATGGCGAACGTGCCGGGGACCGGTTGCGATTTTCCAGGCGGAAACGTGCGCGTGCCTGGCTCGAACGGGTAAGTATTATCCCGGTTGTCGATCGTCTCGGTCACGGTCATTTTGTTTTTTTGCTGTGGAAAAGAATGTCAGGCTGGCTGCGCGGTCGCTCGTAAAACTAACCAGGCCGGAAAATCCGAGGTTCACCTGCAGCGATCCATAGACGGCCGGGAGTTCGACGGGACTGGACAGGCTCCAGCTCACCGTGCGGATGGAGTTCGGATCGTGGTACGTTCCCGACGCAGCCGTCACGGTGACCTTCGAGTCCCGCGCAGCCCACGCGAAGTTGCCGCGAAAGACCGGATCCTGAAAGGGCGCGGCACGGGAGGAGTGAACGTCCGTGCGGAAGTGGAGATTGAATTCAATCGTGGAGGACGGCTGCGGCTCTCCGACGGTGAAATACTTGTGACCGGTGGCCTTCACCCACCATTCCGTCAGCGGCACCGTGTTGCTCTTGTGCCCGCGCTGGAGGACGGTCACGTTACCCGCGCTAGGCTGCTGACCGGCGGGCAGAGGGCAGAGAATTTCCGTCGCTCCGTTGATGATCCTGACCGTGGCCACGATCTCCTTGGTGGCTCCGCCCTCGATCCGCACGGTGACGGGAGCATCCGGGTCGAACAGACCCACGATCCTCAGTTCCTCCTTGTTCTCATCCACGTTCATGGAAAAAATGCTGGGAGCGAGCAAACCAAACCTGCCGTTGCCGGAAAACGTGTCGCTGAAGAAGACCCAGCAATTCTCATTATGGCTGTCCTTGGACCTGGGAGGGCCGCGCTCGTGTTAAGCACTGCCAGTGGGATTGTCGGTTCGATCATCGTCGGCGATTCAGCGCCTGGCACCTCCGAGACATTTCTGGAGCTTAATCAAGCCGCACAAGCTGGGAGCAACGTGGTCCTGCTCGCCACAACCTCTGGCACAAAACAAGGCATCTGGTCCGGCACTGCCACAAATCTGCATCCTGTTGCCTTCTCCGGCGCATCGTTACCCGCGTCGCTCCTGGCGGAGTTTGGGCCGGGCGCTCGCTGGGGCAACGGATTCAGTTTCTCAGGCAGCCTGGGCATGAATTCGAGGCGTGACGTGGCTTTCAGCGCTTCCGTCTGGCGGGGTTCGGACTATCTGGGTTCGTATTTGTTCGCCGGGCCACCCGAAGCGCCGTGCGTGGCCGCCCGTTTAGTGCGATCGGACTCAACGCAGGATGGCTTTATTGCCAATGACCGCATGGTCATGAACGCCGCCGGAGATCTGGCGTTCACCGGCGGGCACACGTCGCTGAGGGAGGTTCCGGGAATTGGTGGCGTTCCCGGATTAGACGTGAACGGCCTGGGGCTGACGCATCAGCACGGATCTCCGAACCTCGTGCTGGCCGAAGGCAAAACTGCGCCCGGCTTGAAGGAGGGTGAGGTGATCAGCTTCTTCGGCTACGGTGGCAGGCCGTTCATGAACCGTTATGGGCAGGTGCTGATCCACGCTGAGATCGGCAAGGCGGTGGGATTTGAATACCGGACGGATCAGGGCATCTGGCTCATTGATCCGATCCGAGGTCCGCAAATGGTGGCGCGGGGCGGAACCCAGATCGACCTGGGCGGCGGACGGATCGCGACCATCGAGCCGAGGTCTGTGCGCTTCGCGAGCACGCACGAAGGCTTTCGCAGCGGCGGCGAGGATGGACACCCCCAAGCCCTGCAACGATCTTGGCCAGATCGTGTTCGCCGCGGGCTGGAAAAAACCCAACGGTGCCTTCGTCGAAGGCGTTTTCGTCGCGGGCGAAGTGCGGATGCTGGGCGGGCGGAAAGCGGGCGATGATGTTCAGGTCGCTTTTGCGACCACACTCGGCCGGAAGTATCGCGTCGAGTCCCGCGACACCGTGGAAAGCGGCGCGTGGGCGACATTGCGGGATGGCGTGGAAGGGACGGGCGGTTCCGTGATCATCACCGATGTAGGCGCGGCAAAACTGCCGAAGCGATTTTATCGAGTTGCCGTGCTGCCGTGAGTTGAGTTGACGGCTGGCACAAACGCTCGCCAGCAACTGCAACAGTCTCGCGGCAAGACTCCATGTGGAATGCAAAATCCACTTCCAGCTCCGGCTTCAGTATGGCTGAATCGCGCGATGCAAGAATCCGATCTCACGCGCCAACCCACCACTGATCCAACACTTATCTATCGCTACCGCGATGCCATCTACGCCGCGGATCTGCTGGCGACCGCGCTCGTCTTCCTC
The DNA here is from genome assembly GCA_009695275.1 of Pedosphaera sp. Lineage (GTDB taxonomy): Bacteria > Verrucomicrobiota > Verrucomicrobiia > Limisphaerales > F1-12-MAGs170 > F1-120-MAGs170. The sequence goes on along the minus strand of SIBF01000176.1, from coordinate 6,865 downwards.
GACTTCTTCACCTGGCTCCACGCCAACCCGTCGGATCTCCGTCAGATTTGCCGGCATTTCGAGATCCAGCCCCGCCCAACCGACGTGATGCTGACCCTCTTCAATGCGATGGGCCTCACCGAGCAATCAAACGGTCGATTCCAACTTACAGCCCTCGGTTCCGAACATCTCGTGCGAAGCTCCTGCTGGTATCTCGGCCCCTACTACGCCTCGCTGAAGGATCGGCCCGTTTGCAAAGATTTTCTCGCGGTGCTTCGTACGGGGAAGCCCGCGAATTGGGGCAGCTTCAAAGACGAGAAATCGTGGGCTCAAGCCATGGAGGATTCCGCATTCACCGACCAGTTCACGGCCGCGATGGATTGCCGGGGAGTTTATCTCGGGGCCGCCGTGGCCAAAGCGGTGGATCTAAACGGAAGATCAAGCCTGCTCGACATCGCCGGCGGGTCCGGCATTTACGCCTGCGCAATGGTTGCCGCGCATCCACACCTCCGCGCCACCGTGTTCGAGAAACCTCCCGTGGACAAGGTGGCGACAAACTCCATCACCAGTCGCGGCCATGGCGAACGCGTCCACGTCATCGCTGGAGACATGTTCAAGGATCCGCTGCCCACCGGCCATGATGTCCACCTGTTCTCAAATGTTCTCCACGACTGGGATGAATCCGAAGTCTTGAAATTGCTCGCGACCTCGTACTCTGCGCTACCACGAGGCGGAATGCTGATCGTTCACGATGCCCACATTAACGCAGACAAGACAGGGCCTCTCCATGTCGCCGAGTACTCGTCGCTGCTGATGCATGCCACGGAGGGGAAATGTTATTCACTGACGGAGATGCAGCATTACCTCAGCAAGACTGGCTTTGTGGAAACGCGTTACAGACCCACAGCCGCCTCGCGAAGCATCATCACCGCCTTGAAACCGGGCTGATCGTTCCGAACTCATCGCACACCATGAACACGATTCATGTTCGACCAGCCACCATCACGGATGTTCGTGCCATACTCGACATTTACAACGAGGCGGTGCTGAACACGACGGCAAGCTACGACTATGAGCCACGCACGCTCGAACAGCGGATCAACTGGTTCGTGGATCACGAGAAGAACGGGCATCCGATTTTTGTGGCGGCCGCTTCCGGAGGCAAGATCGTTGGTTGGAGCGCGCTGAACCGTTACCATGATCGCCCTGGTTACAGGTTCACCACGGAAAACTCGGTTTACGTCGCGGCCGACCACCGAGGCAAAGGAATCGGAAAACTTTTGATGCCCCCCCTGGTCACGGCGGCACGGGAGCGCGGCGTTCATGCGATCATCGCAGCCATCGACGCCTCCAACATCGCGAGCATTCGCCTTCACGCTTCATTCGGATTTGAACAGGTGGGCCTCTTCAAACAAGTCGGGTTCAAATTCGGCCGCTGGCTCGATGTGGCCTACATGGAACTACTCCTGCCCCGGTCGCTTCCAGAAAAGTGAGACTGTTCTGTTCCACTCGCCAGGATCACTGGAGGTCGAGTCGTAGAATGGCTGCGCCCTGTGTCCTCATCGAGCCGTGGCCTGAACGCGTAACTGGCTGGCGGTTTGAAGTTCGCGGCGGGCTGAGGACAACCCTCCCCGCCTTGATAGTGTAAAATGGCGGTCGATTCTCCGGAGTATTCGCTAATTCTGGAGTTTGGGTTGTCCGCCTCGTCGCAGAGATCGCGAGACTGCCTTGCCAAGTGCCAGCATGGCATATGGCTTGGGCAGGAAAGAGTCCGCCCCCAACAGCCGCGCTCGATCCTCATCAATGCGAGCCGCATCGCCGCTGACGAGGATCACCGGAAGCCCTGGCGACACGGTCTTCACCGCGATGGTGGGTTCGATGCCATTGAGGTCGAGCATGGTGATGTCCGTGATCATCAACAGAAAGTACTCCGGTGCGTTGCGAAGCCTTTCGAGAGCCTCGCGGCTCGATGAAAAGATCACCGGACGGTAACCCAGCCGTCCCAGGACACTGGCCAGGGCGCGAGCAAGAATCGCCTCGTCATCGACGACCATCACACATTCGCCGTGTTTCTTGACAGCCGTCGTGTCGTCGTCACTGGTGATTTTCGCTGCGTTCTCGTTTGTAGTGCGGAAGTAGAGATCGAAGGTGGCGCCCTGTCCGGGAGTGCTGCGCACACGGCTTCCCGCTACACAGGCTTCCCGTGCCCCGGGGATTCTTGCCGAGAACCGAACAACGAGGTGGCAGGCTTGGCTGTGGCTTTCTTTTTTCGAGGAGTAGGCATGATCCAATCTTTCGTGGCAGGTTTTCCCAGGTTTCGCACAGCGTCGCTGGCTGGCTCATGAAGTTTGCCCATGCCAAAACGCGCCCAATTGACCAGTGCCAAACCCACGGTGCAATCTTTCACCCGGAGTCACGCATCCGTGAAGTTTTGGAGCGTCGCCTCCACCAGGCCTTTGCTTTTGCGACAGCGGCGGGAAATGGCAACAGACCATCAGGACGAAAATTTCCGGATCACACCTCTCAATGTCTCGATCAGGCGAATGAAACATCCCGCCATCGCTCGATCTTTCCCGGGTTTTCTCCATCGACTAACGATGCCGACGCCAGCCATCACCGCCGGCCACAACTCGAAAGCTCCCGCCCCCCGCGCCGCTTCGATTCATTCGTCCACCGCGTTCATGGCAATACGTGCAGGCTCCAACTCGAGGCTGAATACCCGCCGGTTTGCTTCGCTGCAAATCAGGAGTTCCTCTTTGAGGCGTCGCAGTTCTGCAGGTTCTCCAGGCATGACCGGTCTTTCTTGATCTCTCCAATTGTTCCTTGAAATGAAACCCAGTTCTTCAGCCGGGTTCGCAGCAGACAGGCCCCGACAATGGTCACCGTGAGATAGATCAAACCGAGAATCGACAGCGCGATGAGCCTTGCGGACTCGGAGAACAACATCACCAACGCCAGCGTCAGCAGTGTGATGGTCATCATGCCCAAAGCGAGCACCGCCCCGGCAAGGAGCATCGCTTCGATAATCCGGTACTTTTCCTCCCGCAGTTCGACTGAGAACAGTTCCACGCGGTTCTGCACCGTGGCCATCGCCATATCAAAGACGCGGGCCACGGTTCCAACCACTCCGCTGCTCCGGATCGCATCCATGGCACTCACCTCTTGCCGACGAGCACCCCGATCAGGATTCCCACCCCGAACGCGATGCCGATGGATTGATACGGATGCTCACGAACCACCCGGTCGGCAGCCTTGGCTCCGGCCACCGCGCGCTCTTCAAGACGGGTGCAGGTGTCTCGGGCGGATTCCAAAGCTCCGGCAAGACGGTCGCGGGCGGCCTTGGCCTTGTCCGTGACTTCTCCCGCCGTGGCTTTCATCAGATCCTCCGCATCCTGAACGACATTCTTCATGTCCATCACCAGTCTGTCTGTGTTTAATTCAGCATTCATAATTCCTCCGATCTCGTCGCATCAATGGCGATCAAAAACTCTGAACTGACAATTGAATCTTCTCCCGCTTTCGCGCCTGGGCTTCACGCATTCTGGCAAAAGTTGTGCCTAACTTGGCGGGAACTTCATTCCTTCAGGCCGCCAAGCTTCGTGAGCCTGGTGGTGGAAGAGTCTGGGTGCCGGGCAAATTGGAAATTCGGGGGTTTAACATTCAACGCTTCGATTCCGAACTAAAGCCTTCGATCACTTCAGGGAAAACGGCCAGGAGAAGGGCTGCCAGAGAATTCGAATGCAACTTTCCCTTCCCATCCTCCGCCAATCCGTGTTCCATCGTCGCCGTTTGAATCATGCCCAAGCGCCGAAGCGCGGCTGCGTGCGCTACACCACGCAAACCACGTGGCAACGGGTTGAACGCAGGGCTCGAAAACTTTACAAAAATGCCAAAACGCACTGACATCCACAGCGTCCTCATCATCGGCGCCGGCCCGATCATCATCGGTCAGGCGTGCGAGTTCGATTACTCCGGCACCCAGGCCTGCAAGGCGCTCAAAGAAGAGGGCTACCGCGTCGTCCTCGTGAATTCCAACCCGGCCACCATCATGACCGACCCGGAGTTCGCCGACCGAACTTACATCGAACCCATCACGCCCGAGTGCGTCGAGAAGATCATCGTGCGCGAATTGGAAGAGATGAAACGCATGGGCGTGCCAATTGGATTGGGGAGCGCACGAGCCTCGCGTGCTGTCGAAGCCGCCTCGGCTTCGACCTCCGTTTCCCACAAACTCGTCCTCCTCCCCACCCTCGGCGGCCAGACCGCGCTGAACACCGCGATGAAACTGCATGACTCCGGCGTGCTGGAGAAATACGGCGTCGAAATGATCGGTGCCAAAGCCGAGGCCATCGAGAAGGGCGAAGACCGTCAGATTTTCAAAGACCTCATGTTGAGCATCGGCCTCGACGTGCCCATCTCCGGCACCGCCCATAACATTGACGAAGCCCGGGTCGTGGCTGACAAGATCGGCCGTTTCCCGCTCATCATTCGCCCCGCCTACACTCTCGGCGGCACGGGCGGCGGCATCGGCTACAACCGCGAAGAATTCGAGGAGATTGCCAAGCGCGGCATCGAGCTTTCGCCCGTGAACGAAATCCTCATCGAAGAATCCCTCCTCGGCTGGAAGGAATACGAGATGGAAGTCATGCGCGACAAGGCCGACAACTGCGTCATCATCTGCTCCATCGAAAACTTCGACCCCATGGGCGTCCACACCGGCGACAGCATCACCGTCGCGCCCATCCAGACGCTGACCGACAAGGAATTTCAGATCATGCGCGACCAGAGCTTCGCCGTCATCCGCGCCGTGGGCGTCGAGACCGGCGGCTCGAACATCCAGTTCGGCGTCAGCCCGGAAAATGGCCGCATGGTCATCATCGAGATGAACCCGCGCGTCAGCCGCAGCTCCGCGCTCGCGTCCAAGGCCACTGGGTTTCCCATCGCGAAGATCGCCGCCAAACTCGCCGTCGGCTACCTGCTCGACGAACTCAAGAACGACATCACGCGCGAGACCCCTGCGAGCTTTGAGCCGAGCATTGATTATGTGGTGACAAAAATCCCCCGGTTCGCGTTTGAGAAATTTCCCCAGGCCGATCCGACCCTGACGACCCAGATGAAATCCGTCGGCGAAGCCATGGCGATTGGGCGAACCTTCAAAGAATCCCTCCAGAAATGTCTCCGCTCCCTCGAAATCGGCCGCAGCGGACTCGGCGGCGACGGCAAGCCGTGGCGGATTGGAACAGAAGTTTATGGCGACCGCGACATCCTTCCCCGCGACGTGATTTCCCGCAAACTCTCCGTCCCGAACGCTGAACGAATCTTTTTCATCCGTCACGCCCTCCGCGCCGGCTTCACCATCGAAGAGATTTTCAACCTCACGAAAATCGACCGCTGGTTTCTGGTGCAGATCAAAGAGATCGTGGATTTCGAGGAGGAGCTGGCTGGGGCGAAGAATTGATTCGAAATCACGTCGGAGCGCGGGCGAGATGGTGTTCAGCGCGATTATGAATCGCTCATTGGCGCGTCAGCGGTGCATCAATAGACGCCAGGCCGTGAACGCAAACAGCGCCCCGAAGGCGATCACTCCCCACCACCCGAGAACGGATCGCCGCTTGGAATCTGGCAACGGCAAGGAATCCGTTTCATTATTGAAAAGCCAGTAGCCGACAAGAGCACCCGCCAGTGCGCCTCCTACGTGCGCCGCATTGTCTATAACGGACCAGGCCAAAAGCCCAAAGCAGGCCAAGAACGCGATGCTCCGCAGGATGTTCACCGCGAACCGAGGTGGTAGCAGATTCTTCCGCTTCCAGCCCATCACCGCGAGAAACCCCACGAATCCCATCAAGCCTCCGGAAGCGCCCACGCTTGTTTGCTCCGGCATTATCATCAGGCTGCAAAGACTGCCACCCAAAACCCCCAGCAACCAGAGCGGCACAAGGACGTGGCGATGCACCGTGCGCTCGATGAGCCACGCCAACGAAATCCCGGAGGCGGCGTTCATAAATATGTGCCAATAGTTGCCGTGAAGCATCGGCCCGGTGAACAAGCGCCACACCTCGCCTTGCCAGACCAAGGGCTTTACCAAGCCCGCGCGTTGGAAGGAAGCATCCAGACCTATGCACAGCTGGATGATGAAGAGCACACCCCATGCGGCGCAGAGGCTCCAAGTTCGCCACATCGCCGAAGCGGGATGGCTGTCCACCCAAAAGATGTAGCGGCATTCGCGGGAGCATAGATGGAAATAGCTGGGCGCATCTCGTCGCAGCAGTCGCCTGATTTCTGCGGAGGTGAACCAGGTCTCCGCCGACTGGATGCCGAAGATCGCGAACACAAACGAAGCCTGTGGGGGCGCTCCGAAAGCCAACACGGTCACGCAGGCCGCCCCAGTAAGAACGGTGACTATCCGATGAGTCTTGATGGCTGTTTGGGCGTGCCGAAGATCCCTTTCCGTCTGTGCCTCCCACAGTTCTGGAACCTCGGAGATATGCACCACGCGCGGAGTATTCGGGACTTCGACCCAATGGATCGGCGCCTTCTCCTCCACCTTCTGCTCTCTCAATTGCGCCGCGATGTCGGCCAGGCTCATCAACTCGGATTTACCACGCCAAACTCCCGGCTCCCCACCCAATGACGCCTCCGGCAACAAATCCGCCGCCAGCCACGGTGCGGACTGCGAAGTTGGATTCCCAACTGATGGCATTGGGCACCCTGTTTCGGCTGCACATCATTCGCAAGCACGGCAGCGGTTCTCATTATGGCGGGAGTGAGGGAAGCCGGTGGTGCTGAAGGAGTGTTTGGACCCGGATTGAGTTGGTGCGAAGCGAGGCGGATAGATGAAGGAAGGCCCGGCTGGAGAAGTCGGATGGCTCAAAGACGGAGCGGTGAC
>SIBF01000175.1 GCA_009695275.1 Pedosphaera sp. | reverse complement strand
CGTCGCGCCGTCAAAAAGTAGCGGCGGCTCCGCTCATAACCGCCATTTTCCCGAGCAATCAGCCAAAACCGACCGACTATCGACCGGCTCAGATGATACGGAAACCCCGTCGCTATTGACTCCCCTCAGCATTGGGACAAGCTCTAGCTTAACTACTGGTCTTAATTTTGGGGTCCATTTCTGCCAGGTTCGCCAGTACACGACAACGAACGGACTTACATACAACAGACTCCGATTCACGTTCGAGGATCGTGAACATAATCTCTGGGTGGGCAGCAGCGGTGGCGGGCTGATGCGCTTGAAACCAAGAACCGTGGTTAATTTCGGCCTGGATCAAGGTCTGCCGGAGCGGAACGTCAAAGCCGTGCTTGAGGAGGCACCGGGACGGATGTTGATCGGAACTTTCGGCAAGGGGCTCGTGCGTCTGGAGGCGGGACGGTTTTCACCTACTTTCGAGACGAATGGAAATCCGCTCACCGTTAACGTTCAATGCCTTTTACGCGATCGGGAGGGAAATACATGGATCGGGAGTCATTCGTCTGGTGGGAGGGCTATTGGTCTGGTGATGATCACACCAACGGAAGAAAGGAGAATCAACCAATCGGATAGCGGCGGTGAGAGCGTCGCAGCGGTGTTCCAGGATTCCACACGACGTGTCTGGATTGGAGGCACAGAATCGATCTCGCTCTATTCTGGAGGGCAGTTTCAGCGACAGGCACGACCTGATGGTACATTTCTCGGTGACGTGCGTTACTTCGCAGAGAACCCTTCGGACGGCACGATTTGGGCCGCAAGTTCGCGTGGGCTCTTTCGGCGCGACGGAGAGATCTGGAGGGAAATCAAGGATGCAACAGACTCCACTTTGCGCGAGCTCAACTGCCTGCGCATCGAGGTGGATGGGACGGTCTGGATCGGGCAGGGAGGAGTGGGAATCTTGCGCTTGCGTAACGGGAAGTGGTCCTCAATCACGGAGGCGAAGGGCCTGCCGTCCCGCGATATCACATGCTTCCTGGGGGACGACTTCGGCTATTGGTGGCTTGGCTCCAAGCGCGGCGTGATTCGGGTGGCACACCAGGAACTGGTGCATGTGGCGGATGGAACTCTCATGCGGTTGCCTCATCAGCTTTTCAATCTCAGTGACGGTTTTCAGAGCGTCGAATGCGCGGCCTGGTATCAGTCGGTTGGCCTCAAAGACAGCCAGGGCCGGCTCTGGTTTGCCACCCTCAAAGGGCTGGCCATGATCGATCCCGTCAGGCTCAATCTCAACACGAACCCGCCACCGGTGATGATCCAGAAGATTACTTACCGCAATGCCGACGGCCTCTATCGTGAACTGCCATGGCGAAGCGAATCACACGTTTCCGTTCCAGCCGGCAGTCGAGAGGTGGGAATTCATTACGCCGGCCTCAGCTTTACCACGCCGGAGAAGATGCTTTTTGCCTACAAGGTCGAAGGCCGCGATGATGATTGGGTGGTTGCTTCCGGGCCTGGGAGAAGGAGCATCTACTTCCACACGCCTCGTCCTGGGCCGATTCGCTTTCAGGTAAAAGCCGCCAACAACGACGGCTTGTGGAACCCAACACCCGCGTCCGTCACCGTGGTAATCCAGCCTTTCTTCTGGCAGACACTGTGGTTTCGCGTGCTTGCTATTGTTGGAACATCGGGCTCTTTGGGGATCGCCGTGTGGCGCACGGGAAGAAACAAACTCCAGCACCACATCGAACGACTGGAACACGAACAAATCCTGGAACACGAGCGCACCAGACTCGGCGTCGTGCTCGAGGGCACGAGTGATTTCGTCGGATTCGCAGATCCCAAAGGGCACCTGCTCTTCTTGAATCCGGCTGGCCGCCGCATGATCGGTATTGACGACAACGTAAACATCCGAACATGGAAAATCCCGGAAGTCCACCCGCTGTGGGCCGCACGGCGAGTCCTCGACCAGGGGCTCCCAGCAGCGCTGCGCGACGGTGTCTGGAGCGGGGAGACCGCGCTGCTCCACAAAGACGGGCACGAGATTCCGATCTCGCAAGTCGTGATTGCTCACAAGAATGCCGACGGGAGTTTGAATTTCTACTCAACAATCGCTCGCGACATCACCGAACGGAATCGTAACGAGGAGGCGCTGAAACAGTCTGAAGACCGTTATCGCAGCGTAGTCCAGGCTGCCATTCACGGTATTTTTGTGCACCAGGACTCCATCATTCAGTTCGCCAATTTCAGTCTTGCGCGCATATGCGGCTACGACAGCCCGGAAGAATTCGTGGGCCGAAACGTTTGGGAAATGTTCATCGCGCCAGAGGCCCAGCCGGTACTGCGCGAAAGAGCGGACAAGGTTCTACGTGGCGAGAAGCTCTCGATCTTCTCCGGCTGGCAGGGAGTTCGGAAAGATGGCAGCAGGATTTGGATTGAATCGTCCGTGACGGCAATTTCCTGGAAGAGTCGCCCTGCCTTGCTCGCGTTCCACGTTGACATTACGGAACGGAAAAATGCGGAGATGGCTTTGAGGTCGAGCGAGGAACGGCTCCGGGCGTCCATTGAGAACACGCCGAACGTGGCGGTGCAGTGGTATGATGAGGACGGACACGTGCTTTTCTGGAATTCGGCGTCGGAGTCGGTCTTCGGCTGGCCGATTGAGGAAGCGCTTGGCAAGACACTCGACCAACTCATTCATACCCCGGAGGAAGCTGCGGGCTTTGTGAAGGTTCTCAAAGAGATGAAGGTGACGGGACAGCCCATCGGCCCGGTGGAAATTGAGTTTCGCAGGCGGGACGGCAGCCCAGGCACCTGCGTTTCAACAATCTTCCGCATCCCTTCGCCGCATGGCGAGCCATGTTTCGTCTGCATGGGCGTTGATGTGACTGAACGCAAGCGAGCCGAGGCCCAGATCCGCGAACTAAACGTGGACCTCGAACACCGCGTCTCTGAACGCACTCTTCAACTTCAGGCGGCCAACAAGGAACTCGAAGCCTTCAGCTACTCTGTGTCGCACGACCTCCGGGCGCCATTGCGCGCGCTCAACGGGTTCGCTTTGGCGCTTTGCGAAGATCACGCCGGTCAACTCGACGCCGACGGTCTGCGCTACGCCCACCGCATCCAGGCCAATGCGGTGCTTATGGACCAGCTCGTGGAAGCTCTGCTTTCGCTCGCTCGCGTCGCCCGCGCCGAACTGCGCTGTGCGCCCGTGGACCTGTCGCGCCTGGCTCACACCATCACAGATCAATTGCGCGCCAATGACTCGAAGCGCGACGTCGAGTTTGTGATCGCACCAGATTGCCTGGCCCTCGCAGATCAAGCCCTCGTCCGCGTTGTGCTCCTTAACCTTCTCGGCAACGCATGGAAATACAGCGGCAAGAAGCCCATGGCGCGGATCGAGTTTGGGTCTGAACAAATCGATGGTGAAACCACTTTCTTCGTGCGTGATGACGGAGCGGGTTTCGACATGACACAAGCGCAGAAGCTCTTCGGAGCATTTCAGCGGCTGCATCTTGCGGGTGAGTTTGAAGGCCACGGAATCGGACTCGCCACTGTCCAACGCGTGGTTCATCGACACGGAGGCCGCATCTGGGCCAAAGCAGCGGTGGAACAGGGGGCGACCTTCTATTTCACTCTCGGATCGGCCGAGAGCGATTCCTGAGTCGCAAGGCAGCATCGGCCTCGGTCCCGAAGAACCTCAACTGACGCACACCGCTCTGTCATTGGAGCGGAAAGCTTTTGGTTCATGCGCTCCTGCCTCGGTTGCGGTTGGACCTCCCACTTATCAATTGTATGAAGCGTCGGTTTAGCCGAGAGGCGTATTTGAAAAGACGCGTCGTATATCAATTGCGAAGGTCTTGAAAAGCGATTGCCGCGAGCTTCTTTGCGTGATCGCGGACATCCGGAGGCCACGCTGTGACCAATTGGTCGAAGCGCTGGCGATTGCCGGCGAACAAGGCACGCGTCGCTTCCTCGAAACCAGGTTCATTGCCGGCTGTCACGGACATGAAATTGTAAGTGGCCTCGCGCGCCTGCCGCTCACGATCCTTGCCGGCGTTGGCGTGTCGCGCCACTTCAACCAGCTTTCGCAACGCCACTGAGGCGCCTCCGGGCTGGCTCCCCAGCCAGTCCCAATGCCGGGGAAGCAGAGTGATTTCTCGAGCAATGACGCCTAATTTCGGACGGCCCGGCGCCCGCGGAGATGACCCGCCTGGCAGATTCTTGGCAGTAGGGTGTCCGTTCGCTTTCCGCCTTGCCCCGAGCTTCCTCAAGACGTCCGTAACCGTTCCGCGAAAATCCACCTCGATCACTTCGCTGGTGGTGTCGTCGAAGATCAGAACCGAAGCAGATTTATCGAGATCAAGCAGTTGTCTCACATTTGCGGCCACATCCTTCAAATCACCAGACGCGATGCATCGGGAACTTGCGAAGGCAGCGCAGGTTCTTCCGAGCGGTTCATATTTTTCAGGGCTGTTGGCGGGTTTCATGACGGGGATTGTTTTATCCGGGTGAAACAGTAGTGTCAATAACATCCGGGTAAAATAGGTGAATGCAGCCTCTTACGCCATCTCGCGCTCCAGACGTTCGATCTCCTGTCGGAACGGGCGGGAAAGCCGATGCTTGACCAGATAGACCTGGGCGACATTGCCCCGTGACTCTAAAGGCGGCTAATTCTTCCGAGCTGTTGTCCGTGCCGACGATCAGTTTTTTGACTATACTTGCGCGTACTCCTCAGGGAGCTACAAGCCATACTGCGGGCTACACCGCCAAGCACTGGCCCAACTCGAACATCAAAACCTATGCCAAATGGACAATCTGGAGCCCTGTCTGACATGATGACGGACATGAAAGTGACTTCCCGCGATTTTCAACGGGACTTTGCGCGCATGAAGGCGAAGGCGGTCGCCGCTAAAACTGTGTCCATCGTTTCCGGTCGTGAGCAGTTTGTCTTTCAAGCAGCCAAACCCAAGACCTGGCACGGCGCGCTGAAGGGCAAGGCCCGGATTACTGGCGACCTCCTCAGCACCGGGCTGGCCTGGGAGACGTTGCGATGACGCATCTGTTGGACACGCATGCGTGGATCCAGGGTGCGCTGGGCGAGCCCTTGCCGCTGTTGGCGGATCAAACGCTCACGCGGCACGCGGAAACGCTTGCCATCGCCGAGACATCTCGCTTTGGGAAGCCGCCAAGGTGGTGGAACTGGGACGGCTCGAACTGTCCGTCCCGCTGGCTGAGTTCTTTCGTTTGGCAATCAGTCCGGAGCTGACTGTCCTGCCGGTCACACCAGCAATCGCCGAACGCGTGACAGCCTTGGAGGTTGAGGGCTTCCACAAAGACCCGGCGGACCAATTGATCGTGGCGACGGCATTGGTCCATGGCCTGCGGCTCATTTCCAACGACACTCGAATCCGGCAATGGGGCGGTGTGAAACTGCTGTGGCGAACCACCCGCCACTGAGAATCACGATTTGTTTCCACTGCTGACTCCCCGCTCGCGCGGCACATAACCACAGCGGTCGGGCACGCGCTGGAATTTCTGGAAGTTTGTGAGGAAACGGGGCGGGAGTTCCTGCTCCCGCCCCGTAACACAAATGAGGTATTGAGTTCTCGCTATCCGCCGACGCTGGCCAGTTCTTCGTTCGTGGTGACGTTGACGATCTTGAACTGTTCGGCGTGGAAGGCGGGATCGGCGCGGAAGGAGAGTTTGCCAAAGTAGCGCTTCTCCATCTCGATCAGCAGTTGCTCGTCCTCCTTCCGGAGTCGTTCGAGCACGGTGGGGTTGACCACGATGCGCAACTGGAAGTCCGATTCATCGCGATGGCGCCTCTTGAGGATTTCGCTGAGTTTCCTCTGGATTTCCACGCTCATGGTGAGATTGCTCTTCACTTTTCCGCGTCCCTTGCAGTAGGGACAATCGTCATAGACCGCGGCGCGAACAGATTCAGAATGGCGTTGACGGGTCATTTCCAAGAGGCCGAGCTGTGAAATCGGCAGCACGTGGGTCTTGGCTCGATCGCGGCGCAGGCCTTCCTTCACGCGTTGATATACTTGCTGTTGATCGCGACGTGATTTCATGTCGATGAAGTCCAGGACGATCAATCCGCCCATGTTGCGCAGGCGAAGTTGGCGCCCGATTTCCTCCGCGGCTTCCAGGTTTACTTTGAGGATGGTGGATTCCTGATCCTTGCTGCTCTTGTGGCGGCCGGTGTTGACGTCGATGGCCACGAGCGCCTCGGTTTCATCGATGACGATGTATCCACCGCTCTTGAGATGAACCTGGCGCGAGAACGCGTTCTCCAACTGACGGCTGATTCCGAAGCGATCGAAGATGGGCTGCGAATCGGCGTAGAGCTTCACCTTGGAGGCGGACCGTTTGGAAATGCGGCCTATCATATCGCGGATGCGGTCGTATTGTTGGGGTCCGTCGATGACGATGCGTTCCACGTCTTCGGTGAGAAAGTCGCGGACCGTTCGCTCGATGAGATCTGGTTCCTGGAAGACGCAAGTGGCGGAGGGTTGTTTGTTGATGCGTTCCTGGATTTGTTTCCATTCATCGAGCAGCAGGGCGAGATCGCGCACGAAATAGCGGGCTTGCTGCCCTTCGCCAATGGTTCGAATAATGACACCCATGCCTTCGGGAATGCTGAGTGAACGCAGAATCTTTTTCAGCCGATGACGTTCCTCCTGGTTCTCGATTTTGCGCGAGATGCCGCTTTGATCGGAGTTGGGCAGAAGTACCAGGTAGCGCCCGGGCAATGCCAGATTGGTGGTCACGCGCGGTCCCTTGGTGCCGATGGGGCCCTTGGTGACCTGGATGATGATGTCGGTGCCGGGCGGATAGAGACGTGGAATGTCCCGTTGAGTGATGCGGGGCTTCTCTTTTCTGCGCCCGCCTTCGCGTTCCACGACTTCGACGCCACTATCGAAGTTCGCGGGAACAATGTCCCAGTAATGGAGGAAGGCGTTTTTCTCAAAACCGATGTCAACGAAAGCGGCCTTGAGTCCATCCTCGAGGTTGCGGACTTTTCCTTTGTAGATGCTTCCGACGAGCCGCTCGTCGCTGGTTCGCTCGATGGTGAACTCTTCCAGGCGGCCTTCCTCGATCACGGCGACGCGTGTTTCGAGTGACTCGGCGTTGATGACGACTTCCTTGTGAGTCTTCTTTACCGGCTTGATCAGGCGTTGCACCTTCTTGATGACCTTGTTCGCCGCCTGCTTGATGGTTTCAACGAATCCCGAAGGCGGTTGTTCCTTCACATGCACCGGGCTGAAAGCGGTTTCCTCCTTCACTTCTGCAGGCGTATCCAAATGAGGCTGGCGAAATTCACGCCTCCGATGCTCCGGCGCCTCCTGAACCTGTGCCGGCTCCTGCGGTGGAGTGTTTTCGGGGAGACCTGCCGCGACATTCTCGGCGCGTTTGATCTCTTTCTCGTGGCGCCGGCTGTCGAAAACGGTTTCATCGACGGGCTTGTCGGCCAGGACCTCGGCACGCGCGTCGGCGGCATGGCGGCCTTGTCCTTGTTGCTGTTGAGGGTTGGAAATTCCACCGCTGGGGCGGAACCGCATGCCGCCGCGTCTGCGGCGGCTGGAGAAGCTTTTGTCACTCATAAATGATTAGGATCTGTGATGGATGTGAATGTTATGCAAAATACCGACGGCGACCAGGGAGCAGATCACTGAAGTTCCACCGTAGCTTAACAGTGGCAGTGGGATGCCCGTAACCGGCATCATGCGGATGTTCATGCCGATGTTGATGAAGACATGACTGAAGAGCATGGTGACAATGCCGACCGCGAGCAGCCTGCCAAGCCGGTCGCGCGCCTGCCCCGCTATCCGGATTCCTGTAAAGAGAATCACGGTGTAGAGGCCCAGCACAGTCACACTGCCCAGAAATCCTTTCTCCTCGGCAATGACGGAGAAAATGAAATCATTGTGCGCCACGGCCCGTGGCAGATAACCCAGAGCGTTCTGGGTTCCCTGCCGCCAGCCTTTGCCCGTCAGTCCTCCTGAGCCGACTGAGATCAACGCTTGCTCGATGTTGTACGATTTTTTTTGCTGTCGTTGTCGAGCTTGCGCCAGCTCCGCCGGGGTGGCGTTGCGCGGAGCGAAATCCTTTCCAAAGTAAACAAGCAGACGGTCCCGTTGGTAATCCGCGAGCGGAAGCCGCCATTGCGGCGGCGCGAACATGATGTCCGCGAGGATCAGAGCGATGACGATTCCAGCGCACGCGAACAGGCGGCGCAAGTAACTGGCCGGCGCACCCGCCACGAACATCATCCCCAGCGTCATGGGAATGAGCACCAATGCCGAACCCAGATCCGGCTCCTTCAGTATCAGTGCAAATGGCAGCACCGTCATTGCGAGCGCCTTGGCGAAGACACCGGGAAGCCGCAGTTCATCCGCGGGACGGCTGAGGAAATTGGCCATCGCGATGACGAAGGCCAGTTTGGCGAACTCCGAGGGCTGAAACTGGAACGGCCCGATTTTGATCCAGCGTTGCGCCCCGTAAATCTTGGTGCCAACGACGAAGACAGCTATGAGCAGGAGGATGGAGAGCCAGTAGCCGACGAGCGACCAGCGCGCGATTTGATTGTATTCCACCAGGCACACGGCGGCTGCCAGTCCGAATCCAATTGTGTAAAAGATGATCTGTTTGAAATACTCCTGCTTGTACCAGGCTAGAGCCTTGGCACCCTCATTGGCGGCGGTTGCGCTATAGATGAAGGTTGTTCCTATCACGGCCAGGGCGGCGATCGCGGCGATCATCAGCCATTGAATCCGCTGTTCCTTGTGCTGGAGGCAGGGTTCGAACATGTCAGGGGTTCGCTGCCAGTGAAGGTCGTGGAGGTTGAGCCATGGATTCCCGCTTTACGATGGCTTGATAAATCTCCCGCGCAATAGGCGCGCACGTGCCGCCGCCAGAACTGCCGCCAGTGATCACCACTGCGACGGCGTAACGCGGGTTCTCGTACGGAGCATAGGAAACAAACCAGACGACGTACTCCTTTGTCGGCGTCTGGGCCGTCCCCGTCTTGCCGCAGACGCGAAAGTTTGGCACGGCGGCGCGTCGTCCACCGCCCACCGGATTTTCCACGTCAGCGAGCATGGCCTTGGTAAGGATGTCCAGGCTGCGCTTGCTCACTCGAAGATCACCGCGAACAACACGGGCCGGAAAAGTGGTGATGTTTTCGGGAGTTGGATTTTCCTGCGGTTCGACTTGGGCCACAAGACGAGGTTGAAGAAGCGTGCCGCCATTCGCGACTGCCGCGACCATGCAGACCATTTGCAGAGGCGTCACTTTGATGTCTCCCTGGCCGATTGCGAGGTTCGCGGTATCGCCTGCCGTCCATGGTGAGCCGTCGAGGCTCCGCAAACGGCCGGCTGGAGGGAAATAGCCTGCGGCTTCCTGCCGGGTGGGCAGGCCCGTTCGCTCACCCAGACGGAACCTCAGGCCCATTTCAACAAGCTTTTCCGGACCAATTCGCAAGGCATGTTCAATGAAGTAAGGATTGCTTGAAAGATAGAACGCCTTCTCGAAATTGAATTCACCTTCTCCAGCGGTATCACGAATGGGGCGTACGCGGCCATTCAGCTGATAGTAGCCTTTGCTCTGATAGATTTCTTCCGGATCGAGTTCTCCCGCTTCGAGACCTGCCAGTGCATCGACAATTTTGAACGTCGAACCTGCGGGATACTGGCCGTAGGCGGCGTTATTAAACTGCGGAAGAAGCTTTGAATCATTCAAGCGTTCCCACTCTTCCGGCGGGATCGGTCCTCCAAGAAACACACTCGGATCGAACGTTGGCGTGGAAGCCATGGCGAGGATGTCGCCGGTGCGCACATCCATGACCACGGCGGCGCCGCGAGCGTGCGATTCGGCCCCGCCCAAGGCGCGCTCCGTCGCCTGTTGAATGAAATAGTCGATGGTCAGCACGACATTTTTTCCTGGCTGCGGCTCAACGAGCATCTCTTCCCGCTGTCGATAGGCCATGCTGTTGACGAGCACCGAGCGAACGCCGGCCTGCCCGCGAAGTTCCTTGTCGAGGAAGGCTTCGATTCCGCTCACGCCGACATAATCGGGAAGAAGGAATTTGGCGGGTATGTCTTCGTCACTGTCCGGAGCGTCGTCGCGTTGAAGGTGGCCCAGCAAGTGCGCCGCGAGGGACTTTTGCGGATAGGCGCGCGTAGGCTGGACATCCAGGTCAAGGCTCGGGAGGTGGCTGGATCGTTCGGTGAATGCAGCGACCTGGGTTGCCGAAAGATCCCGCAGAAGGGGGTAGGGGAGCGATCGCTGGCTGTCGTAGTGATTGTGAAAATGCTTCTCAATCAGCAAACGGGGATCATTGAGTGATGAACTGACGGTGAAGAGCAGATTGCTGACGACTCGATAGCGAGCTTGTCGTTCCAAGGCCGGAACGTCGCCGCGCAGCACGTTTGTCAGGCCGGGATGCGCCGCCAGGTAATCCTTGCGAACACGATTCGCGTACTCGGCGCGGAAGAGCGGACGGAGTTCCTCGAGGAAGAGGTTCAGATTGTAGGACGGTCTGTTCTCAGCGAGCGGGGTTCGGTTGCGATCGAGAATCTTGCCCCGGACAGCGGGAACGCGAACGGTTCGGAAGGATTGGACCTGAAGATTGTTGCGGTAGCGCTGGACTGAGAGAATCTGGACATACCAAAGCCCGGCCAGCAGCATCGCCATGCTCGCGAGGATCGTTCCCGCCAGTATTTGCAGCGGTCGGTCGCCCTTCTTCAATTGATCCACGATGAGCATGATCAGGCGCGTCCCCGTTTGATTTCACGGTCCTGCCGGAAGCTGCTTTCCGGGGCGGGTTGGTAATTGAAGGCCTTGTGGATGCGGTCGAAGAACTGGAAGCAGAGGGGCGCGCAGCATCCTCCAGCGAGGGTTTGGATCATCAATTGCCAGATGGAGCCCCAGCCGATAAGCGGCCGGTGGTCGGTGGCGATCAAGAGCAGGGCGGTGATGAGCGGAGACGCGGCGCTGGCGGCGGCCCCCAGAATAAACTGCGCGTAAGCCTGATCGCGCAGAATAAGTTCCTTGCGGTGATGAACCGCCAGACCGATCACGAGCAGTGGATGAATGGTGATGCCCAGTGGGTTTGCTGAAAGTGTGTCGAACAGGAGTCCGCACCAGATTGCCAACCCGGCAATCACAATTGGCGAAGTCGTAAGGCCCGCATAGACGATGAGCGCTGGCAGAAGATCGATCTGCGTTCCCAGGAACGAGATGATTCCACCCATCTTTGCGGTGAGAAACACCGTCAGGTAAGCCGTCACGAAAAGAATGGTGATGGTCAGCGGGTTCATTGAGTCATGACCCAAACCTGGTCGAGGTGGGCGAGATTTGCCGCCAGTTTGACGCGCGCATCGAGATAAAGCCCGTAACCGACGCTTGAAGAATCGGCGATCTGGCCAATCGGAATACCCCGTGGGAAAACCCCGCCAAGCCCGCTGGTCAGAACCTTCTGTCCAGGCTTCAGCGGGGTTTGCCGGTCGATGTAGGTGAGGTCAACGATGGTCGGATCGAGAATGCTGGACTCCCCCGACACGATGACTCCGTGACTGACCGGAGAAGCGGGCTTGCGAGTCGGGTTTGCGCGATCCAGATCCTCAATCAGAGCCGAGACGCGGCAGTTGGGATCACCGATGAGCACCACTTGTGAGTTGTTGTAGCCAACGAGAATCACCTTGCCCACGAGGCCGTCTGTGGTCAGGACCGGCATGTTGGTGGTGATGCCATCGCGGCGTCCGATGTCAATGTGAACAGATCGCCACCAATTCGCCGGATCTCGCAGGATGACGCGCGCGGGTTTCAGGGGCCAGCGCGTCTGGCGCTGCCAGGTCAGGGCCTGCCGGAGCTGGTTGTTTTCCTCCCAAACCTGGGCCGTCTGGTTGGTGAAGATGCGGAGCTGCTCGTTCTCGCGGTGGAGTTGTTCGAGTTCCTGAACCAGGGAGCGTTTGGATCGCAAAGCAGCACCGCCTTGATCCAGCGCCTTTTGAGTGGACCCGGCCAGACCGAACAGGGGAAGGAACAAACTGCCAAGCGCGAGCTTGAGATGCGCGGTCATGCGGGAGGGCAGGCTGATGAAAATCAGCGCCAGGAGCAGGACGACACTTAGTGCAATGTATTGCGGCCGCTTAAACATCTTTCACTCGAAGGAAATGTCTTCGAGTGAACGCACGGGGCTTGGCTCTTGAAATCACACGCGGCTTGAGGAGGCAACTCGTTTGAGAAATTGGAGTTCTTGCAGGACTCGTCCTGTCCCTTCCGCCACGGCGGTGAGCGGATCATCCGCGATGTGGACAGGCAGGCCGGTCTCTTGCGCGACCAGACGATCCACGCCGCGCAACAAGGCGCCGCCGCCAGCCATGACGATGCCGCGATCAACAAGATCAGCGGCCAGTTCTGGCGGGCAACGTTCGAGCGTGATGCGCACGGACTCCAAAATGCTGGTTAACGGTTCCTTCAATGCTTCGCGAACTTCCTCCGAGCGGAGGGGCAGGGTCTTGGGCAGACCGGAACTCAGGTCCCGCCCTTTGACATCCATGAAAAGCTCCTGCTCCAACGGAAAAGCCGAGCCAATGCGGATTTTGATTTCCTCCGCAGTGCGTTCACCGATCATCAGGTTGTAGGCTCGTTTCATGTAGGCAATGATTGTCTCGTCGAATTCGTCACCACCGACACGGAGACTGCGGCTGAACACGATTCCCGCGAGGGAGATGATGGCGATCTCGCAGGTGCCGCCGCCGATGTCCACGATCATGTTTCCTGCCGGCTCATGCACGGGAAGTCCCACTCCAATGGCCGAAGCCATGGGTTGTTCAATGAGGTAAACTTCGCGAGCACCGGCATGGGTGGCTGAATCCTTGACGGCTCTCTTCTCGACTTCGGTAATTCCTGAGGGAACGGCGACGACGACACGGGGGGCAATGAGCTTGCGATGATGAACCTTCTGGATGAAATGTCGCAGCATGGACTCCGTAATCTCGAAGTCCGCGATCACGCCGTCTTTCATCGGGCGGATGGCGACAATATTTCCTGGAGTGCGTCCAATCATGCGTTTGGCTTCTTCGCCAACCGCGAGGACGTTGGTCGTGCCGGCTTGGATGGCTACGACGGAAGGTTCGCGCAGCACAATTCCCTGATCGCGTACGTAAACGAGCGAATTTGCCGTTCCGAGGTCTATCCCAATGTCATTGGAAAAGAGGCCTTTAAGTTGCGCAAACATGAAAGGTGCCTAACAACACAGACAAGAGATTAAGGACGCGTTCCTTGCCGGGTCAAGTGGATAAGCGGTTCCTGCAGCAATTCTCCACGGCATTTCGCCGGGCTTGGGGATGTGAGTGCGGCGGCGTGAGTTGAAGATTTTCCTAGACACAAGGTGTCTAAAGCCCCACCTTTGAATGGGATGAAATCTCCCACGAATGCTTCTGTTGGCCCTTCGGCGCCACGACTTAC
>SIBF01000001.1 GCA_009695275.1 Pedosphaera sp. | reverse complement strand
TTTGAATTGAGTAGTTCGGTATTCACGAACCGTTTCAATTATACACAGTACGTAAAAGTACAACCGCCAAATTGTCTCATCGCTGGTCTTCTCCCACAACTCACGCGCAGGAAATCATCTGCAAGTGACCGACAGAATTAATCGCACCCCTTTTCTTTCAACAGATGAGAGTGGAGTTGCGTTGCGAACGACGAGCTATTAGCCTCCCGGACAATTCGATGATAAACGTGTACTCCTCAAACGCCGAGGCGCGCTTTCCGCGCGATAGTTTCGGTCGGCGGAAGACTTCTGATTTCCCAACATTGTGAGTTCACACGAGGAGGGACAACAACTGATTCAGACGGTGGAAATGTTTGAGGTCATCACTCAAACACAGCCACTGGATTACCAGTCCCTGGAGATTCTCAAGGAAGCGTATCTGAAGTTGGGGCGTCAACAGGATGCTTTGGCAACCTCAAAGCGGATTGCGTCCGCTTACGTGCAGTTGGGGCAACTTTCCTCCGCGATTCTGGAGTACGAGAGTATTCTTCAAGGTCACCCGGACGATCCAGATGTAAGGACTGCTCTGGCTCAGATCGAGCAAAAGGCCACCAGTTTCGCGGCACCGACTCCTGCTGCGGAATCGGAGCAGGTTCAGGCGCCGCGGGATGGAGGAACCGCTCGCCGCAAGATCGCGGTGGAGGCGCCCGTTGGCGGGCCGGTCGAGGACGGGCGAGATGTGATGTACAAGCTGTTCGTGGACGGCAAACATATTTCCGCGATGGATTTTGAGGCGACCTGGCCGAAGCACGACTCGGAGTACGTGCCGGGGCAGATAGTGGACCCGTTCCTTTATGTGCTGGCTCACCGGCAGCTTCTTTCGTCGGAGACGGCTCTCAAGATTTTGTGCGACCGGACACGTTGCGGTTACATTCTGATCGAGAAGTACGATGTTGACGTGGAACTGGCGCGAAGTTTTCCCCGTGAATTGTGCCAGCGCTGGTGCGTTCTTCCTTTTGATCGGATGGGCAAATCACTCATGGTTGCCACGGCCAACCCGTTCAACAAGCATGTCGTCCGGGAGCTGGAAAAAGTTTCACAAAACCGCCTGATTTGGTACCTGACGCAGCCGCAGGAGCTGTCCAAAACCATCCGGAAAATTTTCCGCTGACCCACAATGCCTCCCGTAATCAAAAGCTTTGGTGAACGCATAGCCGATGTGCTGGTCGAGGACGGTCTGCTGACGACCACCCAGGTGCAAGAGCTGCTGGACCTGCAAAAGAAGGAGGGAACCCGCCTGCTCAAGCTCATCATAGAGAAATCTTACGTGAGCGACGTGGACATGGCGGTGTCAATGGGGCGTGTTCTCAATGTTCCACCGATCAACCTGGGTCGGACGGCAATTCCCATGGACGTCGCCGGACTGGTTCCACGCGACATCATGATGAATCACCGGGTCATGCCCGTATCGAAGCTGGATACGAAGCTGTTTTTGGCGATGGCGGATCCGCTGAACATCCTGGCCATCGATGATGTCAAGCGCATCACCAAGCTTGATGTCTTCCCGCTGATCGCATCTGAGAAATCGATCGCCGACAAGCTGGCGAACCTCGATACGCAGGGCAACCGGATGGAAGACATCATCCAGGATGCCCAACGTCAGGCGGAACTTGAGGCTGAGGCGGCAAATCTCGAAATCACCAAGGTGGCCGGTGACGACATCAATCTGGATGAGCTAACGGCTTCCACTGAGGAAGGCCCGGTCATCAAACTGGCCAATCTGATCATCATCCAGGCGATCAAGGATCGCGCCAGCGATATTCATATCGAGCCTTTCGAGAAGGTCGTGCGGCTGCGGTACCGTGTGGACGGTGCATTGGTGGATGTCGTGCCTCCCCCAAAAAATCTGCAAATTGCGCTCATGTCCCGGATCAAGATCATGAGCAACCTGAACATCGCGGAGCGCCGTCTGCCACAGGATGGACGCATGCGCATGCGCGCGCTGGGCAAGGACATCGACCTTCGTGTCTCGTTTTTGCCGACGGTTCATGGCGAGAAATGTGTGTTGCGCATTCTGGACAAATCAAACCTCTCGGCGAGCGTTGAGAAGCTGGGGATGGATCCGGAATCGCTGCGCCGGTTCAAGTCCGCAGTGGATGCGCCCCACGGATTGTTGCTGGTGACCGGGCCCACCGGATCAGGCAAAACCACGACACTGTATTCGGCGCTGAACGAACTCAACAATCCGGATTACAACATCATCACGGTTGAGGATCCTGTTGAATTTCAGATTCCTGGGATCAACCAGGTTCCAGTCAACAAGGAGATCGGGCTTACTTTTGCATCCTCATTGCGCTCCATTCTGCGTCAGGATCCGGACATCATCATGATTGGTGAGATTCGCGATGAGGAAACCGCGGAGATCGCGGTGGAAGCGGCGCTCACGGGGCACCAGGTCTTGAGCACCATGCACTGCAATGACGCCGCCGGTGCCATCGCCCGCCTGGACGACATGGGAATTGCTCCGTTCCTGATTTCTTCCGCGGTGATCCTTTCCTGCGCGCAACGTCTCATGCGCCGTATCTGCGCCGTTTGCAAGGAGCCTGTCACCTACCCGGCAAAAATGTACCAGGATCTGGGCATCGATCCACGGTTCTTCGATGGTTCCACGCTGCACAAAGGCAGAGGGTGCGACCGTTGCAAGAATACCGGCTATGCAGGCCGCCTCGCCATCATCGAGTTGATGACCGTCACGGACGAAATCCGCAAGAAAGTGATTGAACGCGCCAGTGCGATGGAGATTGGGAAAGTTGCCGTGGCGCAAGGAATGAGGACTCTGCGCATGGTCGCCCTCGACAAGGTTCGTGACGGCACGTCCACGCTGGAGCAAACCCTGGTCATGACATCCGGCGGGCACTGATGGGTGGATTCGGGAGCGCCATCGCCCAGAGTCATGCTTCCATGATTGAACTCGAAACAGCCATCGATCGAATCCTTGCATTGGTTCGATGCGTTGGGGTTGAGCGATTGCGGCTGGCAGAAGCACATGGTCGCTACCTGAGCGGGACTTTGATTTCTGAAGTGGACCTTCCGGCATTCGACAATTCTGCCATGGACGGTTTTGCCGTGCGCGCCGGGGATGTTTCACAAGCAAGTCGGGAGAATCCGGTACTGCTCAAACTGATCGGTCGCGTTGCGGCTGGTGAAACGCCAGCAACTCCGGTTTCGGTCGGAACCTGCGTGCGAGTTTTCACCGGATCACCGCTACCAGAGGGCTCGGATGCCGTGGTGATGCAGGAGGACACACAGTCAGAAGGCCAGGCGAAAGGCTGTGTGGCCGTGCTGGATTGCGTTCGGCCATGGGAAAATATCCGGTTTCGAGCCGAAGATGTCCGGCTTGGGGGCCAGGTCGCGGATGCTGGAGATTTGGTTACCCCTGGGAAAATCGCTTTGCTCGCCGCAGTGGGATTCGGGGAGATTATGGTTGGCCGGCAGCCTGTCCTGGGAATCATTGCGACGGGTTCTGAGCTGTGCCTTGCAGGTGAGCCACTGTCACCCGGGCAAATTTACGAGAGTAATCGTTTTGCACTGGCTGCCTTGTCTCAACGGTGCGGAGTGAAACCGCGAGTGTATCCGATTGTACCGGACAACCTGGTCGCGATCAAAGCAGCGCTTTCGATTGCCATCGCTGAGTGTGATGTCGTGGTGACGGCTGGGGGCGTCTCGGTTGGTGAATTCGATTTCGTGAAATCAGCGTTTGCTGAACTTGGGGGGGAGCTTGATTTTTGGAGAGTCGCCATCAAGCCGGGAAAGCCATTCGCGTTTGGCAGGTGCGATGGAAAGCTTCTTTTTGGACTTCCGGGCAACCCCGTCTCGGCCTTCGTGACTTTTCTGACGCTGGTGCGGCCGGCGTTGTTGCGAATGCAAGGTGCGCGGGATGTTGACCTCCCAGTTAGGCATGGGATTCTTGTCGAGCCGCTGTTGAATCACGGCGATCGCAGGCACTTCGTCCGGGTGCAGATTGACAGCCGCGGGGAGGTTCGTTCCGCTGGAACCCAGGCATCACATTTACTCAAGTCCCTTAGCCTGGCGAATGGACTGGTGGATCTGGCACCAGGAGCGGCTCTTTCGACTGGCGGGCCTGTGCGGGTGGGAGTCTGGGATTAGGGCCTGTTAAAGCCTTGCTGACTGCAAATCCAACAGGACGGTGGCCACCGCAAAGTTCAAAACCTGCGACGCGGAATCTCAAGGACACCCGGACGTTGGTGCAAAAATGGAGAGGCGGTGGGCATTGTGAATCCAGGGGACAAGCTTGATCCTCCGAGGCCTCGCGAACCGAAGGTGTCAATAATCCCGGATCGAATGCCCGCACCGGCCAGGGGCGTCACTCCGACATCGGACAATCCAGTGTTCAATCCGGAGTTGGGAGAGACCGACAAACCTCCTAGAACCGGATTCAAAGGCTGGCGCGTGGCATCCTGCAGGGTGCTGATCGGGTCAACCGCGATGCCAGATCCAATACGTCCGAGCGCATTCTTTTCGAAGTCCTTCAATCGTTGTTCCTGGGGTGTCAGGATGTCTGTCGAGCTCCCAAGGGTTCGACGGAATGTGCCGGATATGTCTTTGTCAGCTCCAAAGCTGCGAGGGATGAGGTCTGAATTGAGCGATGATCCGATGGCGTTCTTGGATGATGGCTTCGTGATGAGAGATGAGGAATTCAGATCCGATCCGAGCTTCGACTCTTCTGATTTGTTGGATTCTTCCCGGTTTCGATTCGTTTCACGCTGCTTGCCCAAGGTGTCGTCCTTGGAATCGGATTGAAGAGAGTCTTCCCGGTCCTTTGAGCCGGTCCTGGCAGAAATCTCCTTGCGCGCTTCGGCTTCGCGCTCGAAATAGCGCTCAATGAACCCGCTTGGTTTCTTCGCGGGGCCGCCGAATTCCTGTTCACGGACCGTGAATGATTTATTCGGCGCCGCATCACCAGACCCTGATGGCGTTCGCAAAATCCAATTCTTCTTCTGCTCAAGTAGCTCCAGGGTCTTCGGACTTAATCTGGAATTGCTCGATGGCGGTGCCACGGGCGGTGCCTCACCTCCAGCTGGGCGGTCACGCTGGAGGTCGAATGGTCCTGAACCATCGTCCCTCAAACTTCGATCCGGGCGCGAATCGGTGTCAGTTGATTTGCCTGGGGAGGTGTAGCGTATCTTTTCCCCCGCCTGAGCGCTCGCGCCGACGAACAGCGCGGGGATAACCCACGCGTGGCGTGACCAAACGCTTTTTCGGGAGAACATTTTCAACATCGGCATTGATGGCTTAGACCAAACCTCCGCATGCGTCAAAGGAAAGCACCTTCGTAGGCCCTACATCGACGCGCGTATAATCTTGACCGGCATCAAGGTGGATTCGTTCAAATATTTTCTGGTTATTCGACTTTTACAGGGGCTGGCAATCGTTTCTGGCTCTTTGACAGGTGGCAGACTAATCCGCTGGCACGAACCCGCTCTCCAGTGCAAGCTTTGGACGTGTTGATCCAGATGAACGAGGTTACCCGGATTCTCAACAAGATTGAACAGGGCGAAACCAGCGCTGCGGACAAACTCCTGCCGCTTGTGTACGAGGAACTTCGCAAGCTGGCTGGTCAACGGATGAACCTGGAGGCTTCAGGACATACGCTTCAAGCCACCGCATTGGTCCATGAAGCCTGGCTGAGGCTCGTCGGAGCGAATCAACAGCATTGGGAGAGCAGAGGGCATTTCTTTGCCGCGGCGGCCGAAGCAATGCGGCGAATTCTGGTTGATCACGCGCGGCGCAAGAAAAGCCAGAAGCGGGGGGGAGGAGTCGAACATGAACAATTGGATGAATCGGCCATCATTCTGGCAGCGCAGCCGGACGAATTGCTGGCAGTCGATGAGGCGTTGAGCATACTGGAAATCGAGGATCCCTCAGCCGCGCAGTTGGTGAAACTTCGATATTTCGTTGGGATCACCATGGAAGAGGCCGCGACAGTGATGGGGCTGCCCAAACGGACGGCGGAGGATCTCTGGACCTACGCCCGCGTGTGGCTCAAGCGTCGCATTCGTGATCAAAAATGAGCTGCGTGCATGATTAGATCGATGAAAAACCAGCAGAGGGCATGGCCAGGGTTGAGTGGCATCCTGGAAAGCAAATGTTCAGCGAACCGATTCATCGAAGTGATATCAGGAAAATGCCTGCACTTTGCGGTGTCAATTTTCGGAGATCAGCTCGTGCGATGGTTGAAAGATGTTCCACTTTTTGAGAGGTTCTGTGCTTGGAAACGCATGGTTGACTTGCCCGGCTATTACCTTTTAATCCGCCCCATACCCAAACCGATTCCCAAAGGAATTCGTTAACGCAACCACAGACCAACAATATGCAAAAGCAAGCCCAGCCCAGCCCAGCCCTTTCATTACGCCAGCGCCTCATGCGGGCGTTTACGCTCATTGAGCTTCTGGTCGTCATCGCCATCATCGCCATCCTGGCAGGAATGCTGTTACCAGCTCTCTCGAAGGCCAAAGACAAAGGGCAAATGGCGGTCGATCTCAACAACGTCAAGCAGATCCTGTTGGGGAGCGCCATGTACAGCGGCGACAACCAGGATTCTCTGCCGCATCCTACCTGGGGATCAGGTTCGGGCGACCCCGATGGCTGGGCCTATCTGACTTCCACAAAAAACAAGCCCGTGCCGGGTGCCACCGTCACCACCCTGCCAGGTTGCGAGGGCAAAGACATCGGTTCAATTCAGTTCAGCAATCAAGTGGCGTTCTTCAAGGCGAGTCAGGTCGGAGAATATCTTCAGGATGTGAAAGCCGCCTGGTGTCCCAAGGACGTCGCCACGCGCAAATTGTCCGAAAAGTTGAGGAAGAACTGGATTGGCCGCAACATCAAGGTCACTTCCTATTGTTGGAATGGGACCATTGGCGGTTATGTCGGACCGAAGCAGAAAGCGCTGAATGGCAGGACATACAAGACTTCCGACTTTTTGGCCACCGATTGGCAGATGTGGGAACAAAATGAAATTTCACCTTCTGGAGCCCCTGACGGATTCATGTTCAATGACGCGGGAAACAATCCCGAGACGACCGGCGAAACACTTTCCTTGCGCCATTCAGCGCAGCCCGCATGGTGGAATGCCAATGTTTCGCAACGGGGACTTGCGGGAGGTGCTGTTGTCGGCCAGTTCGGGGGTTCAGCCGCCTTCGTAAAGTGGTTCAAATGCTGGGATCTCATCAATAAGAAGGTTCCCTATCCGAACGAGCTTCTCAACGGCCCAGGTTACAGCCGGTAGCCCATTGGAATTGGCTTCGAATAAGTGGGAATGGAGCGGTTGAACGGGCGATGGCCGTCGGTGGAGTCGCGGTCAGAGATGTTGAGTGGATAGATGCTATGTCCTGTCTCTTCACGGAGTTCAGCTCCCAGGCCGAACACTCAAAGACCCTCCAGTTTTTCAGGAATTCTGTGCTTGGAAACGCACAGTTGACTTGCCCGGATTTTCCCGTCTAATTCGTCGCAAGTCCCAAACCGATTCCGAAATCGAAGTCGTAACGTAGCCACATACTTATTATGCAAAAGAAAGCCCAGCCCACCCCAGTCCTTTCATTACGCCAGCGCCTCATGCGGGCGTTTACGCTCATTGAGCTTCTGGTCGTCATCGCCATCATCGCCATCCTCGCAGGGATGCTATTACCAGCTCTCTCGAAGGCCAAAGACAAGGCCCAGTTGACGATCGACCTAAACAACGTCAAGCAGGTGCTTCTCGCCAACCAGATGTACGCGACGGATAACAACGATCTGAATTCTTATCCCACCTGGGGCGGTGATCTCTCCGGCGCGGATGGATGGTGCTACGCGACCAAGAACAACGGACGCATCCCGGGCGGGCCTGCTGCTGCGGCTTCTGCTGCCGGTGCGGATGTAAATTCTGTCAAGTTCAGTAATCAGCTCCAGTTCTTCAAGATCAGTCAACTCGGTCCGTTCTTGAGCACACATAACATCCTTTGGTGCCCGAAGGACGTGAGCCAACGCGGTCAAGGCAAACAAAAGACGGCGTGGTTGGGGCGGCCTGTCAAGCTCACCTCCTACTGCATGAACGGCACCATCGCCGGATACCCGGTCGCTGGACTCAGTCCGGAAGGCAGGACTTATAAAACCACAGACTTCCTGGCGACGGACATCATGCTCTGGGAGCAGAACGAGTCCGATCCGTTCTTCTTCAATGACGCAGGCAACAACGTTGAATCCATCGGCGAAACGATTTCCTTGCGCCATTCTGGTGCGCCAAATCACATTTCACTGCCCTATGCCTCAGCCAAGAACCTCGCGGGTGGTGCGGTGGTGGGACGTATCGGCGGCTCGTCTGAACTTCTGAAATGGAACAAGGCTTGGGCAATGGTTAACAAGAAAGTCCCGGTCCCGAATGACATGTTGAATGGGCCGGTTTATCGGAAGAAATAGTCGATTAGTGGACGCTCAAGATGTGCATGAAACGCTCCCGTGGCTTTGTTGACCTGCTGGTTGTGTCTCTGGTTGTTGCAGGGCTGGTAGTCGGTTTTGGTTGTGGCAAGAAACCTCCAGAGCCCGGAGGAGAAGGCGTTAGCGCCGATGCGGCCCAAAAGCTGCCAGGTGCCGCCGATGTCATGGCTGCCGTGACCAAGAAAGATTACGAGGGAGCCGTAGCTGCCCTCATGAAGGTCAAGGAAGGATTAACGAGCGAAGATCAAATCGCCCAGTTTGTCGTTTTGGCCCGCCAGACCAGGGACAAAATCAGTGAGCTTGGCGGGACTGATCAGAAAGCTCAGGAAGCTGTATCGGTTATCAGGAGTCTCACCACCGGGGGGCGCTGACGCCTCATCCATCAAACTTGTTTACAGGAACGCCCGCCAAACAGGCGGGCGTTTTTTTTGACCGTGAGCCCGATTGTCGTGAGCTGGTAACGGCGTTCTGATTTGGAAGCGGCGTTGTATCGCTGAATACTGAATGAAGCTGTTTGGTGTGTGTCGATGTTGCGCTCACGGACTGAGCCCAATGAAGCCACTGTTGCTTCCCCCGCACCATTCCTGCCAATGGAAGCGTCCGGTCCTGGTGGACGCGCGAGTTGATCGATAGTTCACGCCGGCTCCGGAGACCGTGCAGGCATCATGCCTTCGAGTCAGGCGATCAAGTCGCTTACGACTTTCCCGTGAACATCTGTCAGGCGGTAATCCCGGCCCGCCGAGCGGAACGTGAGCTTCTCATGATCGAAGCCGAGCAGCGCGAGAATCGTGGCTTGTAGATCGTACACGTGAACCTTGTTTTCGACGGCCTGATAGCCAAACTCGTCCGTGGCTCCGTGAACGTGTCCTCCGCGCGCTCCGCCTCCCGCCAGCCACATGGAGAAACCGTAGTGGTTATGATCGCGGCCATTGATCTTGCCCGCGTTTGACCCTGGGGTGGGAAGTTCCACCGTTGGTGTTCTTCCGAATTCGCCACCCCAGATCACCAGCGTGTCTTCAAGCATGCCGCGTTGCTTCAGATCCTTCAGAAGCGCGCCAATCGCCTGATCGCACTGTTGCGCGAGTCGTCGATGATTCTCCTCCAGGTCATCATGGCTGTCCCACGGTTGACCCGAGCCATGCCAGATTTGAACGAAGCGAACGCCGCGCTCGATCAACCGCCGGGCAATGAGGATCTGCCGGGCTTGAGTGCCTTCGCCGTACATTTTGCGGATGTGTTCGGGTTCGCGGCTGATGTCGAAAGCGTCCGTGGCATCCATCTGCATCCGGTAGGCGAGTTCGAAGGATTGGATGCGGGCTTCGAGCTGGGCGTCGTTCTGACGCTTCCTGGCGTGGCGGACATTCAATTCATGGAGCAAGTCGAGCTGCGAACGCTGCTCCGCCATCGAGGTGTAATTGTTACGGATATGCTCGATCAGGCGCTCCATCTGCGTGTGTTGCGTGTCGATGTAGGTGCCCTGAAAAATGCCGGGCAGGAAAGCCGACTGCCAGTTCTGCGATTCCTGAATCGGGTAGCCGCCCGGGCACATCGAGATGAAGCCGGGCAGGTTTTGGTTTTCCGTGCCGAAGCCATACGTGACCCACGATCCCATGCTGGGGCGGATTGACCGCGCATCTCCGCAATTCATGAGCATCAGCGATGGTTCATGATTCGGAACATCCGCGTGCATGGAGCGAATGACACAAATATCATCGATGCTCTCCGCCGTTTTCGCAAAGATCTCGCTGACTTCAATCCCGCTCTGGCCGTACTTCTTGAACTTGAACGGCGATGCGAATGCCGCGCCGGTTTTGCGTTCGGTGCGGAGATTCTCCGTGGGCAGCGGCTTCCCGGCAAGGCGGCTGAGGGCGGGCTTCGGGTCGAACGTGTCCACCTGCGACGGACCGCCGTTCATGAAGAGGTGGATGACTCGCTTCGCTTTTCCGGCAAAATGGGGTGCCTTCGGAGCCATCGGTGAAACCGCGCCCGTGCCGGCAACAGCCCGTGAATCCAGGAGCCCGGCCGAATTCATGACCGATGCCAGGCTCAGGCCACCCATGCCCATGCCGCAACGGTGCAGGAAATCACGGCGCGTCAGAAAATGATCTTCGAGTCTTGGCTTGTGATGCTGCATGTTTGGCTGCGATTCGCGCCGTGAAAACTGACGCCCGCTGTGTCGAAGCGATTCACTCCGTCGAGGGCATTGGCACCGGTCTTCCAATCAGTTCTCAGACAATGGCGGGTACACTACCCAGATGGCATGCCGGGGTCAATTTTGCAGGCAGTGTCCATAGCAATTCATTTTTGCTCTGACCGCGACAGGCCAGGTTCATTAAATTTACGGCAATAACATTGACGACTCAAAAGTGCCCTGATAATCAATCGTCCATGATCCCAATCAACGGAGCCGATTCTGAAGTCATGGTTGCTGAAGCCTGATTTTTCGAAGGCAAAGCCGGACATATTCCGCTCTGGCTGTGCTTGAAGTAACATGTCCTTTCAACGACAATTTGAGATCGAACTTCTGGAGCCAAGGCTGCTGCTTTCAGCGGAAGGTTTCTCCGCACTTGCTCCCGCCTCCTTGCTCGCAGGAACCCAGGAAGTCACGATCGAGATCGCCGCTCCAGCCAGTTCTCAAACCAGCGAACATACCTATCATCCGATCGACGCGGTTCTGGATCTTTTCGAGAACAGCAGGCCCCTTGACTTGAGCGATTTTTCATCGGCGCCAGCCGATGGCTCCGCGGGAAATGAGGATTTGAACGACGGCGGTCCTGGTGGCGAAGAAATCGTTGCCGCCGCGGCAATCAACGAAGCGTCCGGGATTTCCCCCAAAGCGCAAACTTCACCGGCAAGCCCGTCGGAAGATGTGCCCGCCACAGTCGGCGATCAGATCACGAATCCAACCAGCGGGCAATTGGTGGAGACCCTGCGTGCGGCGAATGGGCCGCCTGCGAACTCTACCGATTTCCGATGGATTGGTTTGCATGGCGGGGCCGTGGGGAAACACACGGATACATCCACGGCACACGTGCCCGCAAAGACCGTCCTGTCCGTCGATGAAGCGTGGAGCGGGACGGAGAAGTTTGTATGGGACATCAGTGATGCCGAAGGAGTGGAAGGCAGCAGCACCGGATGGGATTTGCTGGAGATCACCGGAAAGCTCACCATCAACGCCACTGCCGCGAGCAAGTACCTCGTGGACATCCACACGGTGACCCTGGGGGGCGCTCCCTTGGGCGCGGCGAATTTCGACAATACCAAGTCATACTCCTGGCGACTTGTTCACACGACGCAGGGCATCGAAGGTTTTGATCGGGACGGGTTCGATCTCGATGCCGGTGATTTTTGGGGAAGTGTTGGCACGGGCGTTTTTCTCATCGATCTGTCGGCCAACGGACGGGATCTCTTCCTGCGGTTTGTTCCGAACGTTCCGTCGGTGGTGATCCTGGATGAACCGGCCGTCTGGGTTGAGCAGGGGCCCTTCGTCACTTCCGGTAATTCCAATACGAAAGTGCCGCCTGACAACCCGGTCGTCGGCGCGGTCAACTCCGTCGTGTTCCATCCGACGGATCCGGCGATCGCGTTTCTGGCGTCGGTCAGTGGCGGTGTTTGGAAAACCACCAACTTCAACACGGCCAACCCTTCATGGACTCCCGTCGGGGATGATCTGCCGTCGCTGGCCATCGGCGCGGTGGCGGTGGGTTACTTTGACGCCAACGCGGATCTGGTCACGAACGCGACGCCGCAAAACAAACTGGTGCTTTACGCGGGGACCGGCTCGTTCAGCAGCGCGCGTGAGGGCGGACCCTCGGCTGGCTTGTTCCGATCCAAGGATGGGGGAGAGTCCTGGCAGGAGATTGGATCGTTCGACGACCTGGCGGTCACTTCGATTGTTTCATCGAGGAACCTGGCTGGGTGGCTGTATGTTTCAACGAACAAAGCCACCGCTACGGTCGGAACAGTTGAGGGCAAGGGCGGCTTATACCGTAGCGACAACGGGGGAGACAGCTTTGTCCGTCTCTCCGGGAAGGGAACGCTGCCCGAGGCGGACATCATCGACGTCTTACAGGATCCGGGAGACGCGAATCGCTTTTATCTATCAGTGTCTGATTCCAATTCTCCGGCCGGCACACGGGGGATTTGGCGTTCGACGAACGCTCAGAACATCAACGTGGCCACGATCACATGGTCGAGGAAGATCAACGGCTTGGCGCCGGACTACGATCATGACGGTGTCGCCGGGGAAGCACAGCAGAGCGAGGATTTGAACAACAATGGCTTGCTCGACGCGGGCGAGGACACGAACAACAACCGGATTCTTGACCCTGGCGAAGATGCCGACGCGGACGGCGTTTTGGACGAAGGAGAAGATCTGGACCGCAATGGTGCCATCACAACCAGTGTGGTGCCAGAAACGGTGGCCAACTCACTTCGCATCCGGCTCGCCGTCAGCAAAGCGGCTGGGAACGCTGTTTATGCGGTGGTCATCGGTTACGATGGGAAGCCGGCTGGTGTCTTTCAGTCGAGCGACCAGGGGGACAACTGGAACGTGCTCGGTTCGACGGTGCTCAACTCGATCCCTCGAACAAACGGGAGCCAGGGCGATTTGCATTTCGGCCTGGTTGCCGACCCGCTCAATGCCAACACCGTCTATATCGCCGGCGACGCGAATCTTGAAGGGCCTTACTTCGCGATCATCTATCGCTGGAGCGGTGCCGGTTGGACGCAGATCACCACGAAGAACGGGGCCATTCCCGCTCCTTTCACCACCGCGCCACACGCGGACACGCGGCACCTCGTTTTCTCGGTCAACAACAACGACCTGATCGCGCTGACTGACGGCGGACCGTACCGCCTGCAAAATCCGCGCGCCGCAAATTTGTCACCGGCCTGGGAATTCGTGGGCCGGGGCCTGCGCATCGCCGAGATCACCCATTCGGTCGCCTACGATCATAGCACGAATTCAATCTTCGCCGGGACGCAGGACACCGGCGTGATTCGGCAGACTGCGACCCCCACCGATTGGTCGAATCTCTCCGGTGGCGACGGCAACTATGTGGCGGTCGGGTACAATGGCGCGGTCTCGACGCGCTATTACATGGGAAACAATTTCCAGTTCTTCGACCGGCGAGATTTCACGAACCCGTTGAACGCCGACACATTCTCCGCCGCCACTCGAATCCCGCTGAAATCAGGAGCTGGTGCCGCGAACTACAGCGGGTTGGACAACACTCCTGGTTTTCGGAGAGCACAGACAGACAGGACGTTCTCCGGATTTCAGAGCATCCCGCTGGTGGTGAATGCCACGGATTCCAACCGGCTGTTGCTTGGCCGGATCCGGGTTTACAGCAGCACGGACCGCGGGGACACCGTCAGCATCGTTCAGGATCCCTTCGCCGCTGCGTCTTCAGATTTTGTCAGCGCCCTGGCCTACGGAGGAATGAAGGACGGAAGTTCGGTGACGAACGTGATGTATGTGGCGCGTGGCAGCACGGTGGCGGTCAGCTCGGATGGCGTCAATTTCCGCACCGTGACTTTGCCTGGAGGAGGATCGATCACCGATATCGTTCTGGATCCGACGAATTGGCAGACGGCCTTTGCCGTGGATGAAAGCCATGTCTGGCTGCTTCAAACCGCGGTGGACGCCTCGAACCAGGTAACGGGCGTGACCCAGACGGATATCACCGGAGGACTTCGCACTGTTGGAAGCTTCCGCTCGGTCGAGGTTTTACGGCGCGATAATGAGTATGTGCTGCTGGTGGGGGCTCACGACGGAGTTTATCGGCTGGGGATTTTTGATTTGAACGTGTTCCTTTCGTTCTCACCCGTCATCGCGAACTGGACCCGCCTTGGTGACGATTTTCCAAATGTCGTTGTCGGCGACCTGGTTTACGACAGGACCGACGATGTTTTGGTGGCAGGCACGCAGGGCAGGGGAGCGTGGAAATTACCCAACGCCAGCCGCATCGTCTTTCAGGACGCCGTGCTGCGCATCGACACCGGCCCGGGCGACGACACGGTCCGCTTGAAGCTCAGTCCCGCGTCCGGAACTCCTCCCGAGCTGCAGGTGTTCGTCGCTTCTGGCGGTCCGGAGATGATGATTGGGAGCTTCAAACTCTCGACGGTTCGAGACATCTCGGTGCATACCGGGGCTGGGAACGACACGTTGATCGTGGATAGCGCCAATGGCGAGGTTCAGGTTCTTGGAGATATTGATTACAACGGCGGTGGCCAGACCACTCAGGATTCGCTCGATTTCACGGGACCGACCACCAGCGATCTTGAAACGAGTTCAGCAGACGGTGTCGAGATCCGACAGATGGGACCGCAGAAGGTTTTCTCGGTAAACGTCGAGCATTTCGACGACACCACTTTCCTTGAGGATTTCATCGGCTTTTGGAAGGATGTCTGGGATCACATCACCGGCTTCTTCGGAATGATCGGCGATCTGTTCACGGACGACACCCCGGTGGTGGGTGACGCTCTCGGATCGGCATTGAACGGGGGCAATTTCAATGGGAAAGGTCCGGCTCACGACGAGCCAGGCGAAGCTGCGGAAGCGGAGGAACAGTCTTTGGCCGGCGCTGGGTTGGACTCGCGCTCGCTGTGGCGTCGCATCTTTGAATCGGGAAGTCCGTTCAGGCCATCCGATCTTGGCACGTTGATCACCACGGATGGGGCATTTCAGACGCTCCTCGATTCGCTGGACGACTCGCCCCTGAACGTGGTTGCCAATGCGGGCTCGGGCATCCTGCAGTTGGGCAAGCCAGGCGCGCCATTCCGCCGCACCGTCACCGTCTCGGCGCCCGTGAATGTCGATGTTCTCGGTGGACTCCTGAGCATTCACGGCAGTCTGGAGCTTTCGCTCGATGTCGAGTTGATGATCGAGATGGGGATTGATGGGAAGGGTTTTTACCTCAAGAAAAACATGGTCGATCCGGAAGTGATGATCCGGAACATCCGGATCAACGGAGCGTTGACGGCAACAGGGCGGCTCGGGCCGCTGGAGGTCATTCTGGAAGACGCCAGTATCACGGTCGATCCGCAGGTCGGGATCGCGTTCAAGATAAAAGAACCGGCCAATCTGCTTCATCCAGGGGAGAGCGGCGATGGACTCATCCGTCTTTACGAGTTCGCCAACAACCCCGCCAAATTTTTCGAAGTCAACATGCTCGGCGCGGCGGGTGATGACCTTGTGTTCGAAACGGACATTCGCGTCGCCGGCATGGAACCCGGCGGTCCCCCGCTCTTCGATATCCCTGTCGGCACGATCCAGGTCATCTGGCCGGACATCAGTCACCCGCTCGAAGTCACCGTCAAGCCTGTCGGCGGCATTGCGGGGGCCGGAGCCTTCCTCTACCGCTTCCTCAACTTCCGGATCGAGGATTTCTACGGGGAATTGAAGCGAACTTTGAGCGGCCTTGGCGGCATCAGCGGCAGCGCGTTGCTGCAGGTGGATCTGCCTTTCGGCTCCGGCTTGAACATTGGCGGGTCGTTCGATTTCGGATCCGCATTCCTCGATCAAATCTTTGCCAGGCTGGTCGATGTTGAACTCGTCTCGAGCACCAGCTCCGGCAGTCCGACCGGCAAACTGGCGAAGGGGCAGTTGACGGGGAACGCAGTGTTCGGCCTGAGCATCGACGGCGCATCGGCTGTCACCGTCACCGTCACCAAGGCGAGCACGGACACCGGTCTCGATAACAACTCCGCCCTTGCCGATCTCGTTCTCGACATCAACGAGGCTCTCACCAGTGCCGGACTCGGCACGAAGGTGCAGGCCATCCTCAAGAGTTCGCAGATCGCCTTGAAGCTGCTCGCCGGCGCGAGTCTCAAGATCACCGGGGATGCGTCGAATCCCGCGTTCACCGAAATTGGTTTTCCGCGTGATTCGTCCGGTGTTTCGTTCCCGAAATTCCCGACAATCCAGGGATTGCTCGCCAAACTGAACGAGATCCTTGATCCACCCGGCCCGGCCACCTTCAACATCGATCCGCAGGTGGATCTGGTGAACAAGACCTTCGCCATCGCCCTCAGTTTCAGCTACCCGGTCACCAAATCCACCCAATTCAAATACAATCCGGACATCGGCCTGGGCGACTTGGTGGACATCTCGGCCAGTGGCGATTTCAGCATCAGTGGCACGCCCAGCATCTCCTTCACACTCGGGATGAATCTTGGCGATCTGACGGTGCCCAAGCTCATCAGTTCCCCGACATTGCCGCCGCCGTCCGACGGCCGGACGACCGCCGACTCGACCTTCACGATCAACCTCAATGACGGAGAGTACCGGCATACCTTTACGCTCTCGAAGTCGGTGGGGCCATTGCGCACTGACAACAATACCAGCGTGGCCGACCTCGCCGCCGATTTGAATGGCCTCCTTGGCACCGGCCCGGCTTACCACGGCAAGCCGCTCAACCGCGTCATTCGCTTTGTCTCAACCACTCTCAGCCCGGGCATCTTCATCGAAGCCATCAATGAAGATCAGGACGCCGATGGCAAGCTCGACACGGTGAACGAGGACGCCAATGGCAATCACGTTCTCGATGCTGGAGAAGACACGGACAACGACGGGCAATTGGATGTCGAGGAGGACGTGGTAACGGGCGATCCGTTCTTCCACAATGGCGTGCTCGACAGTTACCTCGGCGTCATCACGTCGATCGCCATCGAATCGGCGAACAGCGATCCCATTGTCACCGAGATCGGCATGAACAACATCGTGCCGGCCAAGTCAGCCAATCGCGGCGTCTTCCTCGAAGACGTGCAGCTCGGAGGAACATTGACCGTTTCCGCCACCAACCTTGCGGCCAAGGCGCGCTTTGCGATCTTTGAACTCTCCACCAGCGGCGGGACGGCCACCGGCACGCTCGCCGCCACGCTCAAGCTCAAGAATCCGCATGAGCCGCCCGGTTCGTTGCATCCGACACGCCTGGATCTGGACATGATCCTCAGGCACATGTCGGACCTGGGCAGCTATGTCACGCCGGACACGTCGATCACCGGCTCGGTGGACATTCAGTTGAATAACATCACAGTGCTGCCGAATCTGCCGACGCTCTCCGGCAATCCGCTGATCCCGCCAGGATCGCAATTCCGGATTTTCATCCCTGACTTTCACGATGTTCACTACAATGGTGCCGCTTACGACGCCGCGACAAACAACAAGGGCACCTTCGTCACTTATCCGAAACTTGGTTCGCTCGGGGACTTCCGCTGCGCGAGCTTTCTGGATGTTGTCGCCGTCCTCGATTCATTGAGCGATCAACTGGAGGGCTTGAAGGCGTTTTCCTTCCTGAGCGAGCCGCTGCCTCTGATCAATGTCAGTGTGAGCGACGTGCTTGATTTCGCCGGAGATATTGCCCGCGCCTTCAAGAGCCTTTCTTCCGGCGACAGTTCCGCGATCACCAAGCTCGAAAGCGACCTTGAGAAACTCTTCGGCGTGGACCCGGCCAAGTTCTGGATCAAGCTCGATGACGCGAAAACTTCCGGGCCTGCGGGTGGTTCGGCCGGTTCCGCCGCTGTCGCGCGCTTCAATCCGTCCGGCCAGAAGAACGCGCTGGTGTTCACGGCCAGGAGCAACGGCGCGGTGTTCAACGATTGGAAGATCGACTTCGATGACGACGGCTCGTTCGCCGACGGCGTGAATGACGCCAGCATCGTCGTCGATAACACGAACAAGACCGTCAAGATTGTCTATAACGCGACCTACACCACCGCCGCGAAGGTCCGCGACAAGTTGAACGCCAGCGTCGCCAGCCCATTCAGCGCCGGTCTCGACACTTCAGTTTCACCCGTGGGCGACGGTGCCAGCAATGACGGGGCGAACACCCTCACGGAGACGGCGATCAAGTTCCATCTCGAGTATGGGCTTTCCTATGGCAATTACCTGCCGTTCGCCTTCGACCTCGGGAAGATTGTGGGACTCCTCCCGCCTGGTCATCCCGCGCGGGCGGTGCTGGAAGGGGTTGCGGACATCATCCAGATCGAAGGCTCGGCGAATCTTAATGTCACCGCCAGCGCCAATCTCATGATCGAGTTCGGACTCGATGTCAGCAGCGGCTGCAATTTGATTCCGTTTCTCTATGACACGACCGGCCTCACACTGAAAGCGGCTGTTCGTGCCACCGGAGTGAACCTCTCCGCCGGCATCGGCAGCCTCAAGGTCTCGATCAAGAACGGCACCGTCACACTCGACGGCGATGGCGATCCCACCACAACGACAGACAGCGCCTCGTTTGGTGTCACATTCAAGGACAGCAACGGCGATGGACGGCATTACTTCCGCAGCGGAGAAACCTTCTTCGACTCGGACAACATCGGCGTCACGCTCACCGCCGCCGCAAGCGCGAATCTCCCATTGTTCGCGTTGGGCAGCCTCCCGATCGGCAGCACCAGCGACGGGCCGGATGCCGGCACCGAGCCGGATAACTGGCTTGTCTTCCAATCCGGTCCGCTCTCGCAGCTTTTCACCGGGGACACCAGCGCGGTGGTCTTGCGGGCACCGGACATTTCGAGCCTCTTCGACAACATCGATGCCTGCGACATCGTCAACAACCCGGAGATATTGGTCGATGGACTCGATGCGCTGCTCGGCGTCATTCAAGACGGATTGGGCAACAAGCTTTCAAGAAACCTGCCGCTGGTGGGCGATCAATTCGGCAAGGCGGCGGATTCCATCATGGAATTCCGCAACGGCCTTCTCGCACAGCTCCGGCAGACGCTCGCTGAGGGGGGCGATCCGATCACGCTCGCCAAGAAGGCCATCTTCGAGGCGCTGGGCACTCCCGGACTCGACATTCTCGCCAAGAGCGATGGATCGCCCATCACCAGCGCGGAGCAGATCGACATCAAGTGCGAAGGCAACGGGATCAAGTTCAACCTTCGCCTCAAGAAATCCGCCGCGCTTCTGGACACGAGCAGCGACCCGATTGATTTCGACATCGGGGTTCCCGGCCTTGGCCTGAGCGTCGATGGGAATGTGAAGATCGAGATTGGCTTCGATCTAAAACTGAAATTCGCCATCACCGCGACGGATGGCTTTTACTTCGACACTTCCGATCCCGAGGAGTTGCGGGTCGATTTCAGCCTGACCATTCCGGGCTTGAAGGCGAAGGGGCAGTTGCTCTTCCTGCAACTCGAAGTCCTCGATGAATCCGACGGTGTCAGCCTCGCCGGTGATCCCCGCGAATCGTCCCACTTCACGGGCTACTTCTCCGTAGATCTGAAGGATCCGGTCGGCAGCGGGAACAAGCTGACCTTCGGCGACATGACCAGCAGCGGGTTCAGCTTTGACAAGTTCATCAAAGCGGAACTCGGCGCCGAGGCGAACCTTGCCCTGGATCTCATTCTCAGCTTCGGCGGCGATGCCCGGTTCCCGAGGCTGCTGGCGGAGTTGGACCTGAATTGGAAGTGGGTGCTCGGCGGGGACTCGGAGGGAGATCTGGAATTCGGCATCCACAACGTCTCGCTTGATGTCGGCTCGTTCATTGCCGAGTTCATGGGGCCGATCCTCAAGGAGCTTAACAAGATCACCGAGCCGCTTGGGCCTGTCGTCGATGTCATTACCGCGCCGCTGCCGATCATCTCGGATCTCGCAGGGAAACCCTACAGCCTGCTCGACATGGCCGAGGCGTTCGGACTCATCACTCCGAGCACGCGTGAATTCATCGATGTGCTGGTTGTCGTCATCCGTATGGCGAACTCGACCGTGGTTAACGACGGCTCGATCCTGCTCTCGCTTGGCAGCTTCGACTTGCAAACCGACAAGTTTGGCAAGGTCGGACGCCTCGAAGGGCAGGTGGATGCACCTGCGGTGGACTTGGGGGACATCGGGAAATTCTTTGCCACGCCGGATTGGGCCGGCGGTTCAAAGGTCGCCAAGCAATCCGGCCTCAAACCGGGGCAGGCCATCGGCAAAGCCAATGTTCCCGGCCCGATCCTTGGCTTCCTGGACGATCTCAAGAAGATTGGAATCGAGCTGCCATTCCTTTCCATCGGTGAAATTTCGAAGCTGTTCCTCGGAAAGCCGGTCAGCCTTTTCGAGTATCACATTCCCACGCTCGATTTCGAGGCCGGCTTCGAGCTGTCCATCCCCATCATCGGGCCGCTCTACGTGAAGTTCGGCGGAAAGGTCAGCGCTTACGCCGATCTGACCATCGGCTTCGACACGTTCGGCATTCAGAAATTCTTCAACAGCGAAGACAAGAACGTCCTGGATATTTTCGACGGTTTTTACATCAAAGATGTGGACAAGGACGGAAATGACGTGCCGGAGTTGACGCTGGGCGGGTCGCTCTACGCCGCCGGTTCCATCGACATTGTCATCGCCGAGGCGGGTGTCCGCGGTGGCGTCGAGGTGACGGTGGATTTCAATCTGAATGATCCGGATGACGACGGACGAGTCCGCATCTCGGAGTTGATCGCGAACGCGAAGCAGGATGTCCGGTGCATCTTTGACATCCACGGCGAGATGAACCTCTTCCTTGAAGCGTATCTGATCATCGACCTGTTCTTCTTCCAGATCGACGCCACCTGGCGGTTCGCGGAGATCACACTCCTCGAATTCGACGTGACCTGTCCGCAGCCGGTGCTCGCGAATTACGTGAACGCGGGCGGCAGTGAAATCGCCACCGCCGACGGCGCCGGCAGCCTCCGGCTCAACATCGGCAAGTACGCTTCCGAACGGGAAATCGGCGACACCACCGACGCCGACGAGAAATACACCGTCACTCACATTGAGGACACCGCCCAGGGCGAAACCGTTGAGGTCGCATTTGGCGGCATCAAACAGACCTACTACGGCGTGAAGAAGATTTGGGCGCGGGGCGGTGCGGGCAGCGACACCATCAATCTGATCGGTGTCACCTCGCCGGTGGATAACTCCACGGCGGATCGTGGCCTCCACGGCGACGACGGCAATGACACCCTCTACGCCGGACGCGGCGGCGGGCGTTACGACGGTGACAACGGCAACGACACGATCACCGCTGAGGAGACGGACGACACCTACACGGGCCGCGACGATGAATTCCACGGAGGCTCCGGGAGCGATGTGCTGACGGGCCTGGAGGGTGTTGATCACTTGTATGGTGATGACGGCGACGACATGTTGTATGGCGGCGACGGTAACGACATGCTCTACGGCGGCGCGGGCAACGACAAAATCTTCGGTGCTGCCGGTGACGACACCATCGAGGGCAACGCAGGTGCCGACACCATCGAAGCGGATGAAGGCGCCGACTTCGTCATGGGCGGCGAAGGCGATGACACGATCAACGGCGGTCTGGGAGACGATAAATTGATCGGAGACGACAGCACGCCGGGTGGAACCTATGGCAATGACACCATCGACGGCGGCCTGGGCAACGATGTTCTCATCGGCGACGACGGCATCATCGTCAGCATTTTCAATGTGCAGGACATAGAAGGCACCGGCAATGACCTGCTTGCCGGCGGGCCTGGAAGCGACGTGCTCTTCGGAGCAGGCGGCAATGATGGATTGTTTGGAGGAACACTTTTGGTCAGCGGAGTGGTGACTCCGGGTGACACGGGCACCGACACCGAGGACTTCCTCGATGGCGGTAACGGGAACGATCTTGTCTTCGCCGACGACGCGCACAGCGCGGTCGTGACGACCTTCCCCGGCGCGAACATCGGTGATGTCATCTGGCTCGACGCGGTGGACGAACACGGTGTCCGGAACGATGTGCGCGATCCGGGCGAGAAGGGCGTGGCCGGCATCAAGGTCGAGTTGCTCGACTCGACCAGCGCGGTCGTCGCCAAGACCACGACCGACAAGGACGGTGCCTTCAAGTTCACCGGACTCCAGGGTGGTGATTACAAGCTCCGCTTCACGCTTCCAACCGGCCTCGCCTTCGTGGTCAAACAGTCCGGTGTCGATGAGGAAGTGGACAGCGACGTGAATCCCGGGACAGGCGTGACCGACACCTTCACGGTGGCCGACGGCCAGGTGGATTACACTCGGGACGCGGGTGTGCATGGCACAACGCCATTGCTGGTCATCAACAATCCGTCTGTGGTCGAGGGCGATTCCGGGATCACGAACCTTACTTTCACGGTCACGATGTCGAGCGTCAGCGATCAAGCGGTCGTGGTTTGCTATGAATCCGAGCCCGGCATCGGATTGGGTGGCGCGCAGCGGATCAGCGACTATTCAACCGTTTCCTACACGCTCGTATTCCAGCCTGGCGAAACGTTGAAGACCATCGTTGTTCCAATCATCGGCGACACCATGGATGAATTGGACGAGACCTTCACGGTGAAGTTGTGTGACGCATGGAATGCCGACATTGATCCGGCAAATCAGACGGGCACCGGCACGATCATTGACGACGATGCCGCGCCTGTCATTTCCGTGGACGACGGCGTTCAAATCGATCCCACGCCGAACGACAATCTGCCTTCGCCCGAGGGCACCGGAATGACTTTCGTGATCCGGTTGAGCAATTCCAGCTACCAGCAGATTGACGTGGAATACATGACCCGGCAGGTCGTGGATTCGAGCGGGCTGCGAGTGTTCGACGGCGCGAAACCGGGTGTTGGACTGGATTATTCGGCGGCCTTCGAGACAGCCCCGGGCTTGGTCAGTTTCGCTTCCGGCGAAACGGAGAAAACAGTTGTCATCCCGGTTTTCAACGACGCGCTCGACGAGTATGACGAGCAGTTCCAAATGGCCGTCCGCATGGACTCATTGATGCCGTCCGATGCCGCCGTGGTGGGGCGGCCGGTGGCCACCGGGCGAATTTTGGACGACGAGGCGATGCCGTTTGTCGAGTTCCTCCCGAATACCGTTTCGACGCCGGA
The DNA here is from genome assembly GCA_009695275.1 of Pedosphaera sp. Classification (GTDB taxonomy): domain Bacteria; phylum Verrucomicrobiota; class Verrucomicrobiia; order Limisphaerales; family F1-12-MAGs170; genus F1-120-MAGs170. The sequence continues at coordinate 32,254 of SIBF01000001.1, read as the reverse complement.
AGGCCAGGCGGGGAATACCGCCGTGCATTTGAACGTCCGCCTCAGCGCCGTCAGCGGACGCGATGTCACCTTCGATTGGAATACGACGCGCGGAACCGCCGTGAACGCCGCGCCACCCGGCGAACGTCCGGACTTCGTTTACAAGTTCGAAACCGTCACCTTCCGTGAAAGTCAGATATTGAATCAGATCGAGATCGAAGTCGAGGTGATCGGCGACACGCGTCTCGAACCGAACGAACAATTCTTCGTCAACCTGCTCCGGGCCTCGAACGGCCGGCTGAACGTACTGGACGATGATTTGAATCACGCCATCGTCACGATTGCCAATGACGAAGTGCCCGATCCCGGCCCGTGGTACGTTGGGTGGGCGCGGACGCATTACGAAGTGAAGGAGTCGGAAGAGTCGGTGACGGTTCATCTGGTCCGTGCCGAGGGCAGCTCCCAGCCGCTGGCGGTTTTCTGGAGCATTGGCGGCACGGCCACGCCGGGGCTTGATTACACCGGGATTTGGGAGAGTGGTACGAGCGGTCCGCGCGGCGTGGTCCAATTTGCCCCGGAGGAGACGGTGAAGGAGATCATTATTCCCATAGTCAACAACGACGCTTACGAGGGCGACGAAACCATCGTTCTTCACCTGCTTAATCCCACCGGCGGTGAGGTTCGCGCGCCGAACGACACGGCCGTGATCACCATCGTCGAGGATGACCCGAAGCCAAAGGTGTACATTTTCGCCTTGAATTTGATAGGTCCGGACTGGCCCGACGGTGTGACCGAGGACGCATCGCCTGACGGGAACGGGCCGGGCATGGATGTGACGCCGAGCAAGATGCTCTTTGACATCGTGGCCGAGGGGAAAAGCGAGGTGCCCGTGTCCGTGGATTGGGCAGCCTACAATGGCACCGCGATCGCCGGGGTGGACTTCCTGCCGGTCGGCCCGGTCACCAAGATCTTCGCTCCGTTTTCCGGCACTCAGATCATCCAGGTGGAAGTGACGCTCATTGACGACGTGATTTCCGAAGATTGGGAAAGTGTTTATGCCCGCATAACCAATCCGGTGAATGCCGAGATTGCCGGCTTCGAGGATTTTGGCTACATCTACGATGACGATTTCTCGGCGGTGACCGGCTTCGTTTTCTATGACGCGAACAACAACGGTTTCTTCGACCCGAGCACCGATTGGGGGCTCGGCGGCGTCACGGTCAAGATCAAGGATTTCAAGACCGAGTACACGGTGACGACCGATTCGGTGGGGACGATCGGGCAGTTCACGAAGAACGTTTTGCTCGGGCCGCTGACCGTCACCGTGGATGAAAGCACCACGCCGGTCGATAGCTCCGTCAGCACCGCGAAAGGCAATCCGCTCCTCACCACTGTCAGCACCACCGTCGCGACGCTGGACAGCATCGGTTTTTACACACCGCCCAAGAAAGCCAAACCCGACACCTCGACCGGCACCGGCCTGGCCTTCTTCAATGACATGGCCTATGGCGGGACGGGTAACGATGTCCTTGATGGCGGTCCGGGCAACGACTGGCTCATCGGCGGACACTGGCTCGGGCCGGGTTGCGCGTGCGAGGGTGACGCCTACGACGCGCAGTTGATCCAGCAGCCTGCCAACGCCGATCCCGCCGACGGCGGCAGGCGCATTTACGTGAATCCCGCGACGATTCCCGCGCCAGGCACAATCCAGGGCCGTGTCTGGCTCGACAGCAGTCCGGTTGATGATCGCGAGCAAAACGCCGAGCCGGGCGTGAAGGACGTTCAAGTGAACTTGTTCGATTCGCAGTGGGTGCTTGTCGGCATCACCTACACCGAGGGGTCCGGCAACTACAAGTTCACCAAACTTGCCGCCTGCGATTATTATGTCCAGTTCCTGCCGCCCGCCGGCTATGCCTTCGCCTTCCCTGACATCGGTTCTGACGACCGTGACAGCGATGCCAGCGATGTGACCGGCATCACCTTGTCGTTCCACGTCAACGCCGGGCAGACGGTCTCGAATATCGACGCTGGATTTCAGGCTGTCCCGCCCGGTTCAGCCGGTCCGTGGAGCCTTCAGTTCGACCACGTCGTCTATAGCGTGCGCGAGACCGACGGCTTCGCCACGGTCGGCATTCTCCGGACACCGAACAGCTTCCAGCCGGTCGGTACCTACTGGACGGAGCAATCCACCGCTCTTCACAACCTCGACTACATCGGCATCTGGGAAAATGGCGCTGCGGGCGCGATAGGACGGCGGACCGTCAGCTTTGGCGTGGACGAGAACGAGAAATCGTTTGTCATCCCGATCAAGAAAGACAATCTCACCGAGGTGCCGGAGTTTTTCCGTGTCCGTCTGGGGAATCCGACGGGCGGCCCGGTTTATGGCAATCTCCCCGAAGCCATCGTGCTCATCTTCGACAACCCGTGCCCCGACGATGACAAGGTGTTCGGCCAGGACGGCAATGACGTGATGCTCGGCGATTTCGGCTACTTCACAAACTTGGGCAAAGCGGAGTTGCTCGGCGGTGTCGGGAATGACCAGCTCATCGGTGCGAAGGGTGCGGACGAAATCTACGGCGAAGGTGGCAACGATCTGATCGAAGGCGGGCCGGACAACGACAAGCTCGATGGCGGCGGCGAGAACGACACCTACCGCTTCGACGGCGACAAGAACCTGGGTGCCGACAGCATCATCGAAGTTGCCTCGCCGTTCGGCGGCAACGACACGATCGACCTGTCGCAGACCAGCAGCCGCGCCATTAAATTCGATCTTGGAAGTGTGGCGCTCCAGGCGGTCACCAACTCGCTCTCGATCACTCTCCCGGCGGGCAATGTCATAGAAAACGTCATTGGTGGCGATCAGAATGACGTCCTCACGGGCAATGCGCTCGACAACCGAATCCTCGGCGGCGCGGGCAGGGACACGATCGAAGGAAAAAGTGGCGACGACGAACTTCGGGGTGGGCGCGGCTCGGACATTTATCTCTTCGACGCTGACGGGCCGCTGGGGCACGACGACATCTTCGAGTCCGCAGGGCTGTTTGGATCGAGCCTGGATGAAGACTTGTTCGACTTCTCCGCCACCACGCTCCAGGGGGTCGCGGTGGATCTTGGCAAGGACGTCTCGCAAACCGTGAACGCGAATCTCAGCCTCACCATCTCCAACTCCAGGGGCATTGAAGATCTCTACGGTGGCGCCAGGAGTGATTGGTTGGTGGGCAACTTGAACAGCAACCGCATCAAGGGCGGCGAGGGCAACGATGTGCTTGATGGCGGTCCACCCGGCGACACGAGCAGTGACACGCTCGTCGAGGAGCGCGGTGGCGGCTTCAATCTCACCAATGCCACGCTCACGCTCATCAGCGCCGGCGAGGTGGACACCTACTCGGACTTCGAGAATGTCAGCCTGGTCGGTGACGACAATGACAACACGCTGAACGCGTCAACCTTCAGCGGAGAAGTGCGCCTCGACGGACGCGGTGGCAACGACATTATCGTGGGTGGCACGGGCAAGAACTTCCTGACCGGGGGCGCAGGCGACGACACCATCACTGCCAGCGGCGTGGACACCATCACCGAACAGCGCGATGCCAGCTTCATTCTCAGCAACTCGCAGCTCAAGATCGGGGGCGAGACCGATACCTACACCGGCGTCATCGAACGTGTCGAACTCACTGGTGGGGACGGGGACAACACACTCGACGCCTCCGCCTTCACCACGGGAACGGTGAAACTCGATGGTGGCGCGGGCGACGACTCGCTCCTCGGCACCTCGGGTGCGGACACGCTCATTGGCGGCGCGGGCGACGACAACCTGGCCGGCGGCGCGGGTGACGACACCTACATCTTCAACGCGGACACATCGCTCTTCACGACGTTTGGCGATGGCATCACGGAATTGAATTCCGGTGGCACCGACACGCTCGACTTCTCCGGCACCCTTCATGTCGGCGTCACCGTCGATCTCGGAACAACGAATGTGCAGGCGGTCAATTCGAATCTCGAACTGGCCTTGAGCGGCGCTGGCGTGATCGAAAATCTCAAGGGCGGACGTGGCAACGACACGCTCATCGGCAACGCGCTCGTCAACAAGATCGAAGGCTTGCAGGGCGTGGATGTTCTCACCGGCCGCACTGGCAATGACATCCTCGATGGCGGTTCCGGTGTGGATCGGGTGCTCGAAGAACGAAACCTCAGCATGGTGCTGACCGACGCTTCGCTCACATTCGGCGGCGGTGAGACCGATGCGCTTGTGAGCATCGAGGCCGCAACCCTGATCGGTGGTGTCAGCGATAATTCGCTCAACGCGGGCGGGTTCACCGGCTCGGCCACGCTCGACGGTCGCGGCGGGGATGACTTTCTCCTTGGCGGTGTCGGCGCGGACACCCTGATCGGCGGAGCGAACAATGACATCCTAAGCGGAGGAAACGGTGACGACACGTACGTCTTTGACGCAGACTTTGCCATCGGTTCCGACAGTGTGTTTGAAGTGCCCGGGGGCGGGATCGACACTCTGGATTACTCCAGCACGGAAAGCGCCGTAGTCACCGTCAGTCTTGCCCTCACCGTGGCGCAACCGGCAGCTCGCACGCCCGCGCCTGCGTCGTTGCTCCGCCACACCCTCACGCTCGCCAGCGGGAGCGGGGTGGAGAATCTCAAGGGCGGCGCGTTGAACGATGTCCTTGCCGGGAATGGACTCGGCAACCGCATCGAGGGCAACGCTGGCAATGACGCGCTCCTTGGCGCGGCTGGTAACGATTGGCTGCAAGGTGGCGCGGGTGACGACATTTACTTCTTTGATGCGGACGGGCCGCTCGGTCTGGATTACATCTGGGAGGATGTTGGGACGGGTGGAAATGACACGCTCGATTTCCGGCTGACCAGTTCGCCCGTCACTGTCGATCTTGGCGAAGGCGACACGCAGGTGGTGAATGGAAATTTGCAGCTCCGCCTGATCGCTTGTCACGGCATCGAAAATGTCACTGGCGGCACTGGAAACGACATTCTGACTGGCAACTCCCTCGCCAACCACTTCACCGGTTTTGCCGGCAATGACACTTTGACTGGCGAGGGCGGTGATGACACCTACAGCTTCGACGCGGACCTGCCGCTTGGCTCGGACACCGTAAATGAAGAGCCCGATATTGAAGGCGGGATTGACACGCTTGACTTCTCCGCCACCACCGGCGGCGCGATCACGGTGAATCTGGCGGATGGCACGCCTCCGTCCCAGGTCGTGAACGGAAATCTGGAGCTTCAACTTTCGTCCGGTGCCGCGGTCGAAAATGTCCTGGGTGGCCAGGCAGGGAACACGATCACTGGCAACTTGCTCGACAACCACCTGATCGGAGGTCCGGGGGCGGACGTGATCGGCGGAGTTGCGGGTGATGACATCCTCGAAGGGCGCGGCGGGAATGATCTGCTCAACGGCGGCTCCGGCAACGACACTTACAAGTTCAACGCGGATGTGGAAACGGGCACCACCACGATTGTTGAACTTCCGGTCAATGGCGGCGTTGACACTCTCGACTTCTCGGCGACCACCACCGCCGGTGTAACGGTCAATCTGGCTAATCCGGCCCCACAGCAGGTGAAAGCCGGTCTGTTCCTAAATCTCATCGCCGCAGACCGGATCGAGAATCTGATCGGCGGCTCGGGCAACGATGTCCTCCAAGGCAACGCGCTTGAGAATCATCTCAGCGGCGGTCCGGGAAATGACCGTTATCTGTTCGACGCCGATTCCGATCTCGGCAGCGACGTGATCCTCGAAGCAGGCGATCCCTCCGGTGGCATTGACGCGCTCGACTTCAGCGCGACCACAGGATTCCCGATCACCATTGATCTTTCCCTCACGGTCCGGCAGACCGTGGTGCTGAACACCGCGCCCGATCCTGACGTGATCTACCTTGCACTCGAATTGCGGAATGCGAACTCCATCGAGAGCGTCATTGGCGGCGCGCTGGCGGATCAGATCACGGGCAACGATCTCGACAATGTGTTCTCCGGCGGCCCCGGGAATGACATTTTGAAAGGTGGCTTGGGCAACGACGCCATTGCTGAGGCTCGCGACGCCAATTTTTTCCTGAGCAACATCACTCTGAAGATCGGCTCCGAGACCGACATGCTCGATGGCATTGAATCGGCCTTTCTCTCTGGTGGCGCCTCGGCGAACACGATCGATGCGAGTGCCTTCACCCTTGGTCCGGTGACCTTGATCGGCGGCGATGGCAACGACATCCTTCGCGGCGGCGCGTCCGCGCTGGATCGCGTGGTCGCCATTCGCGATGCGAACATGGTCCTGAGCAACGGCACGCTCCAGATCGGCGCGGAAGTGGATACTCTCACCGGCATCGAAACCGCCACGCTCGTTGGCGGCGCGAGTCCGAATACTCTCGACGCGGCGGCCTTCACACTTGGGTCCGTCACACTGTTCGGCGGTGACGGAGCGGACTCGCTGCGCGGCGGATCGGGGAACGACCGGCTGACCGGTGGGCAGGGCAATGACACGTTGAACGGCGGCCCCGGCGGCCTGGATCGCGTCGTCGAGACGCGCGATGCCGATTTTGTGTTGCAAGATGTCTCGCTGCAAATCGATGCGGAAATTGACACCCTCCTGTCGATTGAATCGGCGGAATTGACCGGCGGCGTGAATGGCGACTCGATCGATGCCTCGGCTTTTACCCTTGGCGCGGTGACGCTCAACGGAGCCGGGGGCAACGACACGCTCAAGGGCGGACTTCGCAACGACACATTGAACGGAGGCGCTGGCGACGACTTGCTCGGAGGAGGCAAAGGTGACGACACCTACGCCTTCGGCGCGGATTGGGGAACCGACGTGATCGCCGAGGCTGTGTCTGAAGGCAACGATCAGATCCGTTTCGCAGACGCAGGAGCCGGGGTCACTGTGATGGTGAACGCCGGAATCAACATCATCGCAGGCACGAACAAAGTCACTCACGCCGGAGAGAACATCGAGAAGATTGTCGGCGGTGCTGAAAGCGACAGTTTCAACATCACACCTTCCGTGGCGGTCACTCTGGAGATCGAAGGCGGAGGAGGAACCGAGGATGTAATAAACTACGATGCCCTCGGTCTGGCCACGACCCAGACTCCGACAAAATTGGTGACGCCCGGCTACAAGACCGTGTTCTTCGCTGGTTTTGAAACGATCCATGTTCTGAATTCGAGCGTGGTGACTTTGGTGAGCCTGCTCGGTTTTGAGGCGGCGGGTTGGAGTGATGGTCCGATGCCCGGGAGATCGAGGACGGTGACGGCTGCGATCTTGGGTAACGAGAGTAAGACGATTCGCGCGGACATGGCCGCCCGCACCCTGATTCCGCCCTCGAAATCTGCCGGTGCCGTATCGATCTATGAGAAATAGCCTTCTCCATGGATCAGTTTCCTTTGCGCTGATTGGTCTCGCGCTCGCGGCGGTCTTGTCCGCCTTGGCGACGCGCGCCTCCTCTGCCAGCATCAATACCATCGCGCCGCCGCCGACTGGAGCTGGAAAACTGGATTTCGGCGACGCGCCAGATGGTCCTTATCCAACGACACTGAAGAAAAACGGAGCGCGGCACGGAATTGTCGAGGGATTCACTCTCGGGCGCCGGATCGATCCGGAACTTGATGGCCAGCCGCACGCCGACGCGCTGGGCGACGATGTTTTGCCGGCGGGCGCGGCGGACGATGAAGATGGCGTCGTGTTTTCCTCGTCGCTCGTGCCGGGGCAGGCGGCGACGGTCGTGGTGACTGTCCTTGGGCAGGGCCTCCTCAATGCCTGGGTGGACCTCAACCTAAACGGCAGTTGGGCCGACGAGGGAGAACACGTCTTCAACGACCTTTCGCTGGCGACGGGAGCGCACACGCTGAGTTTTATCGTGCCCGTCTCGGCCAAGCAGGGCCGGACCTTTGTCCGCTTCCGGTGGAGCCACGAACCGAAGCTTTCGTTCCTTGGCCCGGCGAAAGATGGCGAAGTGGAAGACTACAGCGTGAACATCGAATCTGAGTTGCTCGATTTCGGCGACGCGCCGGAGCTGGAGAATGGCGGTTTCCCCACGACACTCGCGAGGAATGGAGCGCGGCATCATATTCTGAAAGGCTTCCATCTTGGACGCATTGAGGACGGAGAGTTGAACGGCCAGCCAAACGCGGCGGCGAGCGGTGATGACGCAAATGGAAGCTTGGACGATGAGGATGGCGTGCGGTTCCTTTCGGCGCTGACGCCGGGAACCATCGCGCAGGTCGAGATCATCACAACCGCCAGCGGTCGTATCGATGCGTGGGTGGATTTCAATCGCAACCTGAGCTGGGCCGACGCTTCCGAGAGGATCTTCAACGGCCAGGTGGTTGCGACGGGCGTGAACGTGTTGAATTTTCCCGTGCCCGCATCAGCACAAGCTGGCTCCGCGTTCGCCCGGTTCCGGTTCAGCCGGGAAGGTAAATTGAATTTCGACGGCGATGGCGGGGTGGGGGAGGTCGAGGATCACGTCGCCCGGATCGAGAAGGCGGGGCGCTGCGACCTGAGTTGCGAGGGGACCGATTTCTGGCTGACGTTCCCTGGCAATTATGCGCCGGATCCGGCGAATCCGGTGAAGCCGGGCTTGTGGGTGCTGGGCAATCCGGGAACGCAGGTGACGGTCGCAATTCCCGGCCTGGGCTTCAACAAGAACGTCGTCATTCCGGCGTCGTCGTGTGTGAACATTGATCTGCCGAAGGAAACCGACCTGGGCGATAAGAGTGATTTCATCGACGACAAGGGCATTCATGTCACCGCGACCGCGCCGGTCGGCATCCACGGAATGAGCAAGGTGAAGTTTTCGAGCGACGGCTACCTGGCCCTGCCGACGGAGGCACTGGGCACCGAGTATTTTGTCCTGGCGTATGGCAATGAGCAGGCGGGCGTGCCGGAGTTGGACGGGACGCAATTCGCCATCGTCGCCACCGAACCTGATACCACGGTTATCGTGATCCCGGGCGCGGTGACCGGCCCGCACGCCGCGGGGGTTCCTTTCCCTGTCCCGCTGGGCGCGGGCGAGACGTATCAACTTCGCGCCTCCGGCGTGGGCGCTGATCTCACGGGAACCCATATCCTGTCGGACAAACCGATCGGCGTTTTTGGCGGCCACGCTTGCGCGAACGTTCGCTCCGCCAGTTCGTCGTTCTGCGATTACGTCGTCGAGCAGCTTCCGCCGGTCAATCGGTGGGCGGCGGAATTTTACCTGCGGCGGCTGGCGACTCGTTCCAAGGGCGACACAGTCCGTGTTCTGGCCGGGTACGACAACACGATTGTCTCGGTCAACGGCGCGCCGGTGGCGACACTCGCGGCGGGCGGGTTTTATGAGACTGTCCGTCCCGCTTCGGCGGCGGTGAATGGCACCCAGATCACCGCCAGCCGGCCTGTGCTCGTGGCCCAGTATGCGAACAGCTCCGATTTCGACACGGTAGCCTCGAGCGATCCGTTCATGTCGCTGGTGCCGGGCCGTCCGCTGTTCAACGCCCAGCAGAAATTCTGCGTGCCCACCGGCTTCCTCACTCATCACATCAACGTGATCGCGCCCACCGCCGCCGCGGGCAGCGTTTTGCTGGATGGCGTGGCCGTGGGTGGCTTTAGTCCGATAGGAGTGACTGCCTACTCGGAGGCGACCAAAGCGGTCGTGCCCGGCGTTCACTCGCTGACGGCCGCCCAGCCGGTGGGAGTCACCCTTTACGGATGGAACCAGTACGAATCTTACGGCTGGCCCACCTGTCTTTTCTTTGGCGACACAACACCTCCGACGGTGAACTGTCCACCGCCCGCCGTCGCGACGTTGAACGCGAACCTGACCGCGGTTCGGATATGCAAAGCCCCTGTTCCGGATTTTCGATCCAAAGTGACGTTCACCGACAATTGCCCTCCATCACAGACCTTCGCGGGAGCTGGCGGCGTGGTGACGCAGGATCCGCCGCCCGGAACGTTCGTCGGACCTGGCGTCCATGAGGTCGTGTGCAGCGTCGCCGATGCGCGCGGGAACGTCGGCTTCTGCGTGACGACATTCACGGTGACGGATCCGAACGCCGATCCAGACGCCAAGCCTGTTCTCCATTGTCCGCAGGACATGGTGGTGAAGTGCGCGGACGACAATGGCGCCATCGTGGATTTCCATGCGTTTGCCACGGTCGATTGCGATGAGGTGCCGCTCGAATGCGTGCCTCCGCCGAACAGCCTCTTCCCGGTCGGGACGACGACGGTGATCTGCACGCTGCCGGGTTCATCGCCGCCGTTGACGTGCGAATTCAAAATCACCGTGAGTTGCGCGCAGATCAGTGTGGCGCCGGTGCTCAACAATTCCCAACTCACGATCTCGTGGTCCGGTGCTGGCGTGCTTCAGGTGGCAGACAGCCCGGCGGGACCGTGGGTGGATGTCACGGTCGGCGGAAACGAGATCACGATCAACACTTCGGAATCGAAGCAGCGGTTTTACCGGATCAAATAGGCGCTTTTGACGAGTCGTGAACAAGCTCAAGACAATGCTGTGGAACTGGACTTGCGCGGTGAGTCGCGCGTCGGGGGGCTTTGTGTGCCGCGTCGTCGCCATTGCCTTGCTCTTCCATGAGTGGGAAGTCGCGGCACAGACCCGGAACACAGCGCCGACCATCTCGACCATCGCGAGCCAGACCATCGACGAGGACAAGGTTGATGGGCCGCTTGACTTCACCGTCAGTGATCTGGAGACCTTTGCGGCGCTGCTCACTGTTACTGCTGCCTCTGACAACACGACGCTCGTCCCGGCTGGGTCGATCTCACTCGGCGGAAAGGGAGGAGCCCGGAACGTCACAGTGACACCAGCCGCGAACCAGTCCGGTTCTGCGTTGATCATATTGACTGTCAGCGATGGTTCACTGACACGCGTTACGCGGTTTTTTCTGACCGTCAATCCGGTGAACGATCCGCCGACGACTTCGAACATCGACAGCCAGACGATCGACGAGGACTCATCAACGGGCGCGATCTCATTTTTCATCGGAGACATCGACTCGGCCATCACGAGCCTTTCGGTGACCGCTGATGCGACTGACAAGACGCTCGTGCCTGATAGCGGCATTGTTCTTGGTGTGGGGGCGACATCTCCGGCCGCAAGAACGATCACGGTGACTCCCGTGGCAAATCAAAGCGGACAGACCTCGATCACCATTACAGTTTCAGACGGAAAGGCCAGTTCCAGCACCGCGTTTGCGTTGATTGTCAATGCGGTGAATGACCCGCCGACGATCAACCGGCTGACGACGCTGACGATCGACGAGGATGCCGGGACACAGACCGTTTCCCTGTCCGGCATTTCCGCCGGCCCTGGCAATGAGAGCCAGACGCTCACAATCACCGCCACTTCGAGCGATACGAGCCTGATCCCCAATCCGGGCGTGAGCTACACCAGCCCGAACTCCACGGGCAGCCTGAGCTTCGCGCCGGTGGCGAATGCGAATGGCAAGGCGTCGATCACTGTCACCGTGGACGATGGCGGTGCCGCGAACAATACGGCGAGCGTAACATTCACGGTGGTGGTCAATCCGGTGGATGATCCGCCGACGCTCGACGCGATTTCGAGTCTGACGATCAACGAGGATGCCGGGACCCAGGGGGTGAACCTGACAGGGATCACATCGGGCGCGAGCAACGAGAGCCAGACGCTCACCGTCACCGCTACGTCGGACAACACCGGGCTGATTCCAAATCCGGGTGTCAGTTACACAAGTCCGAACGCGGCGGGCAGTCTGAGTTTTGCTCCCGTGTCGAATGGAAGTGGCACGGCAAACATCACGGTGTCTGTCAGCGATGGCTCGAACACGCCGGCCAGCCGGACCTTCACCGTCACGGTCAATCCGGTGAACGACCCGCCGACGATCGACCGGCTGATCGGCCTGACGATCAGCGAGGATGCTGGAACGCAAACAGTGGCGCTGTCTGGAATTGGTTCGGGAGCCAGCAACGAGAGTCAGACGCTTGCCGTCACGGCCACTTCGGACAACACGGGATTGATTCCAAATCCGGGCGTGAGCTACACCAGCCCGAACTCGACGGGCAGCTTGAGCTTCGCCCCCGTGGCGAACGCGAATGGCAGTGTGGTGATCACGGTCACTGTCAACGATGGCGGTGCCGCGAACAATACGGCGAGCGTAGCATTCACGGTGGTGGTCACTCCGGTGGATGATCCGCCGACGATAGACGTGATTTCAAGTCTGACGATCAACGAGGACGCCGGAACCCAGACAGTGAACCTGACCGGGATCACATCGGGCGCGAGCAACGAGAGCCAGACACTCACCGTCACCGCTACGTCGGATAATTCCGGGCTGATTCCAAATCCGACGGTGAACTACAACAGCGCGAGCGCGACCGGTAGCTTGAGTTTTACGCCGGCATCGAATGCGAATGGCTCGGCAAACATCACGGTGTCTGTCAACGACAGCTCGAACACGCCGGCCAGCCGGACCTTCACCGTCACGGTCAATCCGGTGAACGATCCCCCGACCATCGGGGCGCTTTCCGACCTGGCGATCAACGAGGATGCTGGACCGCAAACAGTGGTGCTGTCTGGAATTGGTTCGGGAGCCAGCAACGAGAGTCAGACGCTTGCCGTCACGGCCACGTCGGACAACACGGGGTTGGTTCCAAATCCGGGCGTGAGTTACGCGAATCCAAATGCAACCGGCTCGATTGGTTTCACACCGATAGCCAACGCCAACGGAGCGGCAGTGATCACAGTGACGGTCAATGACGGCGGCTCTGCCAACAGTACGGCAAGCACGACGTTCAAAGTGACGGTCAATCCGGCGAACGATTCCCCGACCATTTCGGACATTCTAAACCAGGCGGTGGATCAGGGATCAAGCCTCGGCCCGGTGGCGTTCACGGTGGATGACATCGACAATCCGATCGCGTCGTTGACAGTGACGGCGAAGTCGTCGGACCAAATCCTGGTGCCGGACGCTAGTATTTCGTTGGGCGGTTCAGGTGCGAATAGAACCATTGCGATCCAGCCGGCTTCCGGGCAAAGCGGAGCTGCTACAATCATAGTAGCCGTCAGCGATGGCGCCGCTTCAGCCGCTGACACGTTTGTGCTGACCGTGAACAAGAAGGGTTCGCCACCGACGATCGTGAATCATCCCGCGAGCCAGACGGCGGATGAAGGAGCGGACGTCATTCTCAAAGTGGACGCAGCGGGCGATCCTCCATTGGCATTTCAGTGGCGGTTCAACCAAAGAGCGTTGCCTGGCGAATTGGGCTCCACGCTGCTTCTGCCGGCAGTCCAAACCAGCCGGTCCGGGAATTACGACGTGGTCGTGAGCAACCAGAATGGCTCGATCACCAGCAATCCGGGGAGCCTGACGGTTCAATTGATCGAATTCGATTTTGGCGATGCGCCGGAGCCATCCTTTCCGACCACACTCAAGAACAACGGTGCTCGGCATCGAATCGTGAAGGGCGTTTTCCTCGGCAGCCTCATCGACGCCGAGCCGGACGGCAAACCGAGCGCCGACGCACTCGGCGATGATGGTTCATCTCCGACCGTTCCCGACGACGAGGATGGGGTTCGATTCCTGACTCCGCTCAACGCCGGTGAGACCACGAAGCTCGAAGTGTTCGCGTCCGTGAGTGGGCGGCTGGATGCGTGGCTCGATTTCAACGGCAATGGTTCGTGGCTTGAAACGAACGAGCGAATTTTCGCGGGACAGGCGCTCGTGCCCGGAGCGAACACACTTTCATTCAACGTGCCTGCGGACGCGAAAGGTGGAGACACCTTCGCGCGTTTCCGTTTCAGCCTCGAAGGCGTGAAAAGTTTTGATGGTCTCGCGTCCGATGGCGAGGTGGAGGATTACAAGGTGACGATCAGCGCGCAGTTGTTCGACTTCGGCGACGCGCCGGAGTTTTCAACCGGGCTGGCGGCGGGCGGCTATCCCACCACGCTCGCGCGGAACGGCGCGCGGCATGTTATTGACCCTAAATTCGTTCTCGGGAAATTCATTGATGGGGAGACGGACGGCCAGCCAAGTTCAGACGCTCTTGGTGACGATGGCATCTCCACCGCCGTACCGGACGACGAGGACGGCGTGGTCTTCTCCGGGCCGCTGAATTCTGGCGCGACGACGACCGTGATCGTCACGGCGTCTCAGAGCGGTCGTCTTGACGCGTGGATTGATTTCAACTCGAACTTCTCGTGGGCGGACGCTGGTGAGAAGATTTTCACCAGTCTGCCGCTGGTGGCGGGCGCAAACACGTTGACATTTTCGGTTCCCGCCTCGGCAAAAGCGGGTGAGACTTACGTACGGTTCCGCTTCAGTCACGAAAGTGGGTTGAACTTCGATGGCCCGGCATCGAGTGGCGAGGTTGAGGATTACAAGGTGACGATTTCCACGGTCTCGCTCGACTTTGGCGACGCGCCGGAATTCCCCGCTGGGCTGGCGGTGGGTGGTTATCCGACGACGCTCTCGCGGAATGGCGCACGACATGCGATCCAGCCAGGATTCTTCCTCGGCAAATTGATCGACGGGGAGCCCGACGGCCAGCCGGGCCTGGATGCTCTCAGTGACGACGGCGCATCCACCGCTGTTCCTGATGATGAGGATGGAGTGGTTTTCTCTGGACCGCTGAACGCTGGCGCGACGACGACCGTGATCGTCACGGCGTCTCAGAGCGGTCGTCTTGACGCGTGGATTGATTTCAACTCGAACTTCTCGTGGGCGGACGCTGGTGAGAAGAGTTTCACCAGTCTGCCGCTGGTGGCGGGCGCAAACACGTTGGCATTTTCGGTTCCCGCCTCGGCAAAAGCGGGCGAGACTTACGCACGGTTCCGCTTCAGTCGCGAGGGTGGTCTGAACTTTGACGGTTCGGCGTCCAGCGGTGAAGTCGAGGATTACAAAGTGACGATCAGCGCGCCGTTGCTCGATTTCGGCGACGCGCCGCAGCTTGTATCCAATCTACTGGCGGGTGGCTATCCAACAACGTTCGCGAGGAATGGCGCACGACACGTCATCGACTCGAAATTTGTTCTCGGCAAGCTCATCGACGGCGAGCCGGACGGGCAGCCAAGCTCTGACGCTCTCGGTGACGACGGCGCATCCACCACTGTTCCGGACGACGAAGACGGAGTGGTGTTTTCGGGACCGCTGAACTCTGGCGCGACGGCGACCGTGGTCGTCACCGCATCGCAAAGCGGTCGTCTGGACGCTTGGATCGATTTCAACGTGAACTTTTCGTGGGCCGACGCTGGTGAGAGGATTTTCACCAGTCTGCCGCTGGTGGCCGGCGCGAACACACTGACGTTTCCCGTTCCTGCTTTTGCAAAAGCAGGCGAGACTTACGCGCGGTTCCGATTCAGCCGCGAAGGTGGCTTGAACTTTGATGGCCTCGCATCGAGTGGCGAAGTCGAGGATTACAAGGTGTCGATCAAGGCGGAGTCGCTAGACTTTGGCGATGCGCCGCAACTTCAATCCGATCTGCTCGCGGGCGGTTATCCGACCACGCTCTCGCGGAACGGCGCGCGCCACGGGATCAACCCAAATTTCTTTCTCGGCAAACTGATCGATGGTGAGCTGGATGGTCAGCCCAGTTCGGACGCTCTTGGCGACGACGGTGCGTTGGCGACGATTCCGGATGACGAAGATGGCGTGCGCTTTGTGACGCCGCTCGTGCCCGGACGCGAGGCGACGATTGAGGTCACCGCCAGCACAACCGGGCGTCTTGACGCCTGGCTCGACTTCAACGTGAACTTCTCCTGGGCCGACCCGGAGGATCACATCTTCACCAGCCAGGCGCTCGCGCCCGGCCTGAACCTCCTCAAGTTCCTGGTTCCACTTCGGGCGAAGCCGGGAGTCAGCTTTGCTCGATTCCGCTTCAGCCGCGAGGGTGGACTCGATTTCACTGGCTTCTCGCCGATTGGTGAAGTCGAGGATTACCGCGTTGAGATCGAGCGCGGCGAGAATTGCGACCTCACCTGCGCCGGAACCGACTTCTGGCTGACCTTCCCCGGAAACTATGATCCCGACCCGGCGAATCCGGTGAGACCGGAGTTATCCGTGGTGGGGAATCCAGGCACATCCGTGTCGGTTCAGATTCCCGGATTGAAGTTTCAGAAAACGACCACGATTCCCGCCGCGATGTGTGTGACCATCGTTTTGCCTGTGGGGGCGGATCTCGGCGACGCGAATGATATCATCGAGAAGAAGGGCATCCATCTCACCGCGAGCCAGCCGGTCAGCGTTCATGGATTGAGCAAGGTGAAGTACACTTCGGACGGTTTCCTCGCCATTCAGACCGAGGCGCTTGGTTCCGATTATATCATCCAGAGTTTTTCTAACTCGAGTTCGCCGCAGCCGGAACTAAACGGCACCCAGTTCGCCCTGGTCGCCACCGAGAACGACACGACGGTCACGATCATTCCATCCGTGGTCACGCAAGGCTACGACTCGGGCTTCCCTTACACGATCAAGTTGCAGCAGGGTGAAACCTACCAACTGCGAAACGTGAACGGCCCTCCCCAGGATCTTTCCGGCACACTGATCTCATCCGACAAGCCGGTTGCCGCCTTCGGCAGTCATGCGTGCGCGAATATCCAATCGGCGTCGCACGCGTTCTGCGATTACCTCGTCGAGCAACTGATCCCCATCAAACGCTGGGGCACCGACTATTTCACCTTCCCGCTCAAGACACGCACGAAGGGCGACACGTTCCGCGTTCTGGCGGCGTTCGATGGCACTCAGGTCTCGATCAACGGCTTCAACGTGGCGACGCTTGACCGGGGCAAAATGTTCCAGATCGTCCTTGCATTGGGCGCGCGCATCACGGCGAACCGGCCTATCCATGTAACGCAATACGCCAACAGCTCCGACTTCGACCTCGTGAAGCAGTCCGATCCGTTCATGATGCAATTGCCCCACCGGGCGCTCTTCAACACGCAGTATAAATTCTGTGCGCCGGATGGATTCGCCTCCCACTTCATCAACGTGATTGCCCCGAGTGCGACCGCGAGCGCCGGGCTGGTGCAACTCGATGGAGCGGCGATTCCGCCCGGAGCGTTCTTCGCGATTGGCGTGAGCGGTTTCTCCGGCGCGAGCGTTCCGCTGACGCCCGGCGGCCACAGTGTTGTCTCGCCGCAGCCGGTGGGGCTGACCCAGTATGGCTTGGCCGATTACGAGTCCTATGGATGGCCGGTCTGCTTCTTCTTTGGCGACACCACGCCGCCCGTTGTGACTTGCCCCGATCCGATCACGGTGGACTTGAACAAGACGCCTGCGATTGCCGGTTCCGTGCCATGCAAGACGCCGGTGCCCGATCTGCGTCAGAAGGTGACCTTCACGGACAACTGCCCGCGCTCACCCAATACAGGGTCTGTAGCCATTGAACCGGTGACCCAGGAGCCGCCGCCGGGAACGCTCGTCGGACCGGGCGAACATGACATCGTTCTCAGCGTCGATGACGGGCACGGCAACACGGGTTCATGCGTGACCAAATTTACAGTCATCGGCCCGCCGGCAGACCCGAACGCCAAGCCGGTCGTCCATTGCCCGCAGGACATTGTGGTTCCGTGCGCGGACGACAACGGGGCATTTGTGGATTTCAAGGCGTTCGTCAGCATCGGCTGCGGGGAGCTGCCGATGGAATGCAATCCGCCGCCGGGACTCTTCCCGGTGGGTAAGACACAGGTGACCTGCGTTTACAAAGGCTCCTCCACGCCTCTGACCTGCTCATTCACCGTGACCGTGAACTGCGCGAAAATCGTGGTGAACCACAGCGGAAACACTCTGACGATTTCCTGGTCCTCTTCCGAAAAATTGCAAGTGTCCGACAGCCTCCTCGGGCCATGGACCGATGTACCGGCCGGCGCGCAAACTTTGAACGTCAACCCCGGGGATGGGCCGCAGAAGTTCTACCGCATTCGTCCATGAGAAGGGAGACCTTGGTTATTTGAAACGCATGAGAATGGATGGCGCGATGCAAGTCTGGCAGGAGGAGAAGCAATGGAGGATCCGTTTCTCAGCGCGACGGAGCCACAGGCATGGGCTTTTTGAAAAACTTCAATTCCGGGGTGTGCGGCTGCATCCTTGCAGCGGGCTAACCAGCGGGCTAATTTGGCGGGCATGACGAAATTGAACATCCATGAAGCCAAGAGCAATCTGTCCAGGCTCGTGACGGAAGTCGAATCCGGCGCGGAGGTCGTGATCTGCCGGGGCAATAATCCGGTCGCCAAACTGGTGCCCTACCACAAGGGACGGTCCCGACGACCCAAGGTAGGCGAGGTCACTTCGGGGCCGGTTCGTTGCCAGCCCGGTTGTTTCGCGCCGCTCTCTGATGACGAACTCACCGCGTGGGGGATGGGATAGAACTCCTCCTGGACACGTGCGTGTTCCTCTGGCTCACCCAAACACCCGGGGAAATCAGCCGCCCAGCCCGGCGGGCCATTGATGACAGCGGCAACGAACTCTGGCTCAGTCACGCCAGCATCTGGGAAGTGCATCTCAAGCATCTAACCGGGAAACTCACGCTGCCGGAAAAACCCCGCCTTTGGTTTTCCCGGCAGCTTGCGGTCTGGGGAGTGCGAGACCGCCCGATTGATCTGGAATCGCTCCACCTGACTTCAGAGCTTCCTTTGATTCACAAGGATCCGTTTGACCGTTTGTTGGTGGCGCAAGCACGAGCGCATGAGTTGACGCTGGTTTCTCCCGATAAAGTTTTCACGGAGTATGGCCTCAAAAATTTATGGTGAAGGTATGCTGCATGAATTGCTTGCCGTGGTGAAGGAATCCCTGTCGAGCGAGGCCAAACATTCAGAGGCAGGGAGTGTGGCACCGAAATTGACTGGTGTGGAGGTCAGCCTCAATTTGTCAGGGATACGCTGTCCATCGTCACAGCACGGGCCCGATCTGCCACGGAGCGAACTCTTCATCGCCGATGCCGGCGAGTTCGCTCTTGGTGCGCTCTCCGTTCGCGACTGCGATGATCTTCTCGAAAATCTTCATGCCGACTTCTGCGACCGTTTCGGTGCCGTCGAGGATTGTGCCGGCGTTGATGTCCATGTCGTCCTTCATCCAGTTGTAGAGCGGTGTGTTGGTGGCAACTTTGATGCACGGGGCCGGTTTGCAGCCATAGACGCTGCCACGACCGGTGGTGAAAACGCCGACCGTGCAGCCGCCCGCGACGAGGCCGGTCATGCTCACGGGATCGTATCCCGGTGTGTCCATGAAACTGAAACCGGGCGTCGTGATTTGCTCCGCGTAATTGTAAACGGCGGCCAGAGGTGCCTGACCGCCTTTGGCCACGGCACCGAGGCTTTTCTCGTAAATGGTGGTCAGTCCGCCTTCCTTGTTTCCGACGGACGGATTGTTGTCGATCGAGTCATTGAAGAGGCGCACGTAATTCTCCCACCAGCGGATGAGCGATACGAGCTTCTCTCCCACCTCTCGTGTGACGGCGCGCCGGGTGAGCAAGTGTTCCGCGCCGTATATTTCCGGAGTCTCAGCCAGGACGGAAGCCCCCCCGTAGCGAACGAGTTCGTCGGAGGCGACACCCAGGGCGGGGTTGGCGGTGATGCCGCTGTTGCCGTCCGAGCCGCCGCAGTTCATGGCGAGGACGAGCTTGCTCAAAGAGTGAGGGGAGCGAGTGAGTGCGCTGGCAAACGGCAGCATTTTGGTGATGGCGTTCACTCCAGCTTCGACCGTTTTCGAGATCCCGCCGGTGCCCTGGATGGTCATCAGGGCGGGAGCGAGTTCGCCGGGCTGGAGTTGATCCAGTTTTTCCGCCCGCGACAGCGCCTGGATCTGATTCGTTTCACACCCGAGCCCGATCAAGACATAGCCGGAAATGTTCGGATGCCGCGCGATGCCGGCGAGAATTCGTTGAAGCAAACGCGTGGGCTCTTCCGCTGACATGGCGCAACCGCTTTTGTGTTTGAATGCGATGACGCCATCCACGTTTGGAAAATCACGCTTGAACTCGGCGGTGCGGAAACGGTCCGCGACGTATTGCGAGACGGACGCGGAGCAATTCACACTCGAAATCACGGCTAGATAATTACGCGTGCCCGCCCGGCCTCCTGGACGGGCGAAGCCTTGGAATGTCCTGGCCCGTTCGGCTGGATAAAGTGGGAACGGTCGAGCATCCGCACAGAATTCATAATCGCGGCCGAAGTCTCGCACGACGACGTTGTGAGTGTGGACGTGATTGCCAGGCGCGATGTTGCCTTTCGCGAAGCCGATGATCTGGCCGTACTTCCTGACTGGATCGCTGTCGGCGATCGGCGCAACGGCGATCTTGTGGCCTGCCGGCACGTCTCGCGACAGAACGATGCGAGTGCCACCGTCGGTGAGTTCGGTGCCCATCTTGAGCGCGCGTTTCAGGACGACAACATTGTCAGACTCGTGAAGGCGGAGGGTGGATTGTTCCAGTGATGGGGTCATGGAGATTTATAGTGGTGCCGGTTCGGAGTTGGATGAGTTGGACAGGGATGATGTTCCTCTCACTTGGCTGCGGACGACGGGGCGGCCAAAGCCACGGCAGGGTCAGCCTTGCGCCAGAGAAACTTTTCTTTCACATCGTCGAGAATGGAGTAGGCCACGGGCGTCACCAGCAAAGTGAGCAGGAGTGAGAGCGTCTGGCCGCCGATGACCACGACTGCCACCGCACGCCGCTCCTCGGCGCCAGGGCCGGCACCAAGCGCGAGCGGCGTCATGCCAGCCACGAGAGCCAGGGTTGTCATCAAGATTGGCCGCAGGCGGTCGCGATTTCCCTGCATGATGGCTGCGAGCCGGTCCATGCCAGCTTCGCGAAGTTTGTTCATGTGATCAATCTGGAGGATGGCGTTCTTCTTGACGACGCCGAAGAGGACAAGAACCCCCAACGCCGAGTAGAGATTGATGGTGTTTCCCGTCGCCCAGAGCGACAGCAGCGCGAACGGCACCGAGAGCGGCAGCGACAAAAGGATTGTAAACGGGTGGATGACGCTCTCGAACTGCGACGCAAGGATTAGATACATGAAGACAACAGACAGCGAGAACGCCCACAGGAATTCCTTGAAGGTTTTCTCCAGCTCACGACCGCGCCCATTCACTTTGGTCGAGTAGGTGGGCGGCAGATTCATTTCCTTGACGGCATCCTTGAGGGCTTCGAGCCGATCCGCGAGGGCGAAACCGGGAGCGACCGAGGCGCGCAGGCCAACTTGTCGCTGGCGATCCAATCGATCGATTCGCGAAGCTGTGAAACCCGGTACAATCTGGACAAGGTTGTCGAGGCGCACGAGACCTCCACTGGCAGACGGGACAAACAGGCGGGAGATCGTAGTCGGGTCATTGCGTCCGCCTTCTGCCAGGCGCAATTGCACGTCGTAATCTTCGTTCATCAGTGGGTCACGGTAGCGTGACACCCGTTGGTCGCCGCCCACCATGATTCGAAGCGCGGTGGCGATGTCCTCCGTGTCCACATTGAGCGCGGCCGCGCGGGCGCGATCGATCTCGACGCGAAACTCAGGCTTGTCCAGGCGCAAGGTGGTGTCGGCATCAAGCACTCCGATGTCAGGGGCCTTCTTGCGAAGGATCTCGGCGTAACGTGCGAGGGATTCCAGTTCCGGACCAAGGATGGAGAAATCAATGTCGTAATTGCGCCCGCCTCCGAGATTGATGGATGACGACGAACTGCGGACGGAGACTCTCAGGTCGGAGAATTTTTTCAGTCGTTGCCGGATTTCCTGCGAGACATCTCGTTGAGTGTAATTACCTTTGAACGCATCCTGCGGATGCAGGCTCAAAAACCGCTTCCAGGTGAAAGTTCTTTCTGAATGAGGCGCCAGGCGTACGTAAAATCCGCCGGAGTTGATCATTCCCGGACCGCCGCCAATCGATGCCAGCACGAGGCGGATGGAAGGCATTGAGCGAAGTTCCGCCTCGACGGCGCTGAGGGCTTCGCTCATCGAAGTAACGCTGGTTCCCTCACGAGCCCCGATTTCGACGTCGAATTCTCCTTCGTCGGTATTGCCTGGAGTGAATTCCTGGCGTACGACCTTGTAGAGCGGAATCGAGGACAGGACGACGGCCGTCGCCAGGGTCCAGACCGCGAGTCGATGGCGCATGGACCATCCGAGCAGCGTCATGTAGAACCGTTCGATCCAGCTGTAAAAGCCTTGTCGAGATCGCGCTGGTTCGTGAGGTGAATCCCCCCTCGTATCATCTCTCCTCAGAAGTCTGGCGCTCATCATCGGCGTGAGAGTGAAGGACACGAGCATGCTCACGAGCACGGCCACGGCTGAAGTGATGCCGAACTGAAACAGAAACCGGCCCGAGATGCTGGACATGAATGACACCGGTACAAAGATAACGACAAGACTCAAAGTGGTCGCAAGCACGGCAAAGCCAATTTCAGCCGTCGCTGCCTTTGCCGCCTCGAACGCGGGCATCTTCTTTTCTTCGACAAATCGGAAAATGTTTTCGAGCACGACAATGGCGTCGTCGATGACGATTCCGACCATCAGCACCAGCGCGAGCATGGTCACAGAGTTCAATGTGAAACCGAGAGCCCACATCACGCCAAAGGTCGAGATGACGGAAGTCGGAATGGCGATGGCGGCGATCAGTGTGGAGCGCCAGCTCCGCATGAATGCGAGTACGACGAGGCTGGCCAGGATGCTTCCAAGGATCAGGTGGACGCTGATCTCGTGCAACGCTTCGTAAATGTATCGTGACTGGTCACGAATCACCTCGAGTTTCACATCCGGTGGCAATTGAGATTTCAACTGTGCCATGCGCGCTGTTGTGGCTTCAATCACTGCAACCGTGTTGGCACCGGATTGGCGTCGAATCCTCAGCGAAACGGTGGGAACGCCATCGAGCCGCGAGATACTGCGACGTTCCTTTTCGCCATCCTCCGCAGTGCCCAGATCCCGGATTCGTATCGGTGAACCGTTAACCGTCGCCACCACGAGATCGTTGAAGGCACGTGAGTCGGTGATACGGCCAACCGTTCGCAGGGCATGCTCCCGAAGCGTACCCGTGACATTGCCGCCTGGAATGTTGGCGTTCTGTCGGACGATGGCCTCGCGGACAGCGGTGATCGGAATCTGATAAGCGGCCAGACGGTCGGCGTTGATCCACACATTGATCGAGCGCTCGGTGCCGCCCATGACCTCAACTTCCCCAACGCCCGTGATCCGTTCGAGCTGCATCTTTACAACCTTGTCCGCGAGTTCCGTGAGCTCCCTGGGGCTTCGATTGCCAGAGATCGCAATCTCCATGATGGGCATCTGATCATTGTCGAATTTGGAGACGGACGGCGGATCGGCATCCCGAGGCAGATCACGGGCGATTTGCGCGACACGATCGCGAACGTCCTGCGCCGCGTTATCGATATCACGGTTCAGGTTGAATGTTGCGATGATGAAGGAGTTGCCGGGGAATGAAATGGAGCGGAGCTCCGTGACGCCCTGAACGGTGTTGACGGCTTCTTCGATCCTCTGGGCAACGAGCGATTCCATTTCCTGCGGAGAAGCACCGGGCAGCCGTGTCATGATCCGCACTGTCGGCAGATCAACGGACGGATAACGGTCCACTCCCAAATGCATGTAGCCGGCGATGCCGATAACGACGAGGGTCAGGACAAGCATCGTGGCGAACACAGGACGCTTGATGCAAATCTCGGCTAGTTTCTGCATGTGAGGTCGGTTGATGGACGCGCGGGCTAACCGTTTGGTTTGCTGGCGCCGTGGTTCAACGATGACGAGGGTGCGTCGCTGGATTCATCGATGGATGCTGTGACGGATGCACCGTTTTGCACCGCTCCAGGTTCCAGAATCACCACATCTCCGGCAGAAATCCCGGTAATGATCTCGACGTTTTGGCCGAAGCGTTGACCGGTGGTGACGCCTCGTTCGATCGCTCTACCGCTCTCCAGGACGAAAATCTTTTCGATTCCGGCAAAGGTGACCAGCGCTCGATTCGGCACGGTCACGGCCATGTCCTTCTGATTGATCACAATCTCAGCGGTGACAAACGCCCCGGGTCGCAGCGTGCCAGGGTTTGGAACATCCGCTTCGATGCGGAGCATGCGCGAGCGCTCGTCGAGGGCGGGACTTAGTCGTTTGATTTCGCCCGAGTAGATGTTTGTGGTGCCTTGAAGTGTCAGCCGCACTTTCTGGCCGGCGGCGATTTTTGAAGCTTCGGCTTCCGCCACCTCGAGGCGGAGTCGCAACGGGTCCATTCGCACCAGCGTGATGATTGGTGTGCTGGCTGAGAGGTACTCACCTATGTTGGCACGCCGTTCCTGGACTGAACCGTCAAAGGGCGCGGTGATAGTTGTATCTTCCAGCGCCTGCCGGGCGATCCTGACTTCCGCTCTCCGTTGAGCGACGAGCGCTTGTTGAGTGCGGGCTTCTTCGACGGTCGCTTGATGTTTGCCCAAGGCGACGGTGTAGGCTGCCTCGGCGGTTTCGACTTCGGATTTTGAGATGATCTTCTGATCGGAGAGGTTCCGAATGCGCTCGCGGGTGGTGCGGGCTTCGTCCAGCACGGCTTTGGCCTGGCGCGCCTGGCTGGTGTCTTCAGGGGCGATGGTATCGTCCTCGCCGTGGAGTGGCAGTCCGAGCCGCACTCTTGCCTGAGCCAGCAGCGCTTCAGCCTGTTGAAGCCGCAGTTTGTAATCCTTCTGATCCAACTGAGCGATGATTTCGTCCTTTCGGAGCACAGACCCCAGGTCCACCAGCAGATTCTCCAATCGTCCTGGAACTTTCGTGCTGAGGGTTGCCTGCTCGTGCGCTGAAAGGGAGCCGAATGACCGGACGGTGCGCTCAACCGGCATGAGCCGGATCCTTGACGCGCGGACGGTTTTGGCGGGTGCGTCCGGTTTCTTTGATGTGGAAGCGGGCGCACTGTCGCGCTGGCACGCCACGAGGAGCAACACCCCCGTCGCGGATAGCAGCGCAAGAAGCACGCGCGATTGGTTCTGTATATTTTCAGTCATCAATGGATCGTTGAAATGGAATGTGGCAAGCCCAAGGGACATTGACGAATCTTTTTCTGACGGGTGTGAGCCCCATTCAATTCGGCTTAAGTTCGATGGAAGTGATTTCCACCGCATTTGCCAGGGCCTCCTTTGTTTCGAGCCTCCTTTGAATTGCACCCTGGAGTTCGAGTCTTGGCTTGCAAGCGATCAAGACAAGGTGCCACAAACTGCACATGATCAGCCGCGCCAGATCGGAGCAACTATTCGCCGAAGCCTTGAAATACATACCCGGCGGTGTGAATTCCCCCGTCCGCGCCTTCAGGGCGGTGGGCGGGCAGCCGTTCTTTGTCAATCGCGCGAGTGGCGCGCATATCTTCGATGTGGATGGCAATGAACTGATTGATTATGTCGGGACGTGGGGGCCGGCGATTCTTGGGCACGCGCATCCGAAAGTTATTGCGGCGGTTCAACAGGCGGCTGTGAACGGCACCAGCTTTGGAATTCCAAATCCCCTCGAAGTCACGATGGCGAAGTTGATCACGTCGATCGTGCCGAGCGTGAAAAAGGTTCGCATGTGCAACTCCGGGACCGAAGCTTGCATGAGCGCCATTCGCCTGGCGCGTGGCTTCACCAAGCGCGACAAGATTGTGAAGTTCGACGGCTGTTATCACGGACATGCCGATTCGTTGCTGGTGAAAGCTGGCTCGGGAGCTTTGACGTTTGGGCATCCAGACAGTGCTGGTGTGCCTGCCTCGTTCACTCAGCACACCATCGTTCTGCCGTTCAATGACGAAGAGGCGGTGAAAGCGGCCTTCGCCGCCAACCAGGACCAGATCGCTGGAATCATCATCGAGCCAGTGCCTGGCAACGCTGGTCTTTACCTGCCGAAACCCGGCTATCTTGAATTTCTCCGCGACATCACCGCCAGGAATGGCGCTCTGCTCATCTTCGACGAAGTAATGACTGGCTTCCGACTGGCGCTCGGTGGTGCACAGCAGCGATTTGGGATCACGCCGGACTTGTCGTGCTTTGGGAAGATCATCGGAGGCGGTCTGCCGGTGGGGGCGTTCGGTGGTCGCGCGGAGATCATGGACTACCTCGCGCCGCTCGGTCCCGTATATCAAGCCGGTACGTTAAGCGGCAATCCGCTGGCGATGGCCGCGGGTCTTGCAACTTTGGAAGGACTCGGAGCGACCCTCACCCCAACTCCCTCCCTATCCAAAGAGGAGGTGAAGGCGGAAGGCTGGGAGAGGGGGGCGGTTTACGAACGCCTCGAACAACTCGGCTCTCAACTCGAAGCCGGGATGCGTGACGCAGCGAAGTCTGCGGGCGTGTCCATCACCTTCAACCGGTGCGGCTCAATGTTCTGTGGCTACTTCACCGGCGAACCAGTCTGGAATCTCGGCGACGCGATGAAAAGCGACCGTGAGCGCTTTAAGAAATTCTTCCACGGAATGCTGGAAGCTGGCATATATCTGGCCCCTTCGCAGTTCGAAGCGGGCTTCCTCTCTGTTGCGCACACCAACATCGATCTGGACAGGACGATTCAGGCGGCGGCGAAGGTGTTGAAGACCCTTTGAAATATGCGCATCCTTGCCCTGGATCACGGAACCAAACGCATCGGCGTGGCTGTCAGCGATGAATTGAAAATACTGGCGCAGCCGCTGGATTTCATCCCGGCACAACCGTTCGCTGACGCCCTCGTGAAGCTCAAGGCCTTGCTGCTGGCCAGGGAGGTCGAACTGATTTTAGTGGGAATGCCCCGCAACATGGACGGCAGCTACGGCCCGGCGGCGCAGAAAGTGCGCGAATTTATCGCGGCGGTGCAGGAGAAAGTGACTGTGCCGATCCGGACCTGGGACGAGCGATTGACTTCCGCTCAAGCGAACCGCCTGTTGATCCAATCAAACGTCCGCCGGGCGGAGCGCAAGGAACGTGTCGATGGTGCCGCCGCTGCGATTCTGCTCCAGAGTTATCTCGAGAGTTTGTCGGTTTGAGATCTGTGGATGCCGAATGGACACCATCAAATTCAAACTCACCATCGCTTACGACGGGACGAATTACGCCGGCTGGCAGGTTCAGAAGATCGGCACCGGCGTTCAGGAGAAGATTGAAAGCGCTTTGCAACGGCTCTTTCCCGGCGTGAAACGGATTCACAGCTCGAGCCGGACGGACACGGGCGTTCATGCGGTTGGAATGGTGGCGCACGTGGAGATCCCCCGGGAACAATTCAAGATGCCAACGGCGAGGCTCGCACTGGCACTCAACGCGAACCTTCCCAAAGATGTCAGGATTGTCGCCGCGACTCGATGTCCGGCGGAGTTTCACGCAAGGTTTGACGCGTCCGGCAAACAGTATCGTTACTTCGTCTGGAATCATCACGCGCATCAGCCGCTTCTGCGGCAGCAGACGTGGCATGTTCCCAAGGAATTAAACCTGGCCGCGATGCGCGCCGCGAGCGCGTTGTTCATCGGCAGCCATGATTTTGAATCGTTCGCTGCGAATCGGAACTACAAGCCGGAAAGCACGGTGCGACGGTTGACACGATGCGATGTTCGACGAAGCGGACCGTTGTTGACGTTCATCATCGAGGGCGATGGATTTCTCTACAAGATGTGCCGGGGGATTGTGGGCACGTTGATTCAGATCGGGCTGGGCAAGTTCGAAGCTTCGGCTGTCTCCTCGATGCTGGAGAAGAAGGATCGCGGCGCGGCCGGGATGACAGCGCCGGCCCATGGACTCGTGCTCTGGAAGGTCTTCTACAATCCCAAAGTCCGGAATCCAAAATACAAAGCATCAGATGCACATCGTCCTGGTTGAGCCTGAAATCCCGCCGAATACCGGCAACGTCGCCCGCCTCTGCGCTGCGACGCGCTCCACGCTCCATCTCGTCGAGCCATTCGGATTCAAGCTCGATGACAAGCAGCTCAAGAGGGCGGGAATGGATTATTGGGAGCACGTCGATTGGAAGCGCTGGAGGAGCTGGACGGAGTTTGAGGCTGGATTGCCACCGGGCGCGCGACTCTGGCTGGTGGAATCCAACGGGCCCCAGCTCTACTCAGCGGTGAAATACTCCGGAGAGGATTACCTCGTGTTTGGGCGCGAGACCGCTGGTTTGCCGGCCGAGCTGCTCAAGAGCCGCCATGAGAGCTGGATTCGGCTGCCAATGTTCAACGCTGATGCACGATCATTGAACCTCTCGAATTGCGTTGCGATTGTCCTGTATGAAGCGCTGCGACAGCTCGCGTTTCCAGATGCGCTGAAGTAAATGTATCGGAGATCACCATGAGCGACCAATTGGAATTCATTTCTTGCGATTGGGGAACTTCAACGTTTCGGCTTCGATGGGTTCGCGACGCAGGATGCACGGTGGTCAGGGAAATCCGCGAGAGCAGTGGCGTCCGCGCATTGTACGAACAAGCGCAGTCGGGGGGCGCGTTGACCGAGGTAGAGCGGGGAACGATCTTTGAAGCGCACCTCCGGCGGCAGTTGGACAAGCTGGTGGAAGGGCAGGGGAGGCTTGATGAACCATTGCCCCTCGTGGTTTCTGGCATGGCTTCCTCGACCGTGGGCTGGCGTGAATTGCCCTACGCCGCATTGCCACTTCAACTCAACGGAAGCGGTCTGAGCCATGCGAAAATCAAATGGGCAGGACCGGATTGGATTTCAAACACACATTTGATTTCAGGCGCGGCGCATCCCGCCGACATCATGCGAGGCGAGGAAATTGAGGTGGTTGGCATCATGGCCTCCGAGGAAATGGCTGCGGCTCGCGAAGCATCGCTGCTTGTTCTTCCCGGAACGCATTCCAAACACATTCATGTTCGTGGCGGCTCCGTCGTGGATTTCCAAACCTACATGACCGGGGAATTGTTTGACGTGCTCGGCCGGCACAGTCTGTTGCGGGCATCCGTTCAAGTCGATTCAGTGGGAAGCGCGAGCCCCTCTGACGAATTGTCCGGCGATGATCGGACTGCTTTCGAGGAGGGAGTCCGGCACGCGCGCCGGTGTGGATTGGCTGGTGGACTTTTTCGCGTGCGCACCCGGGCGGTTCTCGATCGGAGCGCGTTGGGTGAGAATACGCGATTCTTCAGCGGGCTCATCATAGGATCCGAGTTGATCGCTCTTCAGTCCGTGACTTGTCCAATTTTTATCGCCGCGACTGGAGCGCTGGCGAATCTCTACCGCATCGCCCTTGCAGAACTTCGAGGCGCGGAGGCTGGCTGGCAATGCGTCCGAGCCGGGACCATGGCCCGCGCGACAATCATGGGACAGGCCATGTTCTTGAAGACATTGATCGGCAGGCAAACACCATGAGTGTCATCTTCAGCCATCAGCATTTTCAGGAAATGCCATTGATCGGGATCCTCCGTGGCTTTGCGACACACCAGATCGAACCGCTCATCTCATCGGCGGTGCGTGGTGGATTGCGGAACCTGGAGATCACCATGAACAGTCCCGACGCCGCAGGACAGATCCGGCACGCGGTGGAGTGTGCCAAAGGAGCCCTGAACATCGGCGCGGGCACCGTGACATCGCGTCGGCTGCTGGATGAAGCCCTAAGTGCCGGAGCATCTTTCATCGTCACGCCCACATTGGTGATCGATGTTCTGGACCAATGCGTGCGTTTGCAGACGCCGGTGTTTCCCGGCGCACTTTCCCCGACCGAGATCGCTTGCGCGTGGGATCACGGGGCCACGATGGTGAAAATCTTTCCAGCCGAACTACACGGCCCGGCTTACATCCGGGCGATCAAGGCGCCCTTGCCGCACATCAAACTCCTGCCCACCGGCGGCGTCGATTTGAAGACCCTCCCGGAATTCATGCGCGCCGGAGCAGACGGTGCGGGCATCGGCAACCCGCTGTTTGATCGGAAGCGCATCGAGGCTGGAGATTGGCAATGGGTGGAATCACAGTGCCTCGCCTTCGCGGAAACCTGCCGGGTTGCGATTGCTTCCAAATAGAGCTGGTGGTCCACATCTCTTGTTCATCAACCGACAGGCGAACGGCATGACACTGTTCAAGTGGTGGCAAACTCAACGATGAACTTTGCTCCGTGGCCCGGCTCACTCTCGCACCATACTTTGCCGTTCATCGCCTCGACCATCTTCTTCACAATGGAAAGGCCGAGGCCGGTGGAATTTTCCCCGCCAGTCGGCTTCGCGCTCAGGCGCGCGAATTTGCCGAACAGTTTCTTCTGATCCTCCGCACTCAGGCCGGGGCCTTCGTCCCTCACTTCGCAACGCGCCGTCTCCGCGAACCTGTTCAACTGCACGAAAATAGTTTTGCCCGGAGGCGAGTACTTGATGGCGTTGGAAACCAGGTTCTCGACGACCTGCGTTAGTACACTCGCATCAGCCAGCACGGGGACCGGCCCGGCTTCGTTCTGCCAGTGGAGGGCTTGTTGCTTGGCCACGGCTCGCGGGCGCTGGGTTTCCAGGACGGCCGCCACTGCCGCGGCCAGATCCATCGGTGCCAGGTGAAGCTGCATTTCCCCGCGCTCAATACGATTGGCATCCAGGAGATTTTGCACCATCTCGGCCATGCGCACGGCAGTCTCGAGAACCCGGCGTCCGTTTTCCTCGAGCTCACGGTGTTGCAATGCCTGCGCGTCTTCGATCATCATTTCGGAGTAGCCTTTGATCGCGGACAGGGGGTTGCGCAAATCATGAGCGGCGATGCCCATGAATTCATTCTTTTCATCGTTCATCTCCCGCAGACGTTCCCGCGCCAGCTTCAACTCCAGATGAGTGCGCACCCGGGCCAGCAATTCCGGGGCGTTGAAGGGCTTGGTGATGTAATCCACGGCCCCGGCCTCGAAGCCCTTGACCAGGTGCTCCATCTCATTGCTGGCGGTGAGGAAGATGATGGGGATTTGTCGCGTGGCAGGGTCCGCCTTCAGACGACGGCAAACTTCGAGGCCGTCCATCTCCGGCATCATGAGATCCAGCAAAATCAGGTCAGGCGGTTGCGCTTGCGCACGTTCGAGGGCTTGGGCGCCACTGGTTGCCGGCATGACCTGGTAGCCTTCGTTCCGCAACATCGTGCCGACCACCTGGAGATTCTTTGAGATGTCATCCACGACCAGCACGCGGGACTTGGTTTGCTGGACCGCGGAAATACCAGGGAGGCTCATGGTTTCTGCTCCTCCTTCAGCCCGGCCGTTGCGCAGAGGGCGGGGAATTTTTGCAGCGTTCTGGCAAGTTGATCCACATCGAAGGCCTCGACGTCCCGCAGCAATTCCACCGCGTAGTTTCCCAACGGAGAAAGATGCCCCTCTTCCGACCATGCTTCCAGCCGGCGGGCGAACTCCTCAATCTCGCTCATGTCCATCACGCGACAGAGCCGCGGCCAGACCGTGGTCTGCTCGTGGCGAAGCCTGGCGAGCAATTCAGGACGATCCTTCCACGCGGCTTCGGAAACGGCTGACGCTTCCATGCGTGTCGCCTCTGGTCGGTTCGCGGAAAGTTCCCGCTCGTGAACTTCAGCCAGCTTCAGGAAACGTTTCAACTCAGCAATAAGCTCCTCCCGGTTGAACGGCTTGCGGATGAACCCATCACAGATCTTCCGCGCTTTCGCTTCTTCTTCGCGAAATGATGACGCCGTCACCGCGATGACCGGGATGTTCTTCAGGGCTGGGTTTGCTTTCAATCGTTTCGTTGCCTCGTGGCCGTCCAGCTCCGGCATCCGCATGTCCATCAGGATCACGTCCGGCCGAAGCTTCTCCGCTTGTTCCAATGCCTCGAGTCCGTTTGTTGCCAGGAAAACTTTATGTCCTGTGCCTTCGAAATAACCGGTGAGCAGCGCCCGATTCAACGCCACGTCATCAGCCACCAGAATCGTCGCGGGAGCGAACTGGGTGAAGTCGCCTTCGCCGCTCGTTGCGGTGGCATCGGACTCGGCCAGCTCTGTGATCGCCACATTGGGGAACTCGAACCGGAACGCGCTGCCCTGCCCTGGTTCGCTCGTGACAGTGATCACGCCATGCATCATTTCGGCAAGCCGCTTGGTGATGGTGAGGCCGAGGCCAGTGCCGCCGAACTTGCGTGTGCTTTGACCCGCCACTTGCGAGAACGCGCCGAAGATGTGGTCCTGTTGCGCCTTCGGAATCCCGATGCCGGTGTCCGAAACTTCGAGGATGAGCGTGACGCGCGTTTCGTCGGGGTCATGTTGGGGAGCGCGTGCGTCTCGCGCGCTGTTTTCGGCGTCCCGCCGAAAACTTCGTTCCTCTAACTTTTCGTCCTGAGAAGAGTGAGTGTGACGAGAATCCGGCGGGACGCCGGATTCAGCGGGCGGGACGCCCGCGCTCCCCTTTGCTACAGG
>SIBF01000174.1 GCA_009695275.1 Pedosphaera sp. | reverse complement strand
AATCCGTCGGGCCATCGCAGTTGCGCCACATAATCACGGCAACCATCTTCGCTCGCAAACCAGTCGCGGAATTCCAAGATAGTCTTGGGGTAATCTGCCATTTGAGGTTTTTGACCGAAAATGGCACAAGAGTCAACTGGATAGCACTACAAAATATAATGGTGCAATGCGTGCGCGAACGGACGTGTGTCGATCAGCTCCTGCGGATCGAAACCCGCTGTGGGTGACGCGGTGATGTTGCGGACGTTGTCCACGCCGCTGCCCTTGGCGGTGAGGCCCAGGCCCTGCAAACGCGTAAGCACATTGACGAGATTCTGCGGCGCGATCTCGCGGATCTGGATGTTCGAGCGGGTGGTGACGGCTGACTTGCCGTTGCCGAAATCATCCGCGATGGCTGCGAGACCGTGCAGTTGCACCGCCGTCAGTTCACCTGCCGGGATGCGGCAGCGAAGCATGAAACTGTTCTGTGCCGGCGAAACGTAGAACATGCCGAACGTGCGGAAACGATAGGTGTCCTCCTCGTTGGGAAATTTGCCCGACTCCGCATGCGCCAGGAGCTTGTCCCAGGAATCAAGCGGGTTCTCTTCGTGTTTCCAGAGTTCCTGCTTAGTCACATCACCGAGCGCGAAGCCGTGGATCGTTTCCACTGCGGGAGCGGAGAGATTCATGCCACCGGCGGACGGGTCGGCGGTGAGAAGACCCTTGTCATTTGCGCCGACATAGGGAAACAACCCGCGCTGCGCCACCCCAGTCATGAAACCGGATAAGTATTCCTTTTGTTCGGTGGAAAATTCGCCGGCAGCCGGCTTTGGCGTTTCCAGCACGTTGGAATCAATGGCGCGCATATCAGTGTTGGGGGCCATCTGGTTCAATCCGCACCGCGCAATGCTTGTAGCTCGGCTGGCGTGAATGCGGGTCGAACTCGGCGTGGGTGAGTTGGTTGGTTTCGACGTAGTGCATCGGGATGAACACCTGGCCCGGCTGGATCGTGGGCGTGATGTAGGCGTCACAGACCATGCGTCCACGCCGCGAAATAACGGCAATGGCGGAGTTTGGCTCAAGGCGTAGCCGCGCCGCGTCTGTCGGATGAATTTCCGCGTAGGCTTTGGCAGGGTAAAGCGTTCTCAGCACCGCGGATTTGCCGGTGCGCGTGTTCGTGTGCCACTGTGCGCTGGTTCCGCGACCACTGAGAAGAACGAAGGGATATTCTTCAGTGGTAGGTTCGGCGACCGGACGTGGGGCGTCGAACAAGAACTTCGCTTTGCCGTCCGCATGAAAGAATTTGCCGTTCGCAAAAAGGCGGCGCTCGGTGAATGAAGAATCAAGCTTGCAGGATGCTGAATTGTCCGCGCTCGGCGGATCGCTTTCATTCTGGATTCTGGATTCTGCATTCTGAGTTCTTGAGAACGGCCATTGAATTCCACCGCTGGCGTCCAGATGCCGGTAGTCCTCGATGCCCGTGATGTCGCACGGCTTCCCAGCGGAAAGTTTTTTCAAAATTTGGAAGACAGCTTGCGGCGAACTCCACTGGCTGAACATCCCTGCGCAACCCCAGTATTCGGCGACGAGGCGGAAGATGTTGAAGTCGCTCATCGCATCGCCGGGAGCGCGGGAGATTTTCTTGATGTGGCCGAAACGCCGCTCGCTGTTGATGAACGTGCCCTCCTTCTCGCCCCAGCCGGCGGCGGGCAGGATCAGATGCGCGCGTTCCGCCGTGTCGGTCGTGGTGAACAAGTCCTGCACGACGAGAAACTCCAGCTTGTCGAGCGCGCCGTTTGCACGAGCCGAATCAATCCATGAATGCGCGGTGTTCGTGGCGATGACCCACAGCCCCTTGATTTTTCCGTCGGCAATTGCCTGTATGATTTGATCGTAGGCGAGCGAATTCTTCGCCGGGATACGCTCCGGAGCGATGTGCAAGAGCCGCGAAACTTCAGCACGATGTTCGGCGTTGAGGAAATCGCGGCCACCCAACATGTCCGAAGCGTTGGCGAAGAGCCGCGAGCCCATCGCATTGCACTGGCCGGTGATGCTGTTCGCGCCAGTGCCGGGCCGGCCAATGTTGCCGGTCAGCAGCGCGAGGTTGATGATCGCCTGCGCGGTCCGCGTGCTCTCGTGCCCCTGGTTCACACCCATCGTCCACCAGAAACTCACGGCTTTGCGCGTGCCGATGACTTCGGTGAAATGAAAAAGTTGTCCGATGGTCAGGCCGGTTGCCGCCGCGACTTTGTCTGGAGTGAATTACCGGACGAACTCAGCGAACTCCACAAAGCCCGTCGTGCTGCGCTCAATGAACTCCCGGTTGATCCAGCCTTTTTGGATGAGCAGGTTCGCCACGCCATAAAGCAGTGTGATGTCTGACTTCGGCGTGATCGCAAGGTGCTGAGTGGCGTTCATCGCCGTCTCGGTCTTGCGCGGATCAATGACAATGATCTCGGGCGATTTTTTGTTTCGCAGCACGCGCTGCCAGAGGATCGGGTGCGCAATGCAGAGGTTCGAGCCAATGAAGACGAGCGCGTCGCTTTCCTCGAAGTCCGCGTAAGTGTAGGGCGGTGCATCAAACCCAAAGCTTTGCTTGTAAGCGACGTGGCTTGTGGCCATGCACTGGCGCGTGTTCGAGTCGCCGTGTAGCGCGCCCATGCCGAATTTCCACAGCGCACCCGCGAATGCCATTTCTTCGGTGCAAATCTGTCCGGTGCTGAGAAAGGCCACGCTCTCCGGCCCGTGCTGATCCATCAACGCCTTGAACT
This sequence comes from Pedosphaera sp., assembly GCA_009695275.1. Taxonomy (GTDB): domain Bacteria; phylum Verrucomicrobiota; class Verrucomicrobiia; order Limisphaerales; family F1-12-MAGs170; genus F1-120-MAGs170. Next base: position 10,834 of record SIBF01000174.1, on the reverse strand, counting down.
TGAGCGTGAACACCTGCATGGCTTCGTCCCAATCGGTGGGTTCGAGCTTGCCGGTTTTCGGATTGCGCAGCAGTGGTGTTGTGGCGCGGTCGGGTGCGGCGAGAGGCGTGAGAGCCTCCCAACCTTTCGGGCACGCCATGCCGAGATTCACCGGATAATCGGCGGTGGGAGTGAGATTCACAGCGACGCCGGATTGTAAGTGAATGTCGAGCGAACAACCCGTGGAGCAATAGCCACAGATCAAGCGTGTGGTGGCGTCGGGCCGCAAGCGGGCGGGAACCTTGCCGAGGCCGAAGTCGCCGGGATGCAGTGTGAGGTCGGCGGTGAGGGGGCCGTTCCACTGACGGAGGAGGGAATTTGAGTTTGGAGCACCGATCTCCAGATGGGCGCGTTCATGCGCAGGCGATTTCCGGCTCGCCGATCTGGAGATCGGCGTTCCCTTCTCACGTGCCAATGTCGCCACCCTCGTTTTCACGAGCCCTGACCTCCTGGCATTTTAGGTGCGACCTCAACGACGAAGAACAGGTGGCGCTCGATAAGTTCGCCTGCCAGACACAACATCAGAGCTAGTGCGGGCAGGGCGAGTCCGACGTCGAAGATCAACATCAGCGCGGGCAAAACCACACCACCGGCAGATGCAAAAGCCACGCGCATTCGCGAGAGCAGACCGAACGGGCCGTTGAGCAGCAGCGCGGTCTTGTTGAGCGCGGTCAAATGCGGGTCTTGTTCGTCCGCGAGAAAGCGGAAGATGCGATTCTCCACGGCGAGCTTGAAGACTGTGCCGAGGACGATGAGAGCGACGAAGACGATACCTGGGAGCGCCGGCATCCCCGCCGGCTTGCCAAAGGCCAGCGCACCCGAGCTGCCGAGCAGCAGCGTGGTGCCGAAGAATTTCCCAAACGTCATCGGCACCTTCCAAAATGGGCGGCGCGTGTCCACATAGACCATGGCTGAACAAGCCACCGCGACAATGCCGGTCAACGTGGCAAGCCCTGCGGTCAGCGGATGAAGCACGGCAGCATGAAAGCCCAATGCGCCAAGCAAGGCACCGAACGCAATCAACTCCCGGCTCAACCACGATTTGCGCCAGCCGAGGAAACTTCGCCAGGCCTTGAGCGGTTGACCGAAGTGCAGCGTTCCGGCCGCCACACCCAGCGCCGTGACTGCCAGCGCTGCGACGGCAAGCATCCGCGATGTGCCCCCGGTCAGCATGCTCATGAGAGCGAGGCCCACTCCACACTGTGAAAGTACGAGCATGATTGTGAGTGGCGGATGTGCTTTAGCCCGGCGGACTTCATGCGCGTCCGCAGCTTCGAGATCGGCTGGCAACGCGCGCTGGGAAATGTAGCGGGTCGTCGGAAGTGTGATGGCTGGGTTGGGAGAGTCGGGGAGGAAATTGTTCGCATGGGGGAAGAGGGGAAAAGGGACAGATGAGAATTCCCCTTTTCTCCTTTTTTCCTTTTCTCCCCCGCTCGCTTCAGAAAGCACCGGAAGCCCGCGATATTTGCCGCGCACCTTGTCTTGTTCCACCACCGTGATGCGGATGGCCTCGTTCGGACACGCCTGCACGCATGCCGGCGCTTCGCCGACGGTCAGCCGCGAACTGCACATGTCGCACTTGCGCACGATGCCACGCGTCTTCGAGTACTGAGGCACTTCGTAGGGACATTTCATGACGCAGTACTGACAGCCAATGCACTGGTCATCGAGATGCCGGACAATGCCTGTGATGGGATCCTTGTCGTAGGCGAGGACGGGGCAGCCGTTGAGGCAGCCGGGGTCCACGCAATGATGACATGCGGTTGTGACGAACTGGTGAAACGGCGTACGCAAATCGGTCGATGCAAGCCGGCCCACGCTGCGCCACGTCTCATCATCGTCGAGACCGTTCAAGGAGTGGCATGCGGTCACGCACGACTTACAGCCGCTGCATTGGTCGAGGTCCACCTCGAAGGCGAACTGCTCGCCGGATGCGGGCTGGGTGATTGGCAGCAGTTTGCGATAGGGCGCGGCGGAAAGTTCATTGCGGTCGTGCGCGCGGGAGAACGATTCCACCGCCGTCAGTTGCCTTTGCTCCCGCAGCAGCTCGTCCACGAGCGTGCGCCCGCCCGTCGCGCGGCTGGCCACCGTGGAGTTGTCGGCGTCCAGAGTCATTTGCGGAGCAGGAAGAAAAGGAGCGCGAGGTTGGCGGCGAGACTCGCGGCGAGGAGCAGCTTGAGCAAGAGCTCCGGGTCGCGTTCGATAAGCGGCGTGCCGGCGGAGCGAAAGGCGCTTACTTTTTCTGGATGTTCAAGTTCGTAGCGCATCTCGCTGTAGGCGGCGAAGCGTTCATCGGGGCTCAGCGCAAGGGCGCGGAGGACGATGGCGTCAAGCCATGGCGGAATGTGCGGATTGTGCGCGCTGGGCCGCCTGGCGGCGCGGAACTGCGGGGTCTGGAACGGCTCGATTTCTCCGTGCGGCAATTTCCCCGTGAGCGCTTCGTAAAGTGTCGCACCGAGAGCGAAGATTTCCGTCGCCTCGCTGACCGCGCCACCGCGAAAGCGTTCTGGCGCGAGGTAACTCGGCGTGCCGGCGCGCGAGTTCACGCTGAAGACTTCCGCGACGTTGCCCAGGTCAATGAGCTTGTATGCAAGCGTGCCCGGCTCGCCGATCACGAGGATCTTTTCCGGCTTCAAGTCACCGTGGACGAAGTCAGGCCGCAGGAGGAACTGCGCTGCGGCGAGTAAGAATTTGCCAAGGGTGGCAGCATCGATGGTGGACAGCGGGCCGCGCTCGGCGAGCCATTGCTTGAGCGTGGGGGCGTGGAAATAATCGAGCACATAGTAGCGTGCGGTGGCGTCCTCGGGCGCGGTGGCTGCCGGGAAATAGTCGGCCTTGAGCGTGGTTGCAATCCACGTCTCGCGAATGAAGGCGGTGAGGACGGCGTCGTTCGTCTGCGCTTCGAGCGGGGCAAATTTCAGCACGAAGGACTGGCCGGACTTCGCAGCGAGCCAGATGCGGTCGCTCGCGCGGAAGCTGCGGCGGAGTGTGTAACCGTCCATCACGTCGCCGGCCTTGAGCTGCGTGGGAATGGGCAGTGCCACCGACGCGGCACTCGCGGGAGGGCCAAGTTCCTGCACTTCGAGCACCACAGCGGTGATGTCATCGAGCGTCTCGGGCGTGGCTCGTTCACGGGCGACGAGGACGAGGCCGCGCGCGCTGGTGTGCTGGGCAAGCAACCCGGCAAGCGCGGTATCCTCGAGCACGTCAGTGAGGCCGTCGGTGCAGAGCAGGATCAAATCTCCGACGGCGAGATCGGTCTGCGCGATGTGCGGCGCAACCGTGTCGGCGAGACCGATGGCCTGTGTCAGGACGTGAGATTGAAAGGAGTCACGGTGGTCGTGCGAGAGGCGCTCAAGTTTGCCGGCGCGGAAGCGGTAGGCCCGCGAGTCGCCGGCATTGAGAATGTGAAGGTGGTTGCCATCAAGCACTGCGACAACGACGGTGGACGCGAGTTCCGGCGATTCGTGGCGGGCGAGGCCCTCCTGATGTAGCTGGCGGTTCAGGTGGCGGGCGATTTCCTCCAGCGTCTTGGCCGTGCTCCAGGCGCGAGGTCGGCTGCGGAAGTTTGCTATGTACTGCGCCACGGTTTTTTCCGCGGCGTCCCGGCCTTGCCGGGCGGAGCCAAGTCCGTCAGCGACGACGGCAAGGAAGGTTCCATCGTCCAGTGCGCGAGCGGCGGAAGCGTCATCCCCTGGTTTGTCGTCCTCGCGAGGGCGCGTGCAGCTTGATGTGTGAACGCGGAGGTGGCCAGCCAGTGATTTCACCAGCGTAGTTTCCACCTGTGAATCAAGCGAATCAATGCTAATGCCGATAATGGCAGCCGCGGAAATGGTTTTCGGTTTCATCTCCGCGGTGAGAGCTGGGAGAGTCGCTATCATGCGCGTCAATCGCAGGCGTCAGATCCGCGCGGCGGCAACCGCACCCCACGTCGTCCGCCAGCGGCGTTTCACGAGGTTCAATCCGACCAGGGCGAGGATGCAAAGGCTGGCGAAGATGAACAGTCCGGTGAGGTAGCTGCCGGTGTGCTGGCGGCTCTGACCCATCATATTCGCGAGCAGGAAACCGCCGAGGCCGCCGCCACAGCCAACGAGTCCGGTCATCAAACCGAGTTCCTTGCCAAAGCGCTGCGGGAGCAACTGGAAGACGGAGCCATTGCCCATGCCGAACGCACCGCAAGCGATGAAGAAGGCCGCGACATTCAGCGCAAGGCTGTCAATCAAACCACCCGCGATGAGCGCGAGGCACGCGACCGAGTAGTAGATATGCAGCGATTTGATGCCGCCGATGCGGTCCGAGATGCCACCCCCGAGCGGACGCCCAAGCGCGCCAATGGCCGTGCAGAGTGCCACGAGGTCGCCAGCCTGCTGCGGTGTGAGATTGAAGCGGTCCTTGAAATACATGCCGAGCGAATACGCAAGGCCGACGAAGCCCCCGAAGGTCACGGTGTAGAAGAAGCAAAACCAGTGAACGTCCTTCTCTCCGAAGAGGCGAAAGTAGTCGCCGAGTTTCTTTGGAGTGATCTTCACCGGCGGCTCTTTGGACACGGTGCAGTAAACTGCCAGCACGGCGACCGCAGGGATAATCGCGAAGCCGAACACCGCTGGCCATCCGTAGGCCGCCGCGAGCCGTGGCGCTAGCAACGCGTCAATCACCACGCCGATGTTGCCGGCGCCCGCCAGGCCCATGACCAGTCCCTGCATGTGTGGCGGATACCAACGACCCGCCTGCGGCAGCGCCACCGCGAAGCTCGCACCCGCCACGCCGAGCACCATGCCCATGAGCAGGATGGCCTCGTAATTCTTCAGCCCGATGACCCACGCCACCGCGAGACCAGCGATGACCACAAGCTGCGCGAGGATGCCCGTGGGCTTGGCACCGATGCGATCCACCAGCAGTCCCAAACCAAGGCGGAAGATGCCCCCAAAAAGAATAGGCACCGAGACCATGAAGAACCTCTGTTGCGGCGTGAGGTTGAGTGATTCCGGCGCGGTAATCTGGTTTGCCAGCACGCCAAGAAGCGTCCACACCATGAAGCTGAAATCGAAGTAGAGGAACGTGGAAACGAGCGTGGGCCAATGGCCTTCTTTCCAAAATGAAGTCGATTTTTGCATCCTCGGGCATTTAGCAAACAGAGTGCCGCCGGGGGCGAGTTGCAAGGCAAGTGGGCATGAATTGCTCGCATGGATTCGCTGAATTAAATTCAGCGCCCTGCTTTCAGGCAGTCAACTGACCTCGGAAGCCAGCGTTGCCAGTAAAGGCGTAGCGCCGACAGCACTGACGAAAAAAGCCGTTTAACCAAATCCCTTCACGGTTGCGACCAGCGGTCTGTTCAGAATTGCGCACGCTGGTTAAAGCAAGCCCCGGTTGTTTCCAGCGACGCTTGGAGCTTGACCAACTTTTCAGGGGGGTGCCTTGACCCAGCCAAGCTTGGGCGCGGAGTAGATCGACACAAACACCGCGTCCAAACGGCTTTCATTGATCGCTCCGTGGACCTGCTCGCGATCTGCCACATCCACGTCACCGGCACGGATGGTACGGCGTTCACCGTTCCCCAAGTAGCAGGTCAGCTCGCCCTGGAGCATCACCCAGGTGTCCTGGCCATCGGGATGCAAATGCGCGGGAGTTGTTGCTGGCGCGAAGAGTGTGGCGGCGCCTGGGCTCACGTTGCGGGCGAGGAAGTAGAACTCAGTCCAGTTCTTCGGGATTTTCGTGGTGTTGAAGTAAGCGCCCGAGAACGTCTCGTATTCATTGGACATGTTGAAATTGTTGTCGTCGGGAACGACGATCCGGCTGGTAAACGCATCCATGCCGAACCATGCGTTTTGCCAGCGCACTTTCGCAGCGTCGAAGACACGGCCAATGTTATTCCACGCGAATGCACCCACGAATCGCTCGTCGCCGCAGCTCAATTCCTGGCGGCCTACTTTTAGGGAAACTGGGAATTCCTTGTGGTTGCCGAGGAAGACGTAGGCCTGATGGAGATCGACAGGCCCGTCGGAATCCGGACTGGAGCCGGTTGGGATATTTGGGGCCGAACCGCGATCGTCGCCCGTGGCGGAACTGCTGCGCCCCTCGACCAGAGCACTCCACCATTTGGCCGAGTAACCGAGGCGAAGCAGCAGCTTGTCGCTGAAGTAACTGTTGTCGTTATCAACGCCCTTTTTGAAATCGTTGGCAGGAGGCGCGGCGAGATGGGTTTCGCGAACTTCATAGCGCATGCGAAAAGATCCGCTGATGTCCCAGTTCGCCCAATAGGGATCCTTCTGCCGCAGGTAATCATTGGCGAAGCCTGGAAACGGCTGAAGCAGCGGTGAACAATCCGTGAGCGCGATGATCCCGCAGCGGAGTTTCACGGTCTCGGGTGCGTCGCTCGCAAAAGCGCTTCCCATCCACCCGCGCGGCACTCCGGCCAGAAGTGCGACGGCGATGGTGTGCCTGAGAAACCGGCGGCGCGACTGCCTGGATGTCATCGCGCCGCCGTGCTTGGCGTGTGAATTCTCGTGATGAACGACCATGCTTGAGGGGATCGATCCTTTGGCGATGGTTGCTCTTGTTGAGTTCAGAAAATTGTCTGCTTGTGTTGTCATTCTTGGTTTTGGAGACCTTCACTCCTGCATCCGTCATTGGCGGCGCTCGTATCAACCCGTCGCCCCATGGCCTGTCGATTGCTTGGAATGTTTCGATGATACAAATGAATCGGATTCATATATGAATGTAATGATCGATAGCAGGCAGCTTCTGGCCTTTATCAGGCTGGCGGAATGCGCCAGTTTCACGGGAGCCGCCAAACAACTTCACCTGTCGCAATCCGCTGTGAGCCACTCAATCAAAGCCATCGAGGCGGATTTGGGCTGTCGTCTTTTTGACAGGGTGGGAAAAAAGGTTCTTCTCACTCAGGCTGGTGAACAGCTCCAGCATCATGCTCAGAGAATTCTTACCGAGACACGTGCCGCACGTTCTTCTCTCAAACATCTGGGTAAATGGGGACGTGGCAGGTTGCGGATCGCGGCGAGCACGACGGCTTGTCAATACATCCTCCCCGAAGTGTTCCGGGAACTGAAGAAGGCCCTGCCTGACACTGCGATCATTCTTGAGCCTTGCGACACCGCGGAGGCGACTGATCTGCTCCGGGAGAACCGTGTGGACCTTGGGTTGGTGATCGAGTCACGGCTTGATAATCAATTTGAATTCCGGGCGTTGTTCTCAGATGAGATGGGATTCATTGTTTCACCTTCGCACCCCTGGGCTCTTGCTGGACGCGCCATCAGAGAGGAAATTCCGAGGCAGCAGTACATTCAGTACAGCAAGGCCAGCTTCACCTTCCGAGCCGTGGAACAATACTTTCGCGAGGAAGATGTCGCTCTCAACACAGTCATGGAGCTGGGCAGCGTGGAAGCCATCAAGGAAATGGTGAAGCTGGGGCTGGGCGTGACGGTGCTGGCGTCCTGGGTCGCGCGGCGGGAATTGGACGATGGATCCCTGGTGGCTCTTCCGCTGGGGCGGCGCAAGCTCACACGTACATGGGGATTAATTCATTGGCGGGAACGGCGTCACAGTCTGGCCGAGGAGAGATTCCTCAGCCTTTGCAGCGAGGTGGGCAACCGCTTGGTGAAGGGACCGGAACCAGTGAGAGCATCTCAGCAAGCCACAACAAAATAGCCGCCAACAGTCACTCCAAGGTTGAATCAAACTCTTGAATTGAGCTTCAACGAACTGTGCCTGGGAGCCGGGCATCTTCCCCTCGCGTGGAATCGGAGCTGCCGGCGAGGATGTGGAGGAACAGCGCCATTGGCTGACCATTCGCATGTTTAGCCGCCAGGCACCCACGAGGAGTTATCGAGCAACTGGATGCCAGGATTCGTAAACCGGATGCGCCGTGCCTTGTATAGTTTGCCCAGCGCCTGCTTGAAGGCCTTTTTGCTGACGCTGAATTTTTCACGGATCGTCTCGGGTGAACTGTCATCATCAAAGGCCAGATTCCCGCCGTTGCTTGTGAGTGCCTGGATGATCTGGTTCGTCAGTGGGGCCACCCGTTGGTAGCCGGCGGCGTCGAGGCTCAGATCAATCTGCCCGTTGGGGCGGATGTTGCGGACGAATCCCTGGAGGCGCTGCCCGATTTGCAGCGGCGTTTTGACGTTGTCCCGGTAAAGCAGGCCGCCATGACTGTCCTCCACGATGGCCTGGTAACCGAGCGGGGTGGTACCCGTGATCAGGAGATTCACCGGCTGGCTGTTGCGATAGAGTGGCCGCTCCTGGCTCAGATGCCGATGGAGCCGTGTGGTCGCCATGATGCGCTCGGTCTTCGGATCGAGGTGGACGAATACCACCACACATTGTCCCACTCGCAGTGGCTTCTGCTGCTCACGAAACGGCAGCAATAGGTCCTTGGCCAGTCCCCAGTCAAGGAAGGTGCCAACGCGATCGTTGATGCTGACGACTTTCAAGCACGCGAACTCGCCGACGGTGGCGTGCGGAATCTCGGTGGTGGCCACGAGCCGGTCTTCGGAATCGCGATAGACAAACACATCCAGTTTGTCCTTGGGCTTGAGGTCGGCCGGAATGTAGCGGCCGGGCAGCAAGATCTCACCCAGCGCACCGCCATCGAGATACAAGCCGGGGGCGGATGCCCTGACAACGGAGAGAAGGTTTCGTTTGCCTAGAATGGCCATGTGAGTGGCGAGCGAAGCTATGAATCCCAGGCTGGGCCGGGGTGTTCCTTGGGCGAGCGCCTAATCTGACATCTGGGCAAATCGTGATTGGCAGAGTTGTTCAATAACCACCGCCTTGGCCCAGAGTCGTCCTCAATGCAGCGATGTAATTTCGCGAAGTGGGCGCTTGCTCAAACGTCCTGCAGGAACGTTCCAACCGCGCCATGATCGCCTCAAACTCCGCCTGGCTCAGAGGTCGCGTACCCAGGACAAACGCGGCTGCCTGCCACATGTAATCATGAACGAATCCCAGGCTCCTTCCATCCGGCCGCCGCCGCAACACCGAGTAAATCTCCCGCATCTCCGCATCCCGCCGATCGCCGAAGAACTTGCTGATCTCCAAGGCGTGCAGGTCGAAAATCATAAATGAGTCGTTATAAGCTTCCGGAAAGTCTCCTAGAACGGGTGGTTGCTTGTCGCCGCGAAACAATCCCCGCAACGAAGCCGTCTCCCAAAACCAGAATCCTTTTCCGTCCGAGAACGAAAGCGACGTGCGATCCACTCCGGCTGGAATTGGACCCGGATGCCCTTCTGGATTCTTGATTGGAATGGCGGCCAGAATAATCTTCTTTGGGTTGAGCGGACGCTGTTCAAACTCCTTTTTCAAGTCAGGCACGAAGTCTTCCAGGTTGAAAAAGGTTTCAGGCGGCTTCTGCATACAACGACATTTACTTCACGCCGCGCCAGAAAAGCAATTCCCGGATATCGGTCGGCGCCGCGTGTGGTTGGTGCAGCCACTTGTCCGGCACATCCAGCCAACCTGTCGCGGTCGCGGAAAAATAGTTCGGACCAGTCGATCGATCCAAGGAGGGCGCATCCGTACATTGCCTCGTGGCGCAGACTGCCAGCTCCCGTCAGCCGCACTGCTACATCTGGTACGCCAGCCACAAGGCCCTGAAGTATTTCATCACGCGCACTGGATCTGTGCTCTCAGGAATTTCGGCGAAGGTGAACCCAGTGAAGTTGATCTCGTTCAATCGCGTGAACAGCTTGCGGAACGGATACTCCTCCAGAAACAAGTCACGCAGATGAACGGTGAAAATCTTGTGCTTCACCAGGTCGAAATTCGCGTCGAAGCCCGCGCCGTCGAGATCCGTTTGATTGGAATTCCAGCATACCCCCACGAGCGGATGATCTGCGATGTCCATGATCTTCCGGATGTGCGGCAGTTGCGATGTGCTGGTTCCGTGAACCTCAAGGCGGATTTGCTGGTTGTACTGCGCCGCAAACTTGCCCAGTTCCTGCAATGATCGGCCGATTTGTTCGAGGGTTTTCTCGACCGGTATTTCCTTGGGCAGGCCGTTCGGACGGACCTTCACTCCAGTGGCGCCAACATCGTGGGCCAAGGCGATGTACTCTTTACTGGCTTCAATGTCCTGACGCAGCCTGGACGAGTCGGTTGTGTGGTAATCGAACACGCTGCCGAGGCTCCAGAGCAGCACTGGCGAATCCGCGAACCTCTTCTTCACTTCAGCGCGCTGTTGTTTGCTCAAGTTCACCTCGACACCATGCGCGTGAGTCGTGCGCAACTCGACACCCTGGAACTTCGCTTCCGTGCAGTGCTTGATGATCGTCTCGATGTTCCAATCCTTGGCGAGATTGTAGGTCACCGTGCCCAGCCTCATGCGGGACGCGGTCGTTGTGGAATTTCGTGAAGACTCTGCTGCAATCGTCCGGCGCTCCAACAAGCCGGCAGTCACCAGGCTCAAAGCCGAGCTGGTTAAGAATGTCCTGCGGGAAGTTTTCATGTTTCAAGTATTGCCGTCATCCCGTCCGCCGGCAAGGGATCTCAGCGGAGCGCGCACCGCTTCAGGTCGCGCCGCGCGCTCCCCCGAACTGGCATGCGGTAAGGGGCGTCAAGCACGCACGCTTGAGCCCGGCCAGCACGCAGTTGGTTTTGTTGCCTGTTCCAAACGTTTCGGAGTTGGGGAAGTTGCGCTAGCCTAACTTCCCTGACGGTTGAGCAAAATCCCGAATGATTTGAGAGTTGTCTCAAATGTTCCGGGCTACAAATCCGCCCAAGCTGGCGGTTGCGAGAATAATTTTAGCAAATCCAACTCGGTCAGTTGCTCATTCAAATTCCG
>SIBF01000173.1 GCA_009695275.1 Pedosphaera sp. | reverse complement strand
CAAGGTCAGGAAAAAGAAGTGGGTCGTTTGAACAGTCTGTCATGCTCGAAATGAAAGCCAGTGCAGTGCCAATCCCTTTGATAAACCTAGCGCAATTGCACTTTTCTCTCTCCGTTTTCCGCCAGGCTATGATCGATCCGGGCTAGGCGCATCCTGATGTTGGCCGTGATTTTCAACCGAGCCAAACTACGGCGTTCGCATTTAGCCGGAACGATTCAATAGGAGCACGGAATTTATCAGCAATTCTCATTTTGGCTGAATCATTGGAAAACGAGGGGTTTTCGAGCGTTGCATGGTCATCAGGGGTGAAGCAATCCGGCGCTAAAACCTCGGGCCTCCATGGATTCTGATTGTTTCGGACGACTGCCTGCCGGATTTCCACCGGCTTCTTGTCGCGCTGGTGAGTGAAAACAGGAGGAATTACGAGCAAAAATGCCATAATGAGAATTGCTGGGAATTTATTGCGCTGCGGCATGAAATGCTCACCTGGGCTGGAACGTTCCACTGCGGCAAATTGCTATTCGCGCTCTGGCCACTTTCCAGTGGCCTGGTTTTCGACCACCTGGCATGTCGTCGAGCAGACAGCCCTTGGGGCGTTGCAAGATCCACGCGTAATGAATTCCGCGCTCCTACTGCATGGGTTTGGTTTTGAGCAGACTGCCGCGCTGTCTCATCGCCTTCTAAAACTCGAACTCACTGTGGTCTCAATGAGGTGCGGCGTGGGCAAACGGGGACAAGCATTTCGTTTTCCGGGAGTTTTTCCGATTGTGCCGCTCTCATCGGCAGCTATCGTTGCTCCCACTCACTCATTTAACTCCGAGACCTCACAAAGGTATGAAACTGAATTCACGCTTGTTTCTGGTTTGCCTCCTCCTTACGGCTTCCACCCGACCGCTCGCGGCGGCGGACATCCCACAAGAAGCCACGTGGCACGCGCACTCACTCGGGCAGGCGGTTTTGTACATGCTTATCTTTGCTGCCGTCGGGATCGTTGTCGCTGTTGTTGGCTACAAGACCTTCGACAAATGCACGCCGGGTGATCTGCACAAGGAAATCGTGGAGAACAAGAACGTGGCAGCTGCCATTGTTGCCGCGGCCGTGATCCTTGGGATGTGCATTATTGTTGCCGCGGCAATGCTTGGTTGAAGTCTGCTACCCCATTCCTCTGGTGAAACGGAGCCGAAGCATCCGGCTGGTTTTGATTGGCGGAATATCTGCCGGGACTCTGACGGGTTGCGGACCTGCGAGTGAGAGGCCCGCCATTAGCAGCACCAGTGTTTACACCAACAATTTCTACGTGCAGGGCGTCGGCTATTATCATGCGCCGTTCCGTGCCTGGTATCAGATGCGTTACAATCATTTCGATCCGCAGACACAGCGCTATTTCTTCGGCGGCCAATGGGCTGCTTCGCCGCATCAGAGCATCACGAACGTTTCTCCTCCGACGGCTGGATCCGTTCAACAAGCGTCCGCGCAACGAACGGATGTCACGCGAAGCGGGTTCGGCAGTTCATCGCGCAACCATCACATCTGGTCCTGATGAAACGCCACGTTTGTCAGCCACGCCCGGATTGGCCGGCGAAGGTCGAAAAGGCCGGCCTGACTTATCACTCGCACGACTCCGGGCCGTACTGGGACGAGTCCGCCTGCTACGAACTGACGGCGCATGAAGTTGAGGCGCTCGAACTCGCCGGCAACACGCTGCACCGTCTCTGCATCGAAGCGGCTGAAGCCGTGATCGAGCATGGATGGTGGACGCGCCTTGGAATCCCGTTGATCGCCGTGCCCGGCATTCTTCGTTCATGGGAGAGGGATGAATTCAGCCTCTACGGGAGGTTTGATCTCGCCTATGACGGAACAACTCAACCCAGGCTTCTCGAATACAATGCCGATACGCCTACTGCGCTTGTCGAGGCTTCAGTCGCGCAATGGTTCTGGCTGCACGAAACGCACGCCGACGCGGATCAATTCAATTCAATTCACGAACGGCTCATCGAAGCGTGGCGGCAATGGTCTGGCTCAACGGTTCACTTCTGCGGCGTCAAGGAGCATCCGGAAGACGAGATGACCGTGCTCTATCTTCGTGACACTTGCGAGCAGGCGGGTGTGAAAACGAAGTCAGTCTATATCGATGACATCGGCTGGGATTCGCGCCAGAACTGCTTCGTGGATCTGGATGACACGCCGATCGAGCGATGCTTCAAACTTTATCCGTGGGAATGGCTCTGGCACGAGCAGTTCAGCGCTCATCTCGCGGATGCGCCGACCCAGTTTGTCGAGCCGATGTGGAAGATGCTTCTGAGTAACAAAGGCTTGTTGCCGATCCTTTGGGAACTCTTTCCCGAGCATCCGAATCTTCTGCCGGCTTACGAACTCCCTGATGCGTTGGGCGCCCGCTACATCCGCAAACCAAAGTTGAGCCGCGAGGGCAGCAATGTTGCCTGGGTGGAAGGTGGTGTGGTGATTGAAGAGACGAGCGGCGATTACGGAGAGGAGGGGCACGTATATCAGGCGCTGGCTACGTTACCGGATTTTGGAGGGCACCATCCTGTGTTCGGAGTGTGGGTGGTGGATCATGAGGCGGCGGGCTTGGGCATACGGGAAGACACGAGTCGCATCACCGGGAATTTAAGCCGCTTCGTGCCGCACTTTTTCAGAGAGTCCGAAGGAATCTCCAAATCATGAACAACACAAACCCAACCCCCATCCGCATCGGCATGAGAGGCGCCTTCAGCGGCCGTTCGTATCGTGTTGCCGGACGTGTGGTCCTGAGCCTGGAGGAAGCTGGAGCAACCTTTTATTGGAATGAGTTCAATCTGGTCTGCGATGACGGAACAGATGCGACGCTGGTTTATGAAGTAACGGAGCGTGGCGGCGAGTGGCGCATGTTTACCAGTTTCGAGGCGGGGCAGGGGATGACCGTGGCCGAGGCTGCCGCCAGACGCGTGGGCGACAGAGTTCAACTGGATGGTTTGGATGCGCGCGTCACACTCGTGGGCGAATCACGTGTGCATCATATCGAAGGCGAAGCGCCGGAAGGAGTCGAACTGGGGGATGTTGCGCATTACTTCAATGCCGAGAGCGGCGGGCGAACTTTGGCGGTGAGCTGGACGGGTGACGAGGTTGAGTACTACCGGGGCATCAATCTGACACGGGGGATGGTGATGAGTGCGTTCAAGCTTCCGATTGGGACAATGAACGAGTTGGCGTCTGGCTCCGTGCAAAAGACAACGTCCATTTCGCCTCCGCAAATTGCAGCCATCATCGCTGTGCTGGCTGTGTTCGGAATGGTGTTTGCCGGAAACTCGTCATGCAGAAACTCACGGCGGGCCGCTGCGCCGATCAAGATTGGCGCACCTCCGTCCACACTCACTCCCGGCCGCGAGGGCAAATTGGACGGCAGAAACTGGCAGATCGCCGGACATGCGGTCGTGGAGATCGGGCTGGTGGGCGGGTCTTTCGACCGGCATGAGTATCCTCTCTCCGACGACCTGAAGAACCGGGCTCTCCTGGTGCAGGGCCAGCAACCGGGGGACAAGAATTGGTATCTCTTCAAGCCACTGTCGAATGAGCCGCCATTGGCTCCTGTAGCAGCGGCGGCCTTGCGCGTGGGACAACTAATCAATTTCGACGGCCAGGAAGCGCGCATCGCCGAACTGTTCCAATCGACAATCCTCAAGGCGGACAATTCCGAAATTGCCGACGGGAAGGAGGGCGCTGTGCTTTACGGTTTCAACGCCCGGGCCAAAGACATTTTGTTCCTCGTGAGGTGGAACGATCGCGAATTGTTCATTCATCGAGGCCAGGCGCTGGCTGCCAAGGATGTGACCGCCGCGTTCGAACCGCGGAAGCGGAACTGACTGGCTTGCGGCCAAGGCTTGCGAGGCAAGTATGTTAAGCCGGAACGATCCAATAGGAGCGCGGAATTTATTCCGCAGCGGTGTGGAATGCCCAACTGGGCCGGAGCGTTCCGCTGCGGCAAATTGCTATTCGCGCTGGCCACTTTCCAGTGACCTGGTTTTCGACCACATGGCATGTCGTCGAGCAGACAGGCCTTGGGGCGTTGCAGGATCCACGCGGAATGAAGTCCGCTCTCCTGCTGCATGGATTCGGTTAAGAGTCGATCCTCCTCATCGATCGTTTTATGCGCCAAGCCCGAACGCCTTCCTCAAAGTAGCGAGACTCTTCGGCACTGCTGTATCCGGATTTTCCTTCCCTTCAAACTCCAGCGATACGTAACCGTGGTAATTCACCGCTCCGAGAATTTCTGCGACACGTTTGTAATCCAAGCCGAGCGAGTACCATTCACCGCCGCCCAGATAAGTCTTGGCCTGGACGAAAATAGTCTTCGGCGCGATCTGCTGCAGCTTGGGATATGGATCTTCGCGGAAATTCCCCGTGTCCATCAACACTCCGAGCCACGGTGAGTTGATCGCATTGATGATGCGCATCAGACCTTCCGGAGTTCTGGCAAGGCCCCAGTGGTTTTCCAACGCGAGCAGGACGCCGCACTCTTCCGCCTTGGCGAGGCAACGTTGAATCCCATCAATGCACCACTTGAAACCCTCTTCTTCTGTGTAACCCGGCAGCACGGGTTCGATCCCGCGATTTTTCATCAACTCATCGAAGTCCTTCGAAGTTCCCCACCGTCCCGTGTTGATGCGAATGCATGGGGCTCCAAGTTCGTAGGCGATTTCGATGCACTTGATCGTGTGTTCTACATTTCGCGAGACTTCATCTGCTTTCGGCGTGACGAACGTTTGATGGGTCGAGACACAGATCAGGTCAATTCCGTTGACGAAAGCGTGGCGTTTGAGCTTGCGAAGGTAGGCCCGGCCCGGCGCGTCGAGCGGTTCCTTCTCGGGGATGTCCATCTGCCGGTGAAGGATGTCCACTCCCTGCACTCCCAATTCAGAGGCCTTCTCGATGACGGTCTCGATCGATGTCTTGGGTGGTCGGAAATGCCAGTAGGAATAACTGGAGAGGCCAAGACGCACCTTTTGAGCCCTGCGCGAAGCGGCATGAACGGACGGTGCTCCTAATGTGATGGCTGCGGATGTGGCTGATGCGAGACCGAGGAATTTTCGGCGGTTGAATTGCATGGAGGAAGCAAAGGCTCCGGCGCGCTCCCGATCAAGCACGAATCGGAACGGCCTGGAGTTTTGGACGATTAAGACCCGGCAATCATGGATGAGAGAGGTTTGGGGCAGAAGGCAGGAATGGAATCATTTCACGAGAAAATCCCGGGCGCACCACTTCGCCCGCATTTTTCAAGATTTCGATTGCACCCTGAAGGTGCCGCTGCTAATAAGTTCCCATTCCTTACTAATGCGACTCGAAACTTTTGAGTTAAGCCGTGCGAATGTGTCTCGCCAAAATCGATCTGCAAGTTGGCAAAAACATTCAGCAGCGATTTTTTTCAGGAGCGTCACATGGGGGGGGGGAATGTAAACCGCGATCAACTCAAGTAACGCGTATGCAAACCAAACGATCCACACTACTCCTAACGCTGACGGCCTGTGCTCTGAGCATGGTTGCCACCGCCACCAAGGCGGCTGCACCAGCTACTCCACAGGGTTTTATCAATTACTACACCTTTGCCGGCGACCAAAGGGCCGCCATCCAGGCTGGCACGGCGGTGCCGGATGGCTCCTACTATCCGAAACGCGCGGAAGGACCCTATGATGGCTACCCCGGCCCGGACTCCGGTGACGATGAAACAAAGCCAAAGGACAACGTTCGCGACAATTACAACATGGTCCTCAAGGGCTACTTCTATCCCCCAAAGACTGGCAAACTCATGCTGGCGATCGCGACGGATGATCCAGGACAGCTTTACTTCAGCACGGACGAAAGTCCTGCCAACAAGGTATTGGTTGCGAGTGATCCGCAGTGGAATCCGATACGCTCGTTCGGTGGTGCGTGGGACGGAAGCATCGGCCTCCGTCGTGACACGGTTACCACCGGGGATCCGTCTCCTCGCCCTGGAAATTGGTCGGCCTACTTCAGTGTGACCCAGGGAAAACCCTATTACATTGAGGGCGTTGGAACCGAGTTTGGCGGCGGCGACAACCTCGCCATCGCGTTCCGTTATGAGGGAGATCCGGACTTCGAGGACGGAGCCAAGCCGATTCTTGGGAAATATCTCTCACCTCTTTCACTCCCTTCTGCGGCGACCATCATAGGACAACCAAAAGACGCTACTGTTTACGTTGGAAGCACCGCATCCTTCTCAGTGGCGGTGGATGCTCCTCCTGGTGTCACGGTCACCAGCACCAAGTGGACGAAGAACGGAGCAGATGTGCCGGACAGTGATTCGTCCTCCATTTCAGTCACAGGTGTGACGGCGGCGGATGATGGTGCCAAATACAAAGCTATCATCACCACCTCGGCGGGGACTCTGACGAGTTCAGAAGCCACGTTGTACGTCTCGGCTTTCACGAGCGACTTCGCGGTGGGTGTGGTCAAGTTCGAGGCGTGGACCGGCATCGGCAGCACGGCCGTAAGCGCCCTGCTTGAGGATGCGCACTACGCGGATAAGCCCGATGATACCCGGCTCCTGACAGGAATCGACACGCCCAACGGTTTGGCTGATAACTACGGTGCCCGCGTGTCGGGCTTCATTATTCCGGCGGAGGGCGGGAGTTATGACTTCTTCATTCGCAGCGATGACGCTTCGCAGTTCTTTCTGAGCACCAGCGAAAAGGCGCCAGATCCAGCCACGGATACTGTCATTGCCGAAGAGATTGGTTGTTGCGACGCGTTCCACGCGACTGGCAATGGTGATCCTGAAACTTCACAGGCTCCGATCGCTCTGGTGGCCGGCAAAAAGTATGCATTCCTGGCCTTCGTCAAAGAAGGTGGTGGTGGCGATTATCTCCAGGTGGCAATGCGAAAGGTCGGTGATGCCACTCCTGCGGGCTCACTCAAGCCGATCTCCGGAAACCTGGTGGGTGCCAATGCAAGGCCAACCAAGGGTGAACCCCAGATCACCAAGCAGCCCGTCCTGCCCGCGAAAATGGAGGAAGGCGGGTCTTGGAGCGTGTCTGTGGATGGAGTCGTGGCACCCACTGGCTACAATTATCCCATAACCGTTCAATGGCAGAAGAACGGTGCGAACATTGCCGGAGCCAATGGCAAGACCTTCAGCATCCAGGCTGTCACCCCCGCGGATTCCGGCACATATCGCGCGGTCGTCAGTGCCCCGAGCGGGAAGACGGTAAACAGCGTGGAATTGAATGGTCAGGTCATTGCTGACAAGGTTTCCCCCGCGCTGGCGAGCGCTCAGAAGGCCTTCGCGAGCGACACAAAAGTGAACGTTATCTTCTCGGAAGCGGTTTCCGCGGCCAGTGCCAACACCGCGGGCAATTACAAGATCAACAATGGCATCACCGTGAGCGCCGCAAAGGTTACTTCCAACTCGAAAATCGTCGAGCTCACAACCTCGGCCGTCGCGAAGGGGTCGAAGAATCAGTTGACCGTGAGCGGCGTGCAGGATTTGTTCAACAACACCATCGCAGCCGGCTCATCCATCGACGTTGGATTCCAGAAGGGGATCTATCTCGTCACGGCTGACCCCACTGATGAAGGGGGGCCGCTGAACTACGCTGGCGACAACGCCATTAACCAGCATCTCCTGGATCGAGGATTCGACGTCTTTGTGATGCAAGGGGCACGCGTGCCGGATGATGGAACCACCGCCATTGGCAGGGATCTGATCATTGAAACATCCACTCTTGGTTCCGGCACCGTTGAAGTTTCGGGTGTTGGAAAGTTCAAGACCCTCGCCATTCCCGCGATTAATTGGGAAGCGTCGAGCACGGATGCCTGGGGCTTCATGGAAGCCAACTCAGTCATCGGAACCATCGCCAGCCAGACGCAGATCGAAATCGTCGACCCCACCCATCCTTTGGCAGCGGGATTCCCGAAAGGACCGGTCACCGTATCGACTTCTGAAACCTACTCGCAGAGTATTCCAGTGGGTGGTCACATCGTTGCGAAGCCGTCAGGCGGCGGCGATTATTCGCTGATCTATTACTACGAGAAGGGCGAAAAAGGCTTTGCCGACTTCGTCATGCCGGAAAAGCGCGTGTTCTTCTTCTTCCAGGATAACACCGCCGCGGCGGCCACTGATGCTGGATGGAAGTTGTTCGATGCCGCAGTGGATTGGTCCCTCGGGATTCAGGCTGCTGTAACCCCACCACCGCCACCAGCAGGAGATCAGCCGAAGTTCACCTCCATCAAAGCGGTGGCGGGAGGCGTCACTGTGGAATGGACCGGGGGCGGGACGCTTCAGTCCGCCGCTAGCGTTACGGGACCGTGGACGGACGTTCCGGGCGCGGCCAGTGGTGTGACGTTCCCCACAGACACGCCGGGCAGATTTGCCCGCATTAAGAAGTAGAACGCATCAATTCTAGGGGCTGTCCTTGTGGCCAGCTTCCTTATCAAGTGGCGGGCTTTGGCGAATTATCCGTGTGTGCCAAGGCCCGCTTACTTTTTTGGCCCTTCGATATTTTGCCCGGAATCCGGGTGATTTCTGAAACGGAATGCTCATCCCGGGGGGATGAAAGAAATTAACGCTACAGCAAGACTTCCTTGGATGTCTCAACCACGGGTTTCACGGCTGCTCCCGGATGAGCCGGAATCCATCATCATCTTATCTGTGGAATCCGTGCAATCCGTGGTCAATTCCTCGAAGTGTCGCAGTAGTGTTAGTCGCGAGTTGAGCACAGCGATACCCCGGATGGCGATCAACCTGGAAAAAGCAGTTGAGCTGAACAGGAACAAACAGAGCACACAGAGGCAGAGGGACTTGGGTTCATCTTCTGGTGCCAGCAGGCTTCACCCGACGGGCGAGCCCTTGGCCCGATGATGTCTAAGTCCAAGCTGTTCATTCTCTGTTTCCTCCGTGTCCTCCTGTTCAACTCAACTGCCGGATTTAGGATCAATGGCAGGGCAACTCCGCGTAGCCGGGGAAGCCCTGGAAAACCATCATTTCTCCGAGGCCTGCGCCTCACGCGCGCTCGCGATTGTGGCTGTAGCGACTGTTGCGACGCTGGCGATTTTGCTGCGTGTCCGGGGAGTACGGTTCCCTCCCATTGGTCTGGGTAAGGTAAATCCCGACCAGTTCCGATTTGGTGGCATTTGATTTTCGCCCTCCAAACCAACGGCTGAAAAACCGTTTCAACGAACTGACACTCATGGCCAAAGTCTTGGCGGCAGCAGCAGCGCGCACAAGAGGAATCTCATTTCTGATCGAGGAAACTCCTTTCCCTATCGGCAGATTTTTCCGGAATTGGAACCGGTCCGGCTCTTTCGCTTTTTCGGGCAGGAGACGCCCACTCGCAGGCATCTGCTCAACATGCTTAAGCTTCCTCCAGCAGATGCCGCCGGAGGTATCGTTCATCCTGGAAAAAGCAGTTGCGACCACGGATTTCACGGATAACACGGATGATGAACTGCTTCCGCCGCGCGTTGCCTTCACCCACTGGGTGAAGGCAAATTTGCAGGACAGATTCAATTGAAGTTGTTTCTATCCGTGTCATCCGTGTCATCCGTGGTTTCTGATGTGCCGTTTTTAGGTTCATGCAACAAACAGCGCCTGTTCTCGCAGTGAATGGAGTCTCTGTGCCTAGCAGCCTGTCGGACTTACGTACACGTATTAAATCCAACGCTCTACGATTCGATATGACGCGTTTTGATTTTCGGTGAAGGTGTTTTGATGGTCCAAAATCAATGATTTTGTCCGAAAACGAGCTAAGTCCGACAGGCTCCTAGCAGCCTGTCGGACTTACGTACACGTATTAAATCCGACGCTCTACGATTCGATATGACGCGTTTTGATTTTCGGTGAAGGTGTTTTGATGGTCCAAAATCAATGATTTTGTCCGAAAACGAGCTAAGTCCGACAGGCTCCTAGGGTCGTAATGAGTTGGCTCCATTCCACTCGGCAAGCGTTACGATGTTTGGCATACGGCTCGGCCTTATCTTCCGACCGCCAATCGATGTAAAGGAATTGCGCCAGGGAGCCTTGGATAGGGGCGTCAGGGAAAGGCAGAAGGATGAATGCTGAAGGCTGAAGTGCGGATGAACTCGCTTGCATTGCGCTGCTGTGAAACCGGAACGTGCCGGACTCCGGCTGCGCCCAGTCCGAGCCGAACGCACGAAGGAAAGGATGAATGAAGAATGAAGAATGAAGAGTTTCTGCCTTCTGCCTTCTACATTCTGCCTTCGGATTCAGCCCGTCCTGCCGCAACCGCTTCGCCAGCGGGCGCACCAACGTCTTGTCTTTCGCGCTGTGACTGAGGAAGACGTCGAACTGGAAGTCGTTGGGCATGGTCGCAGGTCAAAGCGGGTTCTCAGCGATGCCGGCAGCCCACGTCTTTTTGCACAAGCCTCCGTCCAACGTCGCCAGTTTAAGCTTGTGACTGGTTGCCAAGCGTATCATGTGAGCGTCGGTCACGTCCTTGCCGTTGGAGAGCGTTGGCAGCGAATCCGCCGGCACGGCATCGGTCAGGAAGCGGTGCGATTTGAGTTGGAGGATGGCCCGGAGAGCGGTCTGGGCGTCGCCAAAGGATGCGCCGTAGGCCACGCTCAGGCTCACACGCAGGAAACCCATTTGCGTGACCGGAGCAGTGGCGAATTCCGCCACCGAGTTCAACCAGCGGTTGGCCCGGACGTGCTCGAAGTGGCCTGACCACGCACAGGCCAGCAGGAGGTTGACGTCCAGCAGGTGGCTCACGGGAGTTCGTTGAGGATGGCTTTGACCCGCTCCGGCGTCATGGGCGGCGCCCCTGGCGGGGCGACCAGGACCGGCCGGCCGAATTTGCCGCGAACGAGCCGGGCACGTTTGGGCGGCTCACGCTGGAGAACTAGCTTCTCGCCCTCGAGCGAGAACGAAATCTTTTCACCGGCCTGCAGATGCAGGGCTTTCCGGAAGCGATTCGGGATGACCAACTGGCCCTTCGTCGAGATTGTCGTGGTGCTCATGGCTGAATTCTTGCGCGGCTTACCGGAGAGGTCAAGAATCGGAAATGATGGAACTGCGTCCGGAAAACTTTGATCCTGGAAAAAGCAGTTGTGACCACGGATTTCACGGATAACACGGATGATGAACTGCTTCCGCCGCGCGTCGCCTTCACCCACTGGGTGAAGGCAAATTTACAGGACAGATTCAATTGAAGTTGTTTCTATCCGTGTCATCCGTGTCATCCGTGGTTTCTGATCTGCCGTTTTTAGGTTGATGGGAGTGTCGTCGAGTCGCAATGGAATGAAGCGGCGCTCCCTGTTCATAGGGTGCGGCTGTTGGTTGAAAGTTGAGAGTTGAGAGCTGGTCAGAGTCCACATGCCGACGCGGCAGCATCGATATGGGAGGCCATGGTTTCCTCGCCGCGCCATGGCCCTGGTAGGTGAGAAGCATGCGCTTCCACGTTCGCGGCAGGCTAAGGACAGCCAGCCGTCCCTGGAAGTTTAATTCCACATGTCACAATGTGTTGAATGGGTAGAACAGGCTGCCAGCCCACTGGCGTTGAATTGTGAAAGTTGCGGCTTCAAACCCTGGGTGTTGCCCCTCTCCTCCCGCTGCGGTCCGGCTCTTTCGCTTTTTCGGGCAGGAGACGCCCACTCGCAGGCATCTGCTCAACATGCTTAAGCTTCCTCCAGCAGATGCCGCCGGAGGTATCGCTCATACAACAAACAGCGCGGTTTGAGATCGCGTTGAGTGTCGCCGGTCATCACGCCCGCGCTCCGAAGCCGGTAAAACTGTTCGGAGGTCACGTTTAGCTTGCCAGTGAGCACGCTCTTGACGACTTCGATCATTCCGGAGTCACGCGTGAGCAATACATGGATGCGACGGAGATGATCGGCGAACATTCCTTCATCACGGACCGCCTCCGTTTCAAAGGTGGAGATCTTCCAATCGTTCTTGGCGATTTCATTGAGCCCTTTGCGCACGAGAAACGGCTGGCCGCCGACGATCGCGACGAACTGGTCCACATCGGCGGGGGTCGGCAGGGGGTTGCCGCAGCGGAGGTTCAATTCCGCGACCTGGTCACGGGAAAAATCGCCGAGCGCGAGCCGGGTGCCCACGTTGAACGGCGACTGATTCATGTCGGAGATGAAGAGGTGCGCCTCCGTGGCGTAGGCGATCGTCATGGTGAGCCGTGACCAGGGGCCACTTGGATCGAGTGCGCGATCGTTGTGCCAGGACCGAAGCAATCCGAAGACTTCGCTGCTGAACGGGCAGCCGAAGAGCCGGTCCACCTCGTCCATGCCCCAGACGAGGTGTGGTGAGATTTTCGCGAGGACTTCGCGCCGCAGGTAACGCTCGAAGTTGGAATTCGCGCTGCGACGAACATCCCAGGTGTCTTCGATGAATGTGTCCAGGTCGAGCTGGTCCACTATCGAATGGCTCAGGGCTGTGTATACTTTCTCGATCGAATCGAAGGCGCTCACATTGAGCTTCTGGAAATCCGTCAGGATTACGCGAAACCCACGATCTCTGGCGAGCTGAAGCCCCCTCGCCAGCAGGGATGTCTTGCCCATCTGCCGCGCTCCCTTCACCAGGACGATGCTGTCATGCTTGGCGATGGAGGATTCAAATTCCTCGTCGGCCTCTCGAACGACGTAATACATCGAGTCCAGAGGAACGGCACCACCCACCGTTTCAAGTTTGGGCCGCTGCCGTGGTGCCGGCGCGGGCGCGCCGGCCTGAAGGGCTTTGATCAATTCAATCGCCGCCTGATCCTGATCCTGCGGGGTGCTTCCATGAACCGAGGCGATCAGTTCCACCCGGCCTGCGAACGCCTCCGGGAGTGTCTTCACGTCCTGCATGGACACACCCACCAGCCGGGGTTTGCCCTGGCGTTGCTGGGCCGTGTCACGGGCGAGATCGATTTCGTAAAACAGCAGCTCACTCTCCGCGGAAGTGACTGAGATCACGACGATGATCACATCGGCTTGAGCTGCCCGTTCTTCGACGCGCCGGGCCCATTCGACACCCGCGGCTGCGCTATCCGGTAACAGGACAAATTTCTCCTTAGCCAGATGTTCTCGGAGAAAAGCGGCGAATTTCACATCCGCAGGGGAAGTGGCGTCAGCGATCAACGCCACCGTCGATGGCTTGGAGACTGGAGGCGGCGAGGCAATGTTCCCGTGGCCCGCGCCCGTTCGAGGCGTGGTGGCGATGAGTTCAGTCAGGGTGTCATGCAAGATCTGGCCGCTCTGGAAACGCCGGGCGGGGCTCAGGTGACACGCCTGGAGCACCACATGGTAGAACTGTTCCAGTCGTGGATTCGTGGCGCCATCCGCCATCGTGGGAAACTCGGGAAAGTCACGCACATCCTTTCCAGTGATCATCTCGTAGAGCACCTTGCCCAGGCCATAAATGTCCGCCAGCGGTTTGCCGGGGCCTTCCGGAGGGACGTAACCTTCCGTTCCCACGAAGGTCGCGGCTTCACCGATGTCCGTCACCAACCCGATGTCCGCGAATCGAGGAGCGTCGTTGAGAAAGATGATGTTCGACGGTTTAACATCACGGTGGACGCAGCAATTCTCATTATGGCATTTTTGCTCGTAATTCCTCCTGTTTTCACTCACCAGCACGACAGGAAGCCGGCGGAAATCCGGCAGGCAGTCGTCCGAAACATTCAGAATTCATGGATGCCCGAGGTTTTAGCGCCGTATTGCTTCA
>SIBF01000172.1 GCA_009695275.1 Pedosphaera sp. | reverse complement strand
ACATTTGCCGCGGAGACCGCAAAGCCAGCCCTGCTCGGAGGCGCGCCCGTGCGTCAGGAAGGCTGGTCCAATTGGCCGACGTGGAAGGAATCCTGGGAGCCCGCGATCGTGAAGGTGTTGCGCAGCGGCAAGTGGTATCGCGGCGACGGTGGGCACGTGGCAGAGTTCGAGACCGCCTACGCAAAACTAATCGACGCCAAACGCTGCCTGGCCACCTCGAGCGGCACGACCGCCCTGCTTGTCAGCTTGCACGTCATGGACGTGGACGCGGGCGACGAAGTGATTGTCTCCCCGTACACGTTCATTGCCACCTATAACGCGATCCTGATCAACAAGGCGCTTCCTGTGTTTGCCGACACTGACCCGGCCACGCTCACGATGGATCCGGCTTCGATCGAAAGCCGGATCACTGACCGGACTCGCGCCATTTTGCCGGTGCATATTTACGGCATGCCATGCGACATGGACCCGATCAACGCAATTGCCCATCGGCACAAGCTCCCGGTGATCGAGGACGCCTGCCAAGCCTGGCTGGCGGAATACAAAGGCCGGAAGTGCGGCACGCTCGGCGATCTGGCCTGTTTCAGCTTCCAGAACTCCAAGCATATTCCCTCCGGCGAAGGCGGCGCGATCACTGGCAACAGCGATGGACTCCTGGACCGGTGCCACGCCTTTCACAATGTCGGACACGCCACCGGGAGCTTCAAAGGCGCGAAGCAGTTTTTTACACGTGGCAGCAATTACCGGATGCAACAGTTCCAGGCCGTCATACTCATGCAACAGTTCGAAAAGTTGGTGCAGGAAACCGCGCGCCGCCGCGAGAACGCGGACTACCTCACCACGCACCTAAAAGAGATTTCGGGTATCCAGCCAGCGCGTTTGCCGGAGAACAGTCGAGCCGTCTGGCACCTCTATCCATTCCGCTACGACGCGCTGCATTTCAATGGGCTCACGCGCGACAAATTCATCCGCGCCCTCAGCGCCGAAGGCATTCCATCTAGCGGCGGATACCACGAGCAATATTTCGATGGCCTGCTCGACGAAGCAATCGCTTCGCGCGGCTTCAAGCGACTCTTCGGCACCGAGCGTCTCAAGTCGTATCGCGAGAGCTTCCACGAACTGAGAGGCAACCGGCAGGTCTGCGCGACGACGGTCGGGATGCCTCAGAACCTCCTTCTGGCCGAGCGCCGAGACATGGATCAGATCATCGAGGCAGTGCGGAAGATTCAGTTCCATAGCGCGGCGCTGGCGAAGGCCGCAGCGTAAGACAAATCTTATTATGAAACCTACCCGCTCGAACGAACGCATGCCCACACAAACGAAAAACAGCGAGACATTAGGATTCACGTTGATTGAACTCCTGGTTGTCATCGCAATCATCGCCATTCTCGCGGGAATGCTTTTACCCGCGCTTGCCAAAGCCAAAGAGAAGGCGAGAAAAACCAGTTGCTACAACAATCTGAAGCAAATGGGCCTGGCCATGATTCTGTATGGCGATGATAACAACGGCCTGATTCCGCGCGGCAATGACCCGCATTGGTGGCAGCTCTACACCCCGAACCTGGGTGGAACGTCGGCGGCCAGGGATCAATACGGGAGAGTCAAGGTTTACACATGTCCGAGTTATCCGGATAAGCGGCAAGTGATGTGTTACGTGGTCAACGCCTGGGAGTTCAGCAGCACTAAAGACATGACAGGTCACGAAATCAACGGCCTTCAGAAAATCAGCAGGTTCCAGCAACCGACTGAAACCATCTACTTCGCTGACAATGAAAACGGTTCATGGCGTCCTATCTTCACTGTCACTAACATCATCGGGAGTGCCGATCTCAATGATGTGTGGTCCCCAACTCATCTTCCTTACCCTTCAATTGCCACCACCGCCCGTTTGAGCGGTGAACGTCGAGTGGCGGCGACCCGGCATGAGCAAGGACCGAACCTCCTCTTCTTCGATGGCCATGCCGGTTGGAAGAATGCCAGGCGGATGACCGTCGATGATTGGCGGGAGCAGAAGTACTGAGGGACGGCTCCTAGCGCGATTTGGATATGCCACGGCACATCGAATAATTTTCGACACGGCATGTTGCAGGAAAACTCAAGCCCTTCCGACGATCGCCACACTCGGTGAGTTTTATTCCGCGGGAATATAATTCATCGTGTAATAAGCTGCGGGATGGAGCAATGGTTCTCCTTTTGCGGATCGCACACCGGGCAAGTGAAGTTCGTGAACGTGCCCCTCTTGAAGACCATCCACGAGAAGCCGAGCGCTTCGTCCATCCTGCGCGACCACAATCCTCTTAATCGTTGGCTTGGTCTTATCCACCTCCGGGCTCCCGTAACTGCTCTGGTAAATATAGGTGTATGTTTCAAGGCTGTAGGAGGCCGTCGCTGCAGCGGTAATCGGATCGACCGGTTGTGTGAAGGTCAGCTCAAACCCGTCTGACTTCGCCCGCATTTCGTGGATTTCAAACGGCGTCTGACCGGTCCATACCAATCGTTGGAGCGCAAATGGTTTCCCCCCCCGCGCACCCCATCCACGGTCGGTCCCATAGACAACCAGCGATGCGTCCGGCGCGAATTCCAGCGCCAGATTTCCCGAAGCAAAACCTGAGCGGAACGGAAAGCACGCTCCTTGGTAGCGACCGTTTACTTTCTCCAGATAAACGCGCATCACGGTGCTATGTGTCTGGTCGCCGACAAAAAGTTGGTCTTGGAACGGACCAAATTTCCCGTGAGTCGAGTCGGAAGCAATGCCGCTCGCAGACTGGCCCATTTTTGGATATGGGAAAAGAATGGCCGGAGGAAGAAGTTCAGGAATTTTCTTCGCTTCGATGTGCATGCGGCTGCCACTCTGTGGATCTTGAGGGCGTTTGCCCAATGCGTCGGTGAGTTTGTACCAGGTATTTCCAGAGGGGTTGCCGACAAAGGCGCCAGGTTTCAGATGTTTCAAGGCGCAAGCGCCATTCCAAGGGCCTTGGTTCTCGCAGAAAAACACGTCGCCGACGCTGTTCGTCCCAATACCGCCTGGAGAGCGCAGGCCGCTGCAGGTGGGGATCGCCTTGCCCTCCGGCGTGATGCGCAGGCACCAGCCGCGAAATTCTGTTTCGCTCGTAAATGAGCCCGTCAGTGTTAGCGCCACCCAAACATTCCCGTCTTTGTCAAACTTGGAACCAAACGCATACTCATGATAGTCGCCTGTGATCCCCCAGTCGTCGCTGACAGTTTCAAAGACGTCAGCGCGTCCATCCCCGTTCAAGTCTTTCATCCGCGTTACTTCGCCCCGTTGCGTGGCATAAAGCCAACCATCGCGCAGCGCCAGGCCAAGCACCTCGTGCAAGCCGCTGGCAAATGGGTGAAACTTCGCGTGGGTGGGCGGATTCTCAAACGCCCCATCGATCATGTAGATGTCGCCGATGCGCGTCGAGACCGCGAGCCGGCCATTTGGCATGACTTGCAGCGCGCCGGCTTCAAGAACAATACCGGCCGGGATCGGCACCGTCACAATTTCGTAATAACGACTCTCCGCCAAGGCTGCGTCGGCCCCGTAAAGTCCTTCGGGCAGCAGGAGCGCTGCGATGCTCAAAGCCGCCAAGGTTCGTGTAATTGAGTTCATTCTTATGGTCGGTTCTTGTTTGTTATCCTGACGCGATCTCATGTTGAATCACCAAATAATCGTCTCCACAATCTTCGCGGCTTTCCCGCTAAATTCGACCGGAACCAATAGCTCCGCTCGGCCATTGCTCTGTCGAATGACGGGCTTTCCGCCCGTGAACGTAAACCTCAATGTCATCTTTCCATCCACGAGGTATCCGTCGTTTTTGGCTTCGATCTTCGAACCGACCGCCGCGCGAAACCAAAGCTTCTCCGCCGTCCGCTCCGATCTCAGGGTCAAGGTTCGGACCAACTCAGAGTCAAGCTCGCCTGGCCGGGCGACCGGATAATCCTCGACTTCAATATCACCAAAAGAATACAGGAAGGCTGGACGACGCTTGTCATCCAAACGATATCCTCGCATGTGGTAGCCAGCCTTTTTACCGGCGACGGCCGGCCAGGCGCTGCTCGCATCGGACAAAGTGGCGAACGGCGCGCTCGGAGGCAGCTTGGTCACGTGATCACCCAAAGGCGGTTCGAAGCCGACTCCACGGTCCTTACGGTGGCGAGAGGCATCGATGAAGGCTCCCTGCCAAATCAGAGCGATTGATAAATCATTGGCATCGAAGGCGAGATTCGCTTTTTCGGGATAAGCCACTCCGATCGCGCGAGGACCAGCGCCCTCGATGAAATTACGATAAATGATCGCTTCCTTGTCCGCGCCCAATTCCATTTTCGCCTGGACCAATCCGACCGGAACATCCGCTTCCGAGCCTTTCGAAAGGAAAGCCCAAATCGCGTTGATTTGGTGGTCAGTATCGCCATCCAAAATTTCCCTATTCACAGCCTTCCCTTCCGGCCAGAACGTGGGCATGCGCGTGCCCGGTCGAAGCGACGCAGGATCGAGCAAGTAGCGATGGAACCAGTCTTTCGTGAGCCGCTTCGCCATCTGCGTCATGTCCATCGCGGGAATACCGAGAGACATATACTTGCCGAAGGTGTGGCATGAGATGCAAGTCAGCCCGTCACGACCGACGAGCTTTCGACCGAGCTTGGCATCTCTCGCCGAATCCTCCGAGGACGTTTGCCGCTTTCCGGAGGTGTCGGCTTTTTCGAATGCTGAAACCAGATGCTCGACGTTGGCTTTGCCAAACTGTGGCATCCGAGTGGCCATGTAAGGACGCACCTTTCCTTTATTGAGCAGCACCTCACGCAGCCACTCCGTGCGAAGCTTGTCGCCAACTCTTGTCAAATGCGGCGGGATCCGTCCTTCATCACCGAGATCCCCTCCGCCGACGATAGTGAAGTATTCCGAGCGAATCGAGTCCGGCCCCCCTGACCCATCGCGTGAGTGGCAGGCGAAACAGTTGAGCGCTGCAAGGGTTCGCGTAATCTCCTCTTTGGCACTGAGCGGCTGAGCTAGCGCGTCTTGCCGGGCCAGCGTTTTTCGGAGCGAGACGCGTTGGAGAGCGCTGAGAGCAAATTGTGGCACTCCTACTTTCGAGTTGTCGCCCAGGCAACCTTCAGGATTTTCCGGTCTGAGATTGGCCAATGGTTTTGATTTCAACGTGGAAGCGAAAGTTCCGCTTTGAATTTGGTGGCAGGCAGCACAACCGAGCGAACCAAAAAGGTCTTGGCCGCGCTTGGATTTTTCCGCATTAACTACCAACTTTTCATCCTCGATCGGAATCATCGGCTGACCCACATGAGAAAGAACCGACGCGGGAATCTCTTGCTTGGAAAGGCCCGGCCCTTGATATGAAACCTTAAGTTCGCCCCCGCCGCCGCCGTTGAAATAGTTGACCATGATCGGATGCTCTCCTCCCACGAGTTCGATCGTCCCGGAGCGTTCCTGCATTCCGTGAGTTCCATCGTTTTGCACGACGACCTTGTCGCCGATGGAAAGCCGTGATCCATCATCAGATTCGGTGAAAAAGGTGTAAGCGCCAGGCTTTGGAACGTCGATAAATCCCGTGAAACGAAAACCGAAATTACTATTCCGCTTCCGGGCCTTGAGCGTAAAGCGGTCGGTGAAGCCGGACGCGTTGGCCTTTAGAGTGTCGAAGTTTGGAGTGTCGTCGAATCGCCCTTGAAAATACTGGTAACTGACACCTTGAATGCGCTGCGGACGACTCGCGACGTTCGCCGGACTGACCTGATCGCGCAACAGATACATCGCAATGGCGGTAGCCTCTCCCTCGTTCAAATCCGACGAAGGCATCCGGCCCGAAGGTCGCGCCTTCAACGGGTCCATCAGGAACTTGGCCAAATGCTCGACGGTGCTTTTCTTCGCGAGATTGCCGAGAGGCACAGACTTAAGTTTCAGAGTGTTGAGATCCGAGAGGCTGGTTTTGACGGGGGGATCCTCGGTCGCGGCGGCGGACTTTGGTCGCAGAGCCTCGGCCGGTTCTTGAGGAGCATGGCAAGCGACGCAACCGACCTGGTGGTAGAGCAATCGGCCCTGCTGAATCTTGAATTGATCGGCACCCACTGGGGCCGTGACTGACATCGGAGTGAGCGAACCGAGAAAATGAACTAGAGCTTCGACGGTTTCAGCCTTTTGAGAGGCATCAAGTCCATGAAGCAAATCGGGCATCGTCGTGCCCGGCTTTTCCCGCTGCGGATCGAGCAAGAAGGCGCGCAAATATTGCGGCGTGATCCCAAAACCATTACCGCCTAAGCTGGGCGATTGCCTGGAAGACAAACGAGCTTTGACAACCGCGTCCGCTTGATGGCAAGCGATACAGCTCAACTCGGTGAGGAGCAACTCGCCGATATCCAGGCCACTGATCGGTGAGGTAACAGGGCCAATCGAAACCGCAGATGGCTCTTTGGTTTCGGCAGCCACCGCTATCCCACCCGAGCCCGCGCTGAAGGCCAGGAGGGTGGCGAGGCTGGCGGATGACCTAAGAGATCTGCCAAAGAATGAAAGGCTTCGCTCGAACATGTTCCGAAATGGGTCTGAGTTCATTGGAG
Organism: Pedosphaera sp.; assembly: GCA_009695275.1. Classification (GTDB taxonomy): domain Bacteria; phylum Verrucomicrobiota; class Verrucomicrobiia; order Limisphaerales; family F1-12-MAGs170; genus F1-120-MAGs170. The sequence continues at coordinate 7,205 of SIBF01000172.1, read as the reverse complement.
GTTACGATGTCCACAACATTCAAATTGATCGTCGGGAGTTAAGAGGAAGTAACGTCTCGTCTGCAAGCCTTTTAATCTGGCATTTTTGAAGACGAGGATGATTCGAGTTGAGTCTTTCGGAAGTTCTCCCCTGCCAAAAGCCCATTAACTTTGCCAATCAATCTCTGGTTCCTTCAGATTAAAATCTCGCTGATGATCTGTCCATGAACGTCAGTCAACCGCCGTTGAACCCCGTTATGATAGAACGTCAGCTTGGTGTGATCGAGGCCGAGCAAGTGCAAAATCGTGGCGTGAAAATCGTAAGTCGTGACGGGATTGTCTCCCACATCAAACCCGATCTCGTCTGAGGATCCGTAACTGAGGCCGGGTTTCAATCCAGCCCCGGCAAGCCAGCAAGTAAAAGCAAGCTGATGATGGTCGCGGCCTTTGCCATTAATCCCTTGGGTTACTGGTGTGCGGCCGAATTCGGTGGACCAAACGACGAGTGTGTCGTCCAACATTCCGCGCGCCTTCAGGTCTTTGAGCAAGCCCGCGATCGGTTGATCCATCACCGAAGCTTGTTTCGTGTGGTTCTCCATCACGTCTTCGTGCGCGTCCCAATTAATGCGCGGGGAACCAAACGCGCCCCCGTTGAAGAGTTGCACGAATCGCACGCCACGCTCCAGCAAGCGTCGGGCGAGCAAGCAATTGCGACCGAAGCCGGCCGTGGCTTCCGAATCGAGACCGTAGAGTTTCTTAACAGCCTCGCTCTCGTTGTCGAAGTTGATCACCTCCGGCACGCTCACCTGCATCCGGGCGGCTAGTTCGTAGGAACGTAGTCGAGCCGCCAGCCCGCTTTCGCCTGGATTGGCTTCGGCGAATTCCTGGTTCATCTTTGCCAGCAGGCTTAGGCTCGCTCGCCGTGCTGCGGGGTCGATGTCGGAGGGCGTGTTCAAGTCCACCACCGGTTCCTTCGAAGTGGTGCGGAAGGCTGTCCCTTGGTGTGTCGCAGGCAGAAACCCAGCCGACCAATTTATCGCGCCGCCTGCGGGCAAACCTCTCGAATCAGGCAATACAACGAACGCTGGCAAATCTTCATTCATCGAACCCAAGCCGTACGACAACCACGCTCCGAGGCTGGGATAGCCATTCATCGTGAAGCCGCTGTTCGCCAGGAATGTCGCCGGCGTATGATTGTTACTCCTGCCCACCATCGAGTGAATGAACGTGATGTCATCAGCGCAAGTGGCCAGATGCGGCAGGAGGTCGCTGACCCACAAACCACTTCGACCGCGACGCTGAAATCGCCAGGGACTCTTCATCAAATTTCCAGGCTGCCCGAAGAACGGATCGTATTTGCCCTTTCCTTTGAGCGCCTGGCCGTGATGTTTTTCTAAGTCAGGCTTGTAATCAAACGTATCAACATGGCTCACGCCGCCGGCAGCAAAAATGTGGATGACGCGTTTGGCTTTGGCCGGGAAGTGTGGTGGTTTGGCTTCGTACGGCGATCGGCCCGCTTTGATGGATTCGGCTTTTGCTTCCTCGTTCAACATCCAGGCAAACGCGATCGCGCCGACACCATTGCTTGCTTGCCAGAGAAAGTGGCGGCGCGAAATGTCCGATTGATCGGAGAAGGACTTTGCCAGAGACAACGTCACAGTTTGTCCCAATCAGTTAGAGCGATGTTGGCCTGTTCTAGTATTCGTTTGGTGAGCGACCAATCGAAGTCTCCTCTGTGCGGGTTGGGAAGGGTGATTTTTTGTGGCCCCTTATACATGACTTCATGCGATCCTCCTGAGTCCGGACCACTCCACCCCATCGCTCGCGGGCGCCGAATCAGTTCACGGCGCTTGATCGGCTTCGGCATACGCTGTCGTGCTCAGATTAAGGTCGAGGCCATCAATCACCGGCATCGGATCACCGCGACGCAACCTCACCAGAATCCAGGATTCCAGAGCACCCTGAAGATCGTCGCGGCATTCCTCCAACGTTGGACCTTCTCCCCACGCACCTTGACAATCAGGGATACAGCCGAAGAAGCGCCCATCCTCAATGATTTCGTATTTTCCGTGGCGCATCGCGCGCTGGATGTATTCGGTCAGCATATCTCTTCCGGGTTGGAGGAAATATAGTAACGCAGTTCAGTGATTCCAAGCCGCAAAATTACCGCGCTGCTCGTGAAAGGCGCTTCAATGTCACGTCGGTTTGAGGAAACAAACACGATGGCCGACACGCTGCTACCTCAGATACAAGAACTCACTCGAATTCAGCAACACCCAACAGACGCTCTCCATTCCATGATCTCGGACTAGCTCCATCGCATCCCTCCTCTCGGCGTCGTTCGGCTCCCGACCAAAAGTCAACCTGTAGGCGAGCGTGATCTCTTCCGGGATTCCCGCGCTCAGCTCCTTTTTGACACGTTCCGCAACATGCTTCGCATGGCGCTGGACGAATGAGTTATTCATCAACCCGAGCGCTTGCAGCGGCGTGGTCGTCACTCGACGCGATGGAGCTTTGACGGATGGATCCGGACAATCGAAAGCATCGAGCAGCGGACTTTTGCCTGAATTGATGTTCATCCGATAAACCGTGCGACGATTAAACCTGGGTTCATCCCGATCAATCAGGTTGTAAAAGACCGATCCGCCGAAGCTTGATAGCTCAAATGGCCGGAAACTCGGACCGCCGATCTCGCGGTTGAGCTGACCACTGGCGACTAGGATGGCGTCGCGAATCGCTTCGCCCTCCAACCGGCGCGGCGCGAAATGCCACAGCAAGCGGTTATCCGAATCGAAAGCGCCGGCTTTCGAATCGAACTTCGAAGATTGCCGGTAAGTGTTGGACGTGAGAATCCATCGGTGCAATTGCTTGATGCTCCAACCATGCTCCATGAAGTAAACCGCGAGCCAGTCGAGCAACTCGGGATGGGTAGGCCGCTCACCGTTCAATCCAAAATCGCTCGGTGTCCCAACCAAGCCGACGCCAAAATGCTGTTGCCAAACACGGTTGACCATCACGCGCGCTGTCAGCGGATTGTCTGAACTGGCCACCCACTCCGCGAATTTCCTCCGGCGCTCGCCTTCCGGCACGTCCGGCGCCAAACCGAATTCAGTGGAAGGACGCCGGATCGCGGACAGAGCGCCCGCAGCCACAAGCTCACCTTTAGTTTCAACGTCGCCGCGAATGAGCCGATGCGTCGGGCCTGGCTGTTGGCGTACGCCAGCATAAGCAAGTGGAATTGCCGGGAGCGCTCGCAACGATTCGCGATCCGTTCTTACCTGAGCGGAGAACGACTCTCTCTGCTTCTTGACGTCATCCGTCATCGATTGGACCAGCTCGGCCGGCGTAATACCGAGCAGGCTTTCTCGAAACGAGGCCGCCACCTCCTCAGCGATCAAGGCCCGATCGTAAAGGCTCGCTTCCTCTATTTGCCCAGCCAGAAACCCGTTTCCGGCGCCGGTGTGACGAAGTCCGAGGAGCACTCGTGCTTGGCCTGCCGAGTAGGTTCGCAAGGTCGCATTCTCTCCGGTCGGTCTGTAAGACTCGCCATACTGTTCCCCATTGCGATAGATGGAAATGCTACTGTCCGCTCGATAGACGATGACTAATTGAATGAGCTCGTTCGGAAGATAAGCTTCTTCACGGCTGCCAACATCGCGCGTCCGCTGAAAGGAGGAGCTTCCGGCGGTCCATTTCCGTGGTTGTCGCTCGCCAAAAACAATCCCATCGAATGTTTCACCTTCGCCCGCCTCCAACGAGATCGCCGCACCACCCCGCTGCGTCAGATTTGAAAGAGTCAACCAGACTTCGAGTGATTTTTCCTGAATGTCGCGTGGCAACGGCACCGTTCGCAGAAACGCGTCTTTGCCATTTAAAACCAGGCATCCGTTTGCAACCGTGGCACCGCCGAATAATGTGCCGTGCATCATGCCCACAGCATCAGCGCCATCCCTCTCAAAGGTCCATCTCGCCAGAGGTATCGGAGCACTCGATGACTTGGCGGGCACGATCGGTTCGTGGCTGGTCTGACGTTTGCGCTGAGCAAGGATGGCCCGGCGAGCCTCGCGATCGATATTGGCGATCTGTGCTCCCGATTCGCTGATTCGCACATTCAAAAGAGCCACTTGATTGCTGCGACTCTGGAGTTCCGATCGGGTAAGGATGGGACGATCACCGTAACGGACGCCTTCAAAAACAGCCTTGACTCGATAGTAATCGCTTTGCGGAATCGGGTCGAACTTATGGTCGTGGCAACGAGCACAATTGATCGTCACACCGAGAAATGTCTGACCCACCGCTCCGATGATATCTTCGAGTTCCTCCTCGCGGACGCGAGTTTTCATTAATTGCCCGACCTGACCGTTGCCTACCTCATCCCACGCGCCGGCCGTCAGAAAGGTCGTCGCGATAATGCCATCACGCGTCGCCGGCTCCAACACGTCGCCCGCTAACTGCTCTCGGATGAATTGGGTGTAGGGCTTATCGGAATTGAAGCTCCGGATAACGTAATCGCGATACGGCCAGGCGTTCTCGCGCATCTTGTCATACTCGAAGCCGTGGCTCTCGCAAAACCGGGCGAGGTCGAGCCAAAACCTCGCCGAGCGCTCGCCATAATGTGGCGATTCCAAAAGGCGGTCCACCAAACGCTCGTAAGCATCAGGTCTCGTCTCCTTCAGAAAACCTTCGATTTCATCAGGCGTCGGAGGAAGCCCCAGCAAATCCAAGCTCAACCGCCGGATCAACGTCGCCCTATCTGCTTCCGCCGACGGATCAAGCCCGCTCTGCTCCAACCGAGCGAGAATAAAGGCATCGATCGGATGACGTGCCCAAGTCTGAGATCGATTGCTAACTCCGGGGACTTTGGGACGTTGCGGTGATCGAAACGCCCAATGGTCGCTCGCGACTTCGCCGATCCGTGTTGAGTCTTCGCGAGGCCGAACTTCCGCGGCATTGAGACAGGGACCAACGGCAAGCAGAACGACCAAAGCGAGAATTGCCTGTGCGATGCGCGTTATGCGGCGTGTCCAAAGCATAATTCGCAGCTAATCTAAGCCTGAGTCATAAGTTTGAGAAGTTGAATCGTGACGACAGGGCGAGCTCGTTTCCGTTTGCACGCGCGTTGGGAGCATGGCAGCATCACCCGCCAAGCGTAATTGATTATGACTTCTTTGCTCAAACTAGATTCGCAGCAGGATGACTAAGATGAAAAAAACATTTCTCGGCATATTGCTCGCTCTCGTCGGGGGAACGGTTCTCAGCGGCTGCATCGCCATTCCACCTCTCATTAACGTCCAACATAAAGACGCTGATCCGCAAAATCAAAAAAGGCTCGATGCCATTGAAAAGCGCTTGGAGCGCATGGAAGAAAAGCTCGAAAAGAGGCAGTAACAGTGCGCTCTCGCCAACGCTGGCACGAACAACTACCTGCGCCCTCGTGAATGCGATCTTGAACTTTGGTCGCGTTCCTGCCGTTGTAATCTCCACTCGAAGCGGAGGTTTGCCGCAGGTCAGGCCATCCTTATTGTACTCGCCAAATTACGATCAAGCTCACCACTCATGAATGTTATGAAAATTCTCAACGCGCTCGGCTTGTTACTTCTCGGAGTTCAGATGACGACAGCGGTTTCGCCGTCGGCACCGAACATCGTCTTTATTTTCACTGACGACCAGGGATACGGCGACGTCGGCTGCTACGGCGCGAAAGGATTTGTCACGCCACATCTCGATCGCCTCGCGCGTGAAGGTACGCGCTTCACAAGCTTTCTGGTGGCTCAACCCGTTTGCACAGCGTCTCGTTCAGCGCTGCTCACTGGCTGTTACGCGAACCGCGTCGGCATGGCGGGCGCGCTGAACCACACCAGCCGCACGGGCCTGAATCCGGATGAAATCATCCTGCCTGAGCTTTGCAAGACGCAGGGCTACGCCACGGCGTGCTTTGGCAAATGGCACGTTGGCCATCAGCCCCCATTTCTGCCCACGCGCAATGGTTTCGATGAGTTCCTAGGCCTCCCCTACTCCAATGACAACGGCCCGCTGCATCCCACGATCCGGGGCATTCCGCCATTGCCGCTCTACGATGGCGAAACGATTGTCGAACACGATCCAGACCAGTCGCAGTTCACGAGGCGCTTCACCGAAAGAGCGTTGCACTTCATTGAAAAAAACAAAGAGCGTCCCTTTTTCCTTTACCTCCCGCATGTCATGCCGCATGTGCCGATCTTTGCGTCAGGGAAATTTCGAGGCGCAACTGAGCACGGCCTTTACGGCGATGTGATTCAGGAAATCGACTGGAGCGTGGGCGAAATCCTCGCTGCTCTGGAGAAGCACCATCTCTCTGAGCGCACGCTCGTCATTTTTGCGAGCGACAATGGACCGTTCCTCTCTTACGGCGAACACGCGGGTTCCGCGGGCCCGCTGCGCGGTGGAAAGCTCACGTGCTTCGAAGGAGGCGTGCGCGTTCCATGCCTCATGCGCTGGCCTGGCCACATCCCCGCCGGTCGCCTCTGCGACGAACTTGTCACCAGCCTCGATTTATACCCAACGTTCGCGCATCTCATCGGCGCACCACTGCCGCCCCGTAAACTCGACGGCATGGACGTTTGGCCTCTGGTCTCCGGCGCGACGAACCGTTCACCGCGAGACGACTTCCTTTACTACAATGGGGATGAGCTGCACGCCGTGCGCGAGCGCGATTGGAAACTGCATTTCCCGCACGATTACCTTGTGGTGGCGGGTGAGCCTGGCCGTGGTGGAAAGCCCTCGAATTGGGGTTTGATGCAACCGCGTGCCATCGAAGAAAGCGGAATTCGTGGGATTGCCAGCCGGCACGGCTATCGTGTCGAGCGGCTCGCGCTCTCCCTCTACAATCTGAAAGATGACGTTTCCGAAACTCGCAACGTCGCGACAAAACATCCTGAAATTGTCGCTCGCTTGACTCAGCTAGCCGAGGCTGCGCGCAACGATCTGGGCGATTCGCTCACTGGCCGCACCGGCGCCAACGTGCGCGCCTCCGGGAGCCACGATCCGTGACCGTGAAGTTTCGCGCTATAGGTTTCGCGGAAATCGGCAGCTCGAAATGCGCCCCCCTGCGCTCATCTTTACCCGCAAGAATCGGGACTAAATAAATGTTTTGATTCGGGCAATGTCAGCGGATGCTAGACGCCGTGCGCATGTGTGGTCGTTGGATCAGTAAAATTGTTTTGCAGCAAATCAGCGCCCGCACTCTT
>SIBF01000171.1 GCA_009695275.1 Pedosphaera sp. | reverse complement strand
CAGCAGCGATTAAAAATCGCCGGCGCTTGGTGGACGCTCTCCAATGCCGAAATCATGCTCCAACTCCGAACCACACGAGCCAACCATGATTGGGACCGATACTGGCTCGAATTGGCAAAAAACTGACCGACAGAAAGAATCGCACCCGCGGTTGAATGAGGCCTTGCACTTTGACCAATTCGCCAACATATGTTCCGTATGCAGTTCGTGAAGACAGTTCTGATTGTGACGCTGACCTTCCTCTGGGCGGCGGCGAGCAATCACTGCAAACTGGAGCATATCCCTGGCTTCGAGTTCCTTGTTTGCGCCGATCACGCGTCCGACGGCCAGCCTTCGGACAATGGCTGTGAAACGGACGGCTGCTCTTTCGAGACGCAACTCTACAAATCGGAGGGCTCTCAAGCTTCAGTTCTGGCTCCCCTCCGCTTATTGCAGAGCTTCCTGGTGCGGGAAGGTGCCGCGATTCTTGATCGCCAAACTGCAACTCTTACTCTGCCGGCGGTTGCTCCAACGGATCTTCCTGACAACTGGCAATTTTCCCATCGCGCGGCGCTTCCGCCTCGCGCGCCTTCGCTTTTTTCGTAAGCAGTCCCGTTGGGGGACGTTTCATCGCGGACACGGTGTGTCCATCGCCCACAGCGTCCGCCCTCAGTCATCGGTTCAATCCTGATTTTCGGTTTGTCTGCTTATGAAGAATTGGAAGTATTGTCATCTTGGGCTGTGTCTGGTTGCCGTGCTCACACGCAGCGCGGTAGGGGCGGAGAATTATCCGGCTCCTTCGGCGTCCACGAACGCCTCAATGTTCACACTTGAGGCGTTGGTCGCGGATGTGGTGGAGCGGAATCCTGAACTAAATTTCTACCGCAGTGAGATCGCCATCGCGAAGGGCGAACGTCGCACTGCCGCTACGTGGGCCAATCCTGAAGCCTCCACAACGTTCGGACAGAAAAGCGCGCGGGGAGGAGGGCTCTCCGCTGAAGGCGTTGCCTGGTCGGTGAGCGTGCAACAGACCATTGAATGGCCGGGTCGCATCCCGCTGCGAAAAGCCATCGCCAATCACCAGGTTCAACTTGCGGAACTGGGCCTCGCGCAGTTCAAGGCGGCGCTGGCAACGCGGACCAGGACGATCGCTTTTAATTTATTTGCCGCGCAGGAGAAGGCGGCGGCGGCACAGGAAGTCGCCGACCGATTTCAGCAATTGCGCGAGGTGCTGGTGCAGCGCGATCCCGCGGGGCTCACGCCGTTGCTGGAAATGCGCATCATCGAAGCGACAGAACTCACCGTGAAGCGGAAGTCCAGCGATGCCGGGCTGGCCACGCAGGGCGCGATGCTGGAGCTGATCCAATTGAGCGGTGCGCCGTGGACCAACGCTCTCAAGGTTCAGCCAACGCATTTGATTTTCGCAGCCCCGCCGGACATGGAGGCTTTGCTCGCGGCGACACGAACAAACAATTTTGAAATTCGGATGCGGCAGATGGAACTGGAGCAGCAGGGATTCAAAATTTCTCTGGCCCGGAAGGAAGGGTATCCGGCGTTTACAGTCGGGCCGTATTTTTCCCAGGAAAGGGCAGGCGACCGTGAACAGCAAATCGGCGTCGGGATCTCGGTGCCATTGCCGCTTTGGAACAAAAGCAAAGGAAACGTCGAGGCGGCCACGGCGCGACAAAAGCAAGCCGAGACAGCGCTTCTTGTCACACAGCGCGAAATTGAACGGCACGTCGTTGAGAAGGCGCTGACTTATCAGACGAAGCTGGCGGAGATGGCCAGGTGGCGCTCTGAGTCCGCGGAGGAATTTCGAGATGCCGCAAACCTCGCCGACCGCCATTACCGGCTCGGCGCAGTCCCCATCGCGACCTACATCGAGTTGCAAAAACAATACCTTGAAGCTGTCGAAGCCCTGTTCGACACCAAGCGCGAGGCGCTGGAAGCGGGGCAGGAATTGGAGCGCCTCACCGGCGTCCAGTTTGATGCCGTAATTGTGAAGGAGAACGCCAGGTGAAACTGATTTACACATTCTCAACGATCGCGCTGGTGGCACTGCTCGGCGCGGGCTGCGATTCAACGCCAAAAGGAAGCGTTGCGTCCGATGGTGAGGCAAACATCGTGTCGTTGTTCAAGGCCGGCAAAGGCGTCCGGTTCTGTGAAGAGACCAGGATGCTGTTCGGCTTGCAGGTAACTGAAGTCATCGAGAAGTCGATTCCGCACCGGGTGAGGAAGACTGCGCAGGTTTATCGCGAGTCGCGTGGTGCAAACGCCGCCGAAGCGCTGGCGCGGCTGAGTGCGGAGGAAGCGGGAAAGCTGCGAGCCGGCCAGCAAGTGAATGTGATCAGCGCGAACGGCGGCCGGGAAATCTCGGGCACGTTGGTCCGGCTCGACAGTCAAACGCTGGCAACACTCGGGCATGTCGAAGCGCTGATTGAGTTTGCGGACCCTGAGCAGCATTGCCCCATGGGTTCGTTCCTCACCTTGATATTCACGAACCGGGAAACCAAAACCGCGCTTTTGGTGCCGGAATCCGCTCTGCTCACGTCGGCGGATGGTAGTTACGTGTTTACAGTCAATGAAACGTATCTGACCCGCACCTGCGTCAAGGCAGGTGCCGCTGCCAATGGTTTGGTTGCCATCGAGGACGGGTTGTATGCCGGGGATTCCGTCGCTTCCGAGGGCATCAACGATCTCTGGCTCGTGGAACTAAGCGCGCTCAAGGGAGGGACGCCTTGCTGTCCTGTGCCCAAGAAAAACGCCGACAAATAGGCAGCGCATGGTCGCCCACATTTTTCAATTCTCCCTCCGCCAGCGCATGTTTGTGCTGCTCGGAATCATCGCCCTGGCATCCGCCGGAGTCTGGTCGGCGCTGCGGTTGCCGATGGACGCCGTGCCGGACATCACGAATGCCCAGGTGCAAATCAACACAAGCGTCTCGGCGCTGGCAGCGGATGAGATTGAAAAGCAGATCACTTTTCCCATCGAGACCGTGATGCAGGGGTTGCAGGATCTGGTCGAAATGCGCTCCATCTCACGCTTCGGGCTTTCGCAAATCACCCTCGTTTTCGATGACCACGCCGACATTTACCGGACACGCCAGATGGTGACCGAACGTTTTGCAAAATGTCATTGGCGAACTGCCGTCCGGCACGCAGCCCAAGCTCGCGCCCATCACGACCGGGCTCGGCGAAGTCTTCTTCTACACCGTGGATTATTCTCCAGGCGCAACGAACAAACCAGCCACACGTTACGAACAGTTGCTGGAACTGCGACAGATTCAGGAATGGGTCATCAAGCCGATGCTGCGTTCCGCGCCGGGCATCGCGGAGGTGAACACGTCCGGCGGCTACGAAAAACAGATCGTTGTGCTGCCTCAGCCCGACAAGATGATGAGTGCCGGACTGTCGTTTGATGAACTCGCGTCAGTCATCGGTGAAAACGTCGAGAACACAGGCGGCGGAATCGTGCAGCGCGGCGGCGAGCAAATCACTGTTCGTTCCGTGGGACGCGTGCAGACCCTCGAAGAAATCGCAAACCTTCCTGTCAAGTTCACCGGGCGCGTGACGCCCTTGCAGGTGAAGGAGGTCGCGGACGTGGGCATCGGCTCAAACGTCCGCACGGGCGCGTCAACCATGAACGGCGAGGAAGCCATCGTCTGCTGGGTGTTGATGTTGAGCGGTGCGAACAGCCGGCTGGTGGCGCAGAAAGCGGACGAAAAGCTGCGGGAGATTCAGAAGAAGCTTCCGGCGGACATCGTGGTCAGCGCGGTTTACAACCGCGCTGAACTCGTCAACCACACCATCGCCACGGTGGAAAAGAATCTATTTGAAGGCGCGATCCTCGTCGCTGCCGTGCTGCTCTCACTCCTCGGAAACTGGCGGGCGGCCCTCATCGTAGTTGCCGCGATTCCGCTTTCGATGCTCTTCGCGCTCACCGGCATGGTGCGCGCGGGAGTCTCAGGGAACCTGATGAGCCTGGGCGCAGTGGACTTCGGCCTCATCGTTGATGGCGCTGTTGTCGTCGTGGAGAACGTGGTGCGTCAACTCGGCTTGAAACAGCATCAACTCGGTCGCCGCCTCACCGTCGAGGAACGGCTCCACACCATCCTGATCGCCAGCAGTCAAGTCGGGAGGCCGATGGCCTTCGGAGTCGCCATCATCACGATTGTTTATGTGCCGATTCTCGCGCTCACCGGCATCGAAGGGAAAATGTTCAAACCGATGGCATTGACGGTCATCTTTGCGCTGACCGGGTCGCTGGTGATGGCACTGACCGTCGTTCCGGTGCTCTGTTCCTTCTTCCTCGGTGGCGCGATCACGGAGGGCGACAACAGGTTGGTGCGCGCCATCAAGCAGATTTACGAGCGGGTCTTGCGCTGGTCGATTGGCCATCGTTGGGCCATGCCCACCATTGCTGCGGCGCTCTTCGTCGGTTCAGTGATGGAATTTCAGCACCTGGGCGCGGAGTTCGTGCCGCAACTGGATGAAGGTTCAACGGTGCTCATGCTAACCGGCCCGGCCAGCGTCGCCATCGACACATCCCTGGCGCTGCAAAAGAAGGCGGAATCCGCGCTGATGAAAGAGTTTCCAGAAATCGCGCACATCTTTTCACGCATCGGCACCGCCGAAGTCCAGACAGACCCGATGGGACCCAACCTGTCGGACACTTTTATTTTTTTCGTGCCGCCGGAGAAATGGCGGAAGGTCAATGGCCGCGCCATCACCAAGGAGGAACTGGCCGAGCTGTTGAGCAAGACCGTGGAAGCAAAAACTCCAGGCCTCAATCCGGCCATCACCCAGCCGATTGAGATGCGCTTCAACGAACTGCTCGAAGGCACTCGCGCCGACATCGCTGTAAAGATATTCGGCCCCGATCTGGCCGTGCTGGAGAAGGCGCAGACCGAAGCGCGGGCCGTCCTGGAAAAGATAACAGGCACGGCAGACGTGGAATTCGATGCGTTCGGCAAGGCGCCCGTGCTCGAAATCAGTCTCAACCGCACTAACATGATCCGCTACAACGTCCACGCGAGCGAAGTGAACAAGGTGGTGGCCACCGCGATGGGTGGCGCGACCGTCGGCACTTTCATCGAGGGCAACCGCCGGTTCGACATTGTGGTGCGGATGCCGGAGGACCTCCGTTCCAGAATTGAGCAACTCGGCCAATTGCCACTTCGCACCAGTGACGGCGGTCTCATCCCATTGGGCAAGGTCGCCAACATCGCGATGACGGAACGGGTCAGCACCATCAACCGGGAGGCAGGTCAGCGCCGCGCCGCATTGCTGGTGAACTTGCGCGGACGCGACGTGCAAAGCTGGGTCAACGAGGCCCAGGCACAACTCGCCAGGAAAGTGAAATTGCCTGACGGCTACTACTTTGAGTTCGGCGGGCAGTTTAAGAATCTACAAGCCGCCCGGACGAGGTTGATGATTGTGGTGCCGCTGGTGCTCATTGTCATCTTTGTCCTCATCTTTGCCGCGTTTGGAAGCTTGCGACAGACGTTCGTGATTTACTCCGGCATTCCGCTCGCCGTGACAGGCGGCGTCTTCGCGCTTGTGCTGCGAGGATTGCCGTTCAGCATATCGGCGGGCGTCGGCTTCATCGCGCTCTCGGGCGTGGCCGTGCTGAACGGCGTCGTGCTCATCACCTACTTCAATCAATTGCGTGAAGAAGGACGCGCGGTCCTCGACTCAGTGCTGGAAGGCTCGCTCACCCGCCTTCGTCCCGTGCTGATGACCGCGCTCGTCGCTAGCCTGGGCTTCGTGCCGATGGCGGTCGCGACCGGCGCAGGTGCGGAAGTCCAGCGTCCGCTTGCCACCGTCGTCATCGGCGGCATCCTCAGTTCCACTTTTCTCACAATGCTCCTTTTGCCCGTGCTCTACGCATGGGCGGAAAATAAAACCAAACCTCAAACCTCCGAAATACTGAAGACATCATGAAAACAAGAGTAACATCCATCCTCGTCACCACCGTTTTGCTCGCCGGCCTCTGCGCCGCTGGTGCCGCCGACAAGAAACATCTGGGCGGGCCGAAGGGTGGACGCCTGCTGGAAAAGACTGAACCGAAAGCGGAGTTCTATCTGGAGAAGGATCATACCGTCACAGTCACGTTCTACGATGCCACGCTAAAGCCCATTGCCGTTGGCGCACAAGCCGTGACCGTCATCGCCGATGCGAAAGGTGGCAAAGCGACGCTGGAGTTCGAGAAGAAGGGTGACGTGCTTGTGAGCAAAACCAAACTGCCCGAAGGAGACGGCTACAATGTGGTTGTTCAATTCAAGCAAACCTCTGCTGCCAAGCCACAAAACTTCCGCTTCAAACTGGAGACGAATGCTTGCGCCACCTGCAAACGCGCCGAATACGCCTGCATTTGCGACGAGTGAGCGGCGTTGTGATGGTTCAACCCTCTTGTGGTGTTTGAGCTTCAGTTTGCGGCCCTGGTCCCGCCACTGACATGAGGATCGAGAAGGTTGTTCCCTGGCCGGGGACGGATTGGACATGGAGGCCGTAACCCATCTCCTTCGCCAGTTCGTAAACCATGGACAAACCAAGCCCGGTGCCGCGTCGCGAGGAGAGGGCCTTGGTGGTGAAGAATGGCTCAAAGATGCGGCTGAAGATTTCCGGAGGAATGCCGGAACCGGAGTCTTCGATGGAGAGCCTGACGTAGGAGGAGGCGGATCTGGGATTGAGAACCAGGCTTTCCGGGAGGCGATCCAGCACTTGCGCCCGGAGGATGACAGTGCCACCGCCGGACATCGCATCGACCGCGTTCAAGACGAGGTTGTAAAGCATTTGCTGGAGCAGTTCCTTGATCGCGGGCACGGGAGGGAGGCTTTCCGCCGCTTCAAACCGGAATGTAACGTCAGACTGGTAGCGATCTCCCAGCAGCCTGACAGTTTCGCTGACGATCGGGGCAAGTTCACATGGGACGAGATCTTTTTCGGTGGCCCTGCTGAGTCCGAGCATGGATTTGACGATGCCGGAACCCTGCTCGACCACGGTCTTGATGCGCTCGACTCGGGTGCGGATCTTGAGCGCGTCATCGGGATGTCGTTCGATGATCTGGGCGGATCCTTTGATGATCGAGAGAATGTTATTGAAGTCATGCGCTATGCCGGCGGCGAGCGTGCCGAGGGCTTTCATCTTCTGGCTGTGCAGCAGTTCTTCGTTGGCGCGCTCCAGCTCGCGGGTGCGAATGGCCACAATCTTCCCGACCTCGGCGTAGCTACGGATCAGGCGCAAATGCTGGTTAACCGCAAGGCCGGCGAAGAAGATCACAAGGGCAATGCCGGCGACGCTCACGAGGACCAACCGGGGCTCGCGGTACCAGGGCAGGAGCACCGAAAACTCAATCGACTGTGGGTTCGGATCTTCGTTCCAATTGCGATCCATGGCCCGGACCTTGAAACGATGCCGGCCGGTGCCAAGGTTTTCGAACGTGCGTGAATTGATCTCTGTGAACGCGGACCACGGAGCTTCATCCATGCGATAGGAGAAAAGCAGTCTTTCGACTGGCGTATTATGCCATTTGTCGATGCCTCGCCAGACCACGGTCGCAGTTCCTTCAGTCGGCTCGTTTGGCAGCACGGGAGGCATGGTTCGTGGAGGGCTGTCGTCGGCCTCAGGATGAAAGAGGCTCAAGCCGCGCGTCGTGCCCGCCCAAAGCCGGCCATCTCGATCCTCAACCAGGCGCGTGATTGATGGACTCGGCAGCCCTTCATCGAGTCCGTGATGCATCCACGATCCGCCACTGAACGCGAAGAGGCCTTGAGCGGTGGCCGCCCAGATTTTTCCGTCACCAGTTCGAGCCAGGCTGCTGACGCGTTCGAGATTGGATTGCACGGTGGACCATTTGCGTCCGTTAAAAGATTGAATCCTGGTGGTGCCACCACACCAGAGCGTACCATCGGCCAGTTCAAGGAAACTTGCCGGCTGTTCATCACGGAATCCCGGCCCGGAAGTGAAGAGCTGGAGTTGTCCATTCCGGACGAGCGCGGTTCCACCAATCCCTCCGAACCAGACATCGCCATTCGACGTGGTGAACATGGCCGTGATGTCCCGCAGGGCCGACCACATCGTCGGTTCCGAGGGCCACACTTGAAAGGAAGTGCCCTCACAGGACTCGATCCGGAGAGAACTGCCGTCGCCATCCGGGGCGGATGTTCGGATGCAAAGTTCACCTGACTTGAACTGGCCTACAAGCCGGACGCGCCGTGAATCCGGGTGCGTCAACGAACTGAAACGACCATTGACCGGATGGTGCAGCAGAATCTCGTCACCGGCACCAATGGCAATGCTTCCGGAAGGTAGCGCGTACATACAATCCGTCGCGGTGAAGCCTGCTTCGAAGTTTTCCGGCCATCGGATCACCGTCCACCGACCTTGATCGAAGCGAAGCAAACCCTTCACTGTGGCAAACCAAAGCCGCCCTGAAGCGTCTTGCAGGGTGGCATGAACGAGCGACTTGAAATCATCCACTTCATCGGGAGTGCGCCACAAGTAGGGGGCATAGCGCACCAGGCCTTCGGAAGTCGCGAGCCAGAAGACATTGTTCGTTTCAGTGAGCACGTCCTTGAACTGACCTGCCCAGGGATCTTCGCGCGACAACCTGCCTCCCTGGCGGTGGTCGAAATGAAACAACGAGTTGATCGAGCAGGCCCAGGTGGATTCATCCCAGCCAGCCCAGGCCTGACGGAGCGTCTCGCCTGTGATCAGGTGATGAGTCCAGTTGGTGCCGTCGAAGTGGACAATGACACGCTTCCCCGGTGAGCTCTTGCTCATCGCGAGCGCGGTGATTCCTCCACGCGCATCTTCAAATGGACGTTGGAGGTTTTCGATGGGCGTGGATTCTGGGATGAGAAATTCCGTCCATGCTGTGGTAAGCGTCACCCGGCGAACGGGCCCGGGAAGATGAGCCAGACCGCGGGCGCCGGCAATCCAGATGCTGCCGTCCCGCGCCTCGGTCATCTCAAAGAATTTACCCAAACCCGTGTCCGCCACGCTGCGGATGACGATCGGCCGCATGGTGGACACGTCATACTCCATCAGGCGGTCAGACACCAGGAAGAGCACGCGGTCCCGCTCGGCGGGGATCAGTGAGATTTGCCGGATCTGGCGCAGAATCGGGTCCACGCTGTTTTCTGCGCGGATCTCGGGAATCGAGTGCTGAATCCATTGCGTTCCATCGAAGACGGTCAGGCCTTCGAAAAACAACGACCAAAGCTGGCCGCTCCGGCTTTCGTAAACCCGAAAGCCAGTCCGCCCCGGCGAAGGCAGCCGGCGCACGGTGTAGCCGTCATAAGCGCTGATCTCGGCTGCGTCCGTATGTTTCACGAGCAGGGTGCCGCGTGGACTCATCGAGATGGCGCTGGCTCCGGAATCGACAAATCCGTCGCCAGCCCGAAACGCGCGCCAGTTCGCGCTCTTGTCCGCCAGCGCACGCGAGGGCGCCAGCAAGCAGGCGGGCAGGAGGAGCAGTGCTCCCAGCCGGTTCATTCGGTCATGGCGCAAAGGGGCGATCAACGGAGGAAGGTTTACCAGCATGCGTAAGCAGGCAACAGCCGGAATTCTTATGACAAACAGTGGCACGATTGGCTTCCATTGGCGGTCAACCATTGCTAGACCGGTCCACGTATGGCGGAGTTTCAGACGCTCAACTGTCCGATGTGCGGCGCTGCGGCGCGATCGGATGCCACGAAATGCGGGCATTGCGGCGCACGGCTTGCGACCGTGGCGTGCCCGTCCTGCTTCGGCCTGAATTTTGTCGGAGCGAGGTTCTGCTCGAGATGCGGAACATCAGTTGATCGGCGGACAGAGGAGGCAACCGGCAAACGAGATTGTCCCCGTTGTCGCCGTGAGTTGAAGGCGGTAGGCGTGGGGCAAATCCAGATCGCCGAGTGCGAGCACTGCGAGGGATTCTGGGTGGATGCAAATTCTCTCGCAAACATCTACGCGGAGCGCCAGCGGCAGGCGGCGGTGTTGAGCCTCATTTCGGAAAAAGTTCCCGAGGTTCAGGCGATTGAAGCCGTGAGGTATGTGCCCTGTCCTGAATGCAGCGGGCTGATGCATCGGGTGAATTTCGCCGGCTGCTCAGGCGTGGTGGTGGATGTGTGCAAGAACCACGGCACATGGTTTGACCGTGACGAACTCCGCCGCATCGTCGAGTTCATCCAGCGCGGCGGGCTGGACGAGGCTCGCGAGAGAAAAGTGCGTGAACTCGAAAACCGGGCACGAAAAGCCCAGGAACCGGGCGCGCACCCTTTGATGACCGGGTCCGCTCCGACGATGGGCGGGGACGAAGATCCTACCACTGTAATCCGCATGGGGTCGGGCGAACAGCCGTGGTGGTGGCAGGCTATCTTCTGGGCAGGCACTGCCGTCGCTTTTTGGATGGCGAACCGATGATCATTCAGGAATCGTCTTTGAGCATCAGCACCAATTGTTCAATGAAGTCATCAAGGAATATCGTAGTTGGCGTGCTCATGCTCTGCGCGACCGGGGCTTGGTTTTGCTGCATGACGGCTGGAGCCGAAGCTGCGCCAGCAGTGACACGTGCCGAATTCAAACGCGACATCGAGCCCATCTTTTCAGCGAAGTGCCACTCATGCCATGGGCCGAAGGAAAGCAGGAACGGATTGCGTTTGGATCTGCGGCGCTCCGCTCTCGGCGGAGGTGATTCCGGGCCGGCGATCATTCCTGGAAACAGCGCCGGCAGTTTGTTGATCCGTTATGTCACGGGCGAGAACGATGAGAAAATCATCATGCCGCAAAAGGGCGAGCGACTCTCCCAGCCACAGATCCAACTGCTCAAGACGTGGATTGATCAGGGCGCGGTATGGCCACAAGAGGCGGAGCCTGAATCGCCAGCCGGAATCGATCATTGGGCTTTCAAAACACTGAAACGGCCCGAAGTGCCTGTGATTCGCGGGACGATCAGCCGTCGGCCCGCGATCAGTAAACCTGTTGGCGGTAAATCTCCCAGTCGTGCTGCCGCGAGACCGGCGACTGGCGCTGCCGCACTGGAAATTGATTCTTGGATCCAAAATCCCATCGACGCGTTTGTCCTGAAGCGGCTGGAGCAGGAGCAGCTTGCGCCTTCGCCCGAGGCGGATCGCGCCACGCTCATTCGTCGTTTATCGCTGGATCTTCTGGGCCTGCCGCCTTCACCGGAGGAAGTGGATCAATTCATCAAAGACCGCGATCCCGCCGCCTACGAACGGGTGGTGAATCGACTGCTTGCTTCGCCGCATTTTGGCGAGCGCTGGGCGCGGCACTGGCTTGATCTGGCGCGTTACGCGGACAGCGACGGCTACGAAGATGACAAGTTCCGTCCCGATGCATGGCGATATCGCGACTGGGTGATCGCCGCGATGAATCGCGACATGCCTTTCGATCAGTTCACGATCTGGCAGATAGCGGGTGATCTCCTGCCCGATGCCACAGATGAGCAGAAGGTCGCCACTGGCTTTCATAGGATGACACTCTCGAACAATGCCGGTGCCGGCGGCATCCAGGAAGAGTACCGCGTCAAGACCGTGAAGGACCGCCTGAACACACTGGGAAATGCCTGGCTTGGGATGACGATTGGATGCGCCGAATGTCATTCGCACAAATACGACCCGATCTCGCATCGTGAGTATTACCAACTCTACGCGTTCTTCAATAACCTGGAGGAAGTGACGATTCCGATGCCGAAGCCTGGTGAGCGATATCAACGCGAATTCGAAGAGGCCACTCGCGCGTTCGAGGAAAACCTGAAGAATGTCCGCCAGGCACTCGCTGATTACGAGAAGGACGTGCAACCGCTGAGACAGCGGGAATGGGAAGCGAGATTCCTGTCTGATGAATCCATTCCCGCATCAATCCACGCGATGCTGGCCGTGCCTTCCGAAAGACGCGAAGACAAGCAACGGGAGGAGTTGAGGAAGTATTTCCGCTCAATTGACACTGAGTACGCCGCCTTGAAAGCCGTGGTTCCAGTTGGTGACGAGGTGGGAAACAACAAACCGCTTTCGCCGAGTGAGAAGGCGCTCGTGGTGGCGGAGAGCAAGGCGCCGCGCAAGGCGTTCCTCCAACGGAAAGGCAATTTCGAGAAACCCGGCGCGGAAGTTCAACCCGCGACACCTGGGTTTTTGCCGACGCTGGTTTCGCGTAACTCGCAGCCGGACCGCCTTGATCTCGCCCGATGGATTGCCGGCCCGCGACACCCGCTGACGAGCCGGGTCGCGGTGAATCAAATATGGCAGGCTCTCTTCGGGAGGGGTTTGGTGGCGACTCCGGATAACCTTGGCGTCAAAGGTGAGAAACCGGCGCATCCCGAATTGCTAGACTGGCTGGCGAGCGAGTTCATCGCGCAAGGGTGGAGTAGAAAGGAACTCATCCGCTTGATCGTCAGCTCCGCCACTTATCGGCAGGGTTCGTTTGCCCATCCCGAAGCGCGTGAAAAGGATCCGAACAACATCTTTCTGGCGCGGCAGAACCGGCTGCGGGTTGAGGCCGAGTGCATTCGAGACCTGGCGCTGGCGGCGAGCGGGCTGTTGAATCCGGAGGTTGGCGGCCCCAGTTTTCAGCCGCCATTGCCATCCGCGTTTACGTCAGCGAAGGAGATCAAGAACGAACGTTTCATGGAACAGAGCCCGGTTTCGCACCGGCATCGACGAGGCGTTTACATCAACGTGCAGCGGACGTTTCTGTTTCCGATGCTGAAGACCTTTGATGTGGCGGACGCCAACGTTTGCACCGCGCGGCGCGAACGCTCGAACACGCCACTCCAGGCCCTGACGTTGTTGAACGATCCTGTTTTTTATGAAGCAGCCCAGGCGCTCGGCAACCGTGTCCTGAGCGAATCTGAACGAGGCATGCGTGCCGGCATCGAACGGCTTTACAAGCTCTGCCTGGGACGCGCGCCACGGCCGGAGGAAGTGACGACGATGGAGAAACTCTTTGTCCGGCAGGCGGCGCTTTGCCGAAATAACACACGGTTGATCCAAGATCTCATCGGCAACCATACCGTCCCCGCGTCCGCGGATCGAGTGGCCGCCGCCGCCTGGGTCGGGCTCGCGCGCGCCGTTTTGAATTTCGACGAATTCGTCTCAAGGGAGTGACTTGGAACTTACAGCACGCAAGCCTCAACTTTCCCAGACTGCCTATGAACCACCTGCTCGCCGTATGGTTTGGAATCCGGCTTTCGACATAGCCAGACTTTTATGGCGTCAACGCGTATTGCGAATGCGGGTGGGCCTGTTCATCAGCCAATTTGCCTGTCGCTGGAATTCTTCTTGTCACTGATTGGTGGTCTGTGTGTTTGCCAAGAGTTATTCCCACCTCCTTTGAAGCCGCTCGCAAATGCGCCCTGTTGCGGCTCGGATTGCTGCCAAACCTGGTCCGTTCAGTGCCTTCATGGGTTCGAGAGGACTCTTACTCTAACGGGAGCAGGCTTTTGAAAGTGAGAGGCAGGCGTGACCCTTTTTTCTACACAACCGCGACGAGGCAGTGCAGCACGCGCTCTGTGACGATCAAGCGTCAGGGATGAAATAATTCCATCGCGCCGAGGTTTCTATTTGCATTGGCGGACTTGATTTGATACCGACTAAGCACGCTCAGCCGTTCCATTTTTTTCACCGTGCATAAACTAGGAGCCAACGCACTTCTCTTAGCCTGCAAAATTCATAGTGGACTTGTTGGTCGGAAATTTTGGAGGAAAATTTCTCGCGAACGATGGTTTGAGTGCTGGTGAGGGATCAAAGCGACCGGGATCGCGCGTTTGTCGGACTTTTCCGGAGTGGACGCGTGGTTTTG
>SIBF01000170.1 GCA_009695275.1 Pedosphaera sp. | reverse complement strand
CTGAAAAAAACTTCGCTCAACCGTTGAATTTCCTTGGCGAGCGGCGAAATCACCCTGTAGAAACAATCTCGCCCGCACCGACAGTATAGATCTGTACCCATCGATACATCATCCTTTGAAATCCCGCCCTAATGGGACAAGCTCTAGATTAGACGCTGGTGGCTTCGCTAATTCGGTCTGCTTCTCCCCGGACGGGCGATTGATCGCATCGAGTGTCTGGGGAGGGCCTGTCAGAATTTGGGATGCGGACGCACGCGTAATGGTCAAAGAACTTACAGATTCCGGTCGTAGGACACTCAATGTTCGCTTTTCTCCTGACGGGACAATGCTGGCCGGCGCTGGTGAGAACGTCGGAACGGTAATATGGAATGTGAGCAACTGGAAAGTCGTCGAAAAACTGCAGCCTTCACCGGAAGTCGGCGCGGCATGTGTCGCCTTCTCACCAGACGGAAAGTGGCTGGCCGTAGGTCAGAGGGACCATCGTATCGCAGTGTGGGATCTGGCAACGAAGACTCAAACCGCCGATCTTGAAATGAGTATGCCGACTGCTCCGAAGATAACCTTCTCGCCGGATGGCAAACTGCTGGCTTCGTTCAGCCAGGACAACGCTGTGAAGCTTTGGGATACCCAAAGCTGGCAACTGCGGCGCAGTCTCGGGCCGCACAGGCGGTCGATCAAGGCGGTCGAGTTTTCACCGGATGGACGGCTCCTGGCCAGCGCCAGTACGGACCGGACCGTCAAATTATGGAACCCGATCACTGGGGAAGAAATCGCGACCTTTACGGACGAGGAGTCTCAACACAGTGCGCTTGCTTTCACGCCCGACGGCAAGACCATTGTTACCGTCAGCGGGGACCGGGGCATCGTCCTTTGGGACGTAGCGACGAGGAGAAAAATCAGGACGTTGAAGGGACACGAATCTACAGCATTCGAGGTTTCAGTCTCGTCGGACGGCCGCTTCATCGCGTCCGCCTCACAAGACGGGACAGTCAGGCTTTGGAGCGCACAGAACCACTTGGAACCTGACAGGGAATTCCTCCCGGTCAACCGTGAGCCAAGTTACTCTCGTGCATTTTCCCCTGACCGAAATAGCTTCGCAGCAGGCACGACGAACAACCTTGTCAGGCGATTTGACACGGCAACTTTGCAGGAGACTGGCACACTGCCAGTAAAAACGGACGACCTCTCCAGAATTGCTCTGTCTCCAGGCGGCCTGCTTTTGGCGGTCGGCAGATCCAACGGAGTGGTAGAATTGTGGGACTTTGCAAACCGGTTACAAGTGTCAAAGGTAGTGGCCCATGATGTGAGACTTGGTCGCATGTTATTCTCACCCGACGGTAAGAAGCTCATCACAACCGCCGTAGATGGTGATTTGAAAATCTGGGCCTTTGCGAACGGAACCCAAATCCGCCCAACCACCACACTCAGAGAGGAAGTCTTTGGGCGGCCCGCGTTGTCATCAGACGGCGCCCTGCTCGCGTTTCCGTTCGAAGGCAATAAGGTCAAACTTTGGAACCTCGCTCTGGGCAGCGAAGAAGCCACCGTCGAAGCTCCTGCAATGGATGGACTGGGCGCCTCGTTTTCTGACGACAACAAGTGGCTCGCGATTTGGGGTTGGGACTATGAGGTCTATGTTTATGATCTGAGAACGAGACAGCGCACGACAACCTTGAAAGCGCGGCGCGGTGGTAATGTTTCCATAGCGTTCTCGGCTGACTCGATGCGGGTCGCGACATCGAATGGCGATGAACCAAAGTTGTGGGATCTGGTGACACACCAGGAGTTGTTCGATTTCAAAGGTGCCGGTGTCTTGGTCCAACTGCTCTCTATCGATGACAACACGTTTGTTACTTCGAGCTTCGAAGGTGTCCGACTCTGGCGCGCGCCGGCGTTTGCGGAGATTGAAGCGAGGGAGAGAGATCACGCACCGGCGGAGTCGCGGCGGTCACCGTGAAGTCCCGTGAACATGTATGACAGGAAGCATGATTCCAGAAAGCCGGAGGCTCCATGAAAATAGATTTCAAAAAAGCGCACTTCTTAACGTGTGTATCTGTATGAAACGAATCGCATCAATCGCTTTGAACGGGCGGCGCGATCGGGCAGCCCAGGCGGCAGCCTTCACCCTCATCGAACTCCTCGTGGTGATCGCCATCATCGCGATTCTGGCTTCGCTGCTCCTGCCTGCGCTTTCGCGCGCCAAACAGAAGGCGCTGGCGGTGCATTGTCTCTCGAACTTGAAGCAATGGGGCATTGCCTGGACGCTCTATGCGGACGATCACAACGGCAAGTTCAGTCAGGGCTACAACGTCGGCTGGGCGCGGGGTGAATGGGTGCAGGCGCTGCAAAACTACCACCGGCAGAAGCCTTACCTGCTTTTATGTCCCGAGGCGAAGATGCGGCGCGGTCCCGGCGCGCGAGAGATTCTCCTGCCGGTCAACAGTCCCCGAGCGGTCGAATACGGCGGACCGCATTCAGCTTACGACTTTCCATTGCCCGATCCGACACTTGGGAGCGGCAAACTTCTGGTCAGCAGCTACGGGATCAACAACTGGGTCTATGACCCGCCGACAAGCGTAGCGGACATTCAAGGCCGTCCGACGAAGTGGAACTGGCGAACCTTCAACGTGCCGCAACCGACCCAGGTTCCTTTGTTTGCTGACTCCATGTGGCGTGGCGCTGGTCCGCGTCACACAGATCGTCCGCCGAAATTCAATGGGGAGTGGATTGATCCTGACGCGGAATTCCATCACTTCGCCATCGCGCGGCATCGGAAGGGAATCAACGTCCTGTTCTTCGATGGTTCAGCGCGCTACAGTCACGCGCGAGATCTATGGAAACTGCCCTGGCACCGCGAGTTTGACGGGAGCTACTCCGCGAAGATCAGTTTCCCGGATTGGATGAAGTAAACCATGAACTCCAAATTTCCCGTTTCCTGGGACCGAAGCACCCGCGGACGAGGCGTCCGCGCTCCATCCAGATGGGCATCACCAAGTCGAATTCATTTCGTTCGACCACTCGGCTTCACTCTCATCGAACTCATCGTCGTCATCGCCATTATCGCGATTCTGGCTTCGCTGCTTCTGCCTGCACTCGGAAGAGCGCGGGAAAAGGCCAAGTCGGCGAAGTGTCAGAGCAATCTTCGCCAGCTTGGGATGGGGGTGATGATGTACGAAGAGGACACGCAAAGTTATCCCATCGGCTGGATGGCGGGCTTCGAAGGGACGCCGAAGATCTGGTATGTGGCTCTTCAGCCTTACGTGGGACGAGACACCAACGTCATCGGAATGGGAGTCTTCCTTTGTCCTTCCAGTCTCCAACGTTCGAAAGCGACCCACGCTTTGACTGAGGGCGGTGCCTGGGGAATTCTGAGCTATGCGCAGAATTCCATGATCAATTGCGGCCAGAAAGGGATCAGTTCACGCCAGGTCCGGGACGTCGTCGGCACGTTGATGTACGCCGACACGGATGGCTGGGACGCCTGCCTTTATCCCGATGGTGCGCCGGGCAATGTGTGTTATCGCCACAGCGGCGGCAATGATCGCAGCGCGGAAACGGATCGAGGCGTGGCCGGACCGAAGGGAGCCAAACACCGCGCCAACGCCGTGTTCCTCGACGCGCACGTCGAATTGATCCGCAAGGCGCCTCAAAGAATCTTTACGCTTGAACTGGATTGATCAGTGCGAGAGCAGAGCGCTCGACAAGCAATTTTCAGTTGCAAACCAAACCTCAACGTTGGCTGACGCTGGCCGCGACTTTTCGAGACGGGTCACGGAAGAAGATCAGGAAGATGATGAGGACAGCGCTCGCGCCAAGGGCAGGTGCCATCCAGATCTCGCGCCAGTTGTGTTGAATCGGCCCAGGCACGTTCACAAGCGTGTGCTGGGCGAGAACTTTGCCGGCGAGCATGGTGCCGACAAACGCGCCGATTCCCCACAGGATGAATGCTATGAAGCCCTGGCAGGCACCGCGGATGCGTTCGTTGGCTTCGTCATCCACATAGAGCTGGCCGGCTATGAAGAGAAAGTCGTAGCAAACGCCGTGGAGGAGGATCGCGGCGAAGATGAGCGGCGACTGAAGTGAAAGAGAGTTCACGCTGCCAGCCAGCAGGAAGTAACGCGCCGCCCACGCCAGGATGCCAATGAAGATGGTTTTCTTGTAGCCGAGTTTCTTGAGCATGAGCGGAAGCAGGAACAGGAAAACAACGTCGGAGATTTGCGCGAGGCTCATCTTGCCGGCGAGTCCGCTCCATTGCAGTTCGGTGAGGTAAATCGACATCATCACGAAGTAGAAATAGAGCGGGATGCAAATCAGGAACAGGCAGCCGATGAAGATCGCGAAGGACGGTTTCTTCATCAACGCAAGGGCGTCGAAACCGAGCACCTGGCCAAGGCTGATGTTGCCGCCGGTCTTCTTCGGCGGCGTGTGAGGCAGGGCCAGAGAGAACGCGCCAAGCAGAACGGACGCCGCTCCCGCCAGATAAAATTGAGCGGGCGATTGCTCGCCTTTCAGCAGGCTGAGCGTCACACCGCCGGCGATCCATCCGATGGCGGAGAAAATTTTCACGCGAGGGAAATCGTTTTTTGAATCACGCAGATGATGCAGCGAGAGCGAGTTGCCCAACGCGAGCGTCGGCGCATAGAGCGCGCAGTAAAGAATGAGCGTGGGATAGAAGGAATGGAACGCGGTCGTGGACGGCAGTGCGCATAACACAGCACCTCCGAGCATGCCGAGGACGGCGAGCATCTTCTCCGAAGCGAGGTAGCGGTCGGCAATCAGGCCGACGAAGAAGGGAGAAATCATGGAGCCGATGGCAAATGCGCCGTAGGCCGCGCCGATCTCCTGTCCGGTGAATTTGAGGACATTCGCCAGGTAAGTTCCCATGCTCACGTACCAGGAACCCCAGATGAAGTATTGCAGGAACATGAAGAAGGAGAGCCGGATCTTGAGCGCGGTTTGCATGGTGACTTGCGGTCAAGATGCGCGAGCCGGCCCGTGAAAAGAAGGGGAAAATTGGAAATTGCATCGCGTGAAGCGCATAAGGCACTTCCATCAAGCCGGTGGTCATGGCGGCTCGCCGATCTCCAAGCCGGCGCAGCAGTGTGTCAAAAACATCACCCGTCGGGTCGCAAACCAGCACTCAGGCGGGAGTGGAGGATGTGTCCAACGCCGCCTTTTGTCCGCTGGCGCGGATCAAGGGACTGACACACGCAGCTTTTGCTTCGCCATCCGGAAGGTCGCTGGAAGTTCTCCAATCAAATCACCGTCAAGCTCGAAGGGAGTCCTCGTCGCACTGCTCAATCTCACTTCACGCGCACGAAGCTGAATGACGGAGCCGTGCGGAAGGCGTCGTCGTGTCAGAAGATGCAATCCGCACCATGCAAGCGACAGCCATCCAACCCGTGGAAATACCGCAACGTCGATCATGCCGTCGGTCATGCTTGCGCCGGGGAAAAACTCGAAGCCGGGTCCGTAAAGACGTCCATTGCCGATCGCCACAAATTGACCGACCGCCGACTTGTCATCCGCCTCGACATGGATCTTACCAGACCGCGACGCGAGCATGGCGTGCAATCCCGCGACAATGTAAGCCAGGGAGCCAACCCGTTTTTTCCATTTCCAGCTTACACGTTCGATCGCGAGCGCATCCAGCCCGGCGCCGGCCAATTGCGCGAATGCACGGATGCGCCTCCCTCCATTATGCTCAAAGTCCGCCAGAGGCAGGTCTATCAATCGCTCGCGGCTGGAATGAATGACACGCCATGCCGCCGTCGTCTCCGAGGGGATCGCCAGCTCACGGGCAAAGACGTTGACCGTTCCCAAAGGGATAACTCCCAGCCGGGCGCGAGCTGACGCGTCACCCGCCTCCATAAATCCACTCACCACCTCGTTCACCGTTCCATCGCCACCTGCTGCGACGACAACCTCAAATCCCTCCTGGATCGCCCGCGCGGTCAGGCGTATGGCATCACCCGGCGCTTCCGTGGCGCGCAGATCCGCCTCACGAGCCAGCTCGTTCAGATGGCTGCGAAAATGCCGTGCCTTGTCGCCTCTGGCGCTGGGGTTGAAGATGACGCAGGTTCGCACGAGTCGCATTTGATCGAAGGGTTATGCCTCGGGCGATAAAATTATTCCGAGGCATGAGAGTTTGAGTTCGCGCAGTTTCCGGGCATTTGCGACCGCAGGGAAAAAGAATGTAGATGGACGCTACCTCCACTCTGGAGCTAATCTCAACTCATGCGACCTGTGGACATTCAGCAAATCGGGACGGAGCTGGCGGTGAAATGGGACGACGGCTCGGAGAGTTATCTCGCACTCGAGAATTTGCGCCGCCATTGCCCGTGCGCGGGCTGCAAAGGGGAAGTGGACGTGATGGGAAACCTGCACAAGGGACCCGACGCCACGCTCACACCGCAGTCATTTCAGATTCGAAGATTGGCCACCGTCGGCGGCTACGCCATCCAACCAGTGTGGGCAGACGGCCATTCCTCCGGGCTTTTCTCCTTCGAACTTCTCAAACGAATCGGAGAAAGCCCTGCGTGATGATCTCCCGCGCAGGCTCTCAAGACTTCCCGCCGAAGCTGACGTAATCGTCGAGGTCGAGCAGATCGAACCACGTGAACACGTCTTCCCGCTCGGGAGCGATCTGTGAATGGAGTCCATTGTAATAGGCGCGTGAATCCGGCTCTCCGGGCACTCGCGCTTCCTGGCAGGCGCTCCAGCCTGAGATTTCGGACTCGCTACGTTGGGGACGGGCATTGGCCGCGACCCAGGCGAGAACTTTGCCATCACCGTTCGCTGTGGCAGCTTCCTTTTTCAACGCTTCCGGATCAATCCCGACAAACTCAAACCAGCGCTGATCCAGTGGGCAGGCATATTTGTATTCCCCATTTTTTCCCAAGAGCGTTGCCCGGCATTTGTCGAGAATGCGTGGGAGAATGACATAACCACCCAGCCGCACACGGGGACTGCGCGGTGGGTGCAATGTCAAGTCGGGCGCGTGAAGATTCATGGAGTTGTCGGTGCGACTCCCTCCGCGGCTTCAGCAGGGGCCGCGGGTGAAACTGGAGCCGGAGCTGGCGACGCATCCTGAATTGCCACCTCCGAAACGAGGACGGGTTCCTGAATGGCAATTGACTCCTGAGCGGTCGTCGCAGGCTCGGCCGATGCGGCAGGCGATTCTGTCGCGATAGCCGGCGACACGACAGCCTCAGAGGAAGCCGTCTCCGTCGCAGACACGGCTGGTGTCGGAGCTTGTGGTTTCTTTGGTTCAGGCTTGGGTGGCTTCGGCAGAGGCTTTTTGGCAAGCTCGATAAGGCCGTTGGCGAATTCGATGACGTGGCCTTCATGCGCGAGCCAATGAAGATCACCGTTCACAATGGAAGCTTCCGGTGACATCGCCGCTTCGACTGGAGCCGATGGCGCAGGCGCGGGCTGACCGTCTAAAGAGGGCGCGACCTCGATAGCGGGAGCTGCTTTGGGAGTAGAGACGAGCGCGTCCATGATTTTGCGCCGGGTGCATTTTGGCGTCGCCGCGATGAAATCCACGATGCGCTTCACGCCTTCTGAGACGGCAATGGCATCTAGGTCCAGGTAACGCGGCCGGGCAACCGACACGTGCGTCATGTTTTTGTTCACCTTGAAGAAGTGCAGTCCGTGAGAGGCGAACTGATTGCTCAACGTCGTCACGAGCTGCAACGGAAAATGGCGTTGATCCTCCCATGCGTTCCGCACGAGGTTTGCCAGAGCCCGGCTGGGTTGATTCTGCGCGCCAGGACCAGCATAGGTATGGCTTTCCACCTGCTTGATCACATTGGCGAGATGTGTTTCGCGGAAGTGCTTTTCAACTTCCTCACGGGAAGGGAGCTTCATTGTCTCCGGCACATTCAGACAGGTGTACTCCGCGCGGAAGCTTAGTTCCTCTATCCACTTCTTCACCACGGCCTCTTCCTTCACGATCTTCACCCGTGATTTGAACGCCTCGAAGGGCATCCGGGAGAATCGTTCGTTGTACAGCTTGCGCAGCTTGTTTTGGTAATCGTGATAATTTGGCGGTCCCAGAATGATACCGCTCATCCCGCACTGCGCGACAAATGTGTATACACCCTTGGGTGGATCGGTGGGGATTTTTTCCGCCTGATAAAACGTGGCGAAGTGTTTTCCCAACACGTGGTTCACCGCTTCCTGCTCGGAAAGCCACAGGGAATCATCCAGCGCGCACAGGAAGAGCGGTTGAGCCACCTTGCCTTCCTTGTCCTTGATCACGCGGAACTGAACGTCGTAGCGCTCGGGCTTCTTGAGCACGAGATGCCCGATGTCGAACAACGGATAAGCCCGCCCCGTCAGGCGGATCTGGCGCGCCAGATTCTCGACTCCCTTCGCCTCGGGCAGGAGGCTGACATTCAGTTGAATGGGAGGAGGTTCTGGTTCACGCCTCACTTCACGGCGGTCATCATAGCGCGGACCGCCTGCTTGAAAACCACCAGGCCGGCCACCGCCTTCCCGCCGGGGTCCGGGACCGGCAGGTCCTCCAGCAGGTCCGTCGGGCCGGCGATCGCGATTCTGGTCGCGGCGAGGCGGACGAGCACCCCATTGATCCCGCCGTTGGGGACGATCCCCGCGGGAATCATCGCCGCGGTCGCGGCCTCCGCCTTCGTATTTTGCGTATTGGTTTTCCGTGGACGAACGTTGCGCCCACGCCGGCAGGAAGTGTAGATCCAGATCGCTTGCGACGTTCGCCGATCCGGACTCGTTGGTTGTGCTCATACAACTGTGTTTTGTCATGGCAGCTCCGGCTGGCCGGAACTGTTTGTTAAAAAATAGGGCGGGAGCATGAAAGGACAACTCCGGGAATGCAAGTGTGGCGTGTGGTTCATTTGCTTTTGTTGGGGGGAGTTCTCCAACAGCTCGAAGAAAGATTTGCCACCACCTCCGGGTTGTCCCCGGTATGACAGGCGAAAAGGAAAGATTCGGCTGCCTTGACGGACACAAGTATTTTCATCTCGATTGGAAACTTGATCTTTATCGATGCCATTCTTGGGAGACGCCGATGTGCAACGTCCATGATTGGGATGAATCGAGGCTCATTCGCGACGGATGCTCGCGCTGAGTGATTGATTGTTATCGTGACCCCAGCGTTCTTCAGTGTGTCGCCAACAGCGCAAGCGACGCCTGGAACGCGCTCAAATTCGGAAAGTTGATCAAAGCCGCCGGCCATGTTTTCGATTCCCGCAATCTGACGTCCGTGGGCGTGGCTTGGGAGGAACGGAAGTGGATTGGCAAGGTTTAGCGCAGAAAACAGGGGCCCGGAAGCACCAACATGCCGCCAGGCCGACCCGGAAAAGGACCTTGCCTGCATCCCAGATGGACCAATGCACCCACTTGACGATTTCTTTCTGATTGACCGCACAAACGGTTTTGTGTCGAGATGATCAGCCTGAATCTACACTTTTATCGTGGATTAACCGCAAATGCCTAGAGCCATACGCAAAAACGGAGCCGCCCCGCGCTCCGCAGCCACCACCAAGTACGACGCGCACCACACCGTCCTCAACCGGACCTATGGCGCGCTGGCCGATCTCCGGCGCGAGCTGGCAGACTCGAAGGCTGCGGTCACGGAACGCACGGAGTTGTTGAACACCTTTGCAAATTGCAAAGACTCGCAGCGCGCCTGGCTCCTGCTGGAGGATTATTTCGAGAAACTCGCCCTTGCCCGGAAGGATTTCAGCAGCGATGACTGGTGGCCCAAGCTCCTTGCGGCCCAGGGGAAGGATCGACTTGAAGCCACAACGCTTCTTTTTCTGAAGTCCAACCGCCCTTTGCCAACAGAATTGATGGCGTACGCGAATTTCGAACGCTTTGCCAGGATTGAAGAAGAGGAAAAGGAGCACCGGTTCATTCAAATGCTTGAATCGTGGCTGTTGCCGCCGGCTCCCGTTCACCTGGATTCTCCACGCGCGGCCCTGCGGGTCATTTGCCAGGTGCAGGCGCTGGAAAACCAGCCTTTCCTACATGCGCTTCGCGTTCAGTTCTCCGTCTTCCGTCCGCGCACCGGCGAGAAGCTCAAGACGCTTGCGGAGCTGATCGAGTTGATCACACGCAGCGCTCACGAACAGGAACTTTTTCCGCCCTCTGACTGGAATTTTATTCAGTGGCTGGGCCAAACCTATCCTGATGAACAGCCGGTGCAGGACTGGATGCAACTCTCAGGCATCGAACTTCTGCAATGGCTGACACGCTGGGGTGCGCACTCGCGCTTCGAGACGATCACGGGCGCAGGGCATTTTCATTTTCGCGGCCAGATGGGTGAGCTGGTTCCCCACCTCGCGGAAATCGAGAGTGACCTGGCATTTACCCATCGACTCAAACTTCCCGATGGAAGTATCTGCGACCTCAGTGAAGTGAAGTTCTTCAATGGCCAGCCACCTCTCGTGCTCGTCAATGACTCCTTCCTGCTGTTGAAAAACCCGCCACCCGCGGAGCTGCTGGAATCCTGGGTGCAGAAGCCGTTGCTGCCAGTGCGCAAGCTCAGCCATCGTCTCCTGACAAGCTTTCGCAAGAACGGAAACGGGCCCGGGAATGCCTGGGAAAAGCTATGTGTGGCCCACACCGCCATACCGCAGTTCATCTTCGAACTCAGCGAGGAAACGGTGCGCCTCCGACTGCTCGCGCGCAGCGATAGCGACGAGAGCATCTGGCAATGGAACGGCCATGAATGGCAGCGCACGGTCGGGGGAAAATCCTCAAAAGCTTCAGACAAACCAGAGATCCTCGATGATCACAGGCTCGAACCCGCCACCTACTGGCTGCGCCGACTTGATTGGTTTACTCCCGAGCCCGGCCTCTGGGTTGGCGATGCCAATGAGAATTTTCTGAACACGCTCGCCATTGCATGGCCGGACCGTCCTGAACAGGCGGAGTATCTCGGAAACACCGCTTTCCATCGCCTGTTCCTGACACCCCGTCAGATCCGCCCCAAACTGCTCGTTCAAGGCAGCGGCATCGATTGGTTCTCCGTCTCCGCCGCGTGGGAGGCAGAGGGGCTCAAGCTTACCCATGCCGATCTGCTGCGTCTCCAGTCGGCCACAGGACGATTCGTCAAGCTGCCCGACAGCGGTTGGGTTGAGTTGGATGCGGCTGCCGTGCAGTCGGCCCACGAGACGATCGCAGGGTTTGGATTGGGCGGACTAAGTCCGCTCGCGCAAAAGGTCGATCTCGCCCACGCCGCGGGCCTGGATGAAGTCGCACTTCAAAAATTCGGCGACCAGCCCCAGGCCCAGGAATTGCGAAGGCGCGTCGCCGAATTCAAGGGCGTTCCCTCCGCGGAACTGCCCGCCAGCATCCAAGCCGAGCTTCGCCCCTACCAGAAGGAGGGCTTCGATTTCCTCTGCCATCTCAACAGAATGAGGCTTGGAGGCGTTCTCGCGGACGACATGGGGCTCGGCAAAACACTGCAAACACTGACGTGGTTGACCTGGTTGCGTTCCCAGCATCCCAAGGATCCCAAGCCCGCGCTGGTGATTTGTCCCGCTTCCGTGCTCCACAACTGGCGTCGCGAGGCGAATCGATTCACCCCGCACCTCAAGGTTCTGGTGATGGAAAGCGGTTCGGCGCGGCACAACCTCCGCAAACAGATTCCGCAGCACGACATCATCATCACCAATTACGCCCTGTTGCGGCGTGACCTGGATGCGCTCTCGAAATTCGACTTCCGGGCGCTCATCATCGACGAGGCGCAGTTCATCAAAAATCCGGGCGCGCAGGTCACTCTCTCCGTGAAGCAGCTCAAGGCGGAACACAAGCTGGCTCTCACAGGAACACCCCTGGAAAACAGGCTTCTGGATTTGTGGAGCATCGTGGATTTCGTTCAGCCCGGCTACCTCGGTTCGCAGACCGAATTCAATCAACATTACGAACCGAAAGGCGAGGACGCCGCCTGGGCTGCACGCATCGCCCGCCGGCGGCTCTCGGCGAAACTGCGCCCACTCATGCTCCGCCGCCTCAAACAGCAGGTCGCGAAGGATCTGCCGGATCGCATCGATCAACGGCGCGACTGCGAACTGGGCGAGCCTCAACGCAAATTGTATTTGGCCGAACTTCGCCGCAGCCGCGAACAGGTGCAGCAGGTCATTCAGCAGAAAGGTCTCGCGAAGAGTAAAATTCACGTGCTCGCCGCGCTCACACGCCTGCGCCAGATCTGTTGCCATCCTTCGCTCGTGGGCAACGATTCCGCGTCTGGAAAAACCGACACACTCTTCGAGCTGCTCGAACCGTTGATCGCCGAAGGTCAGAAGGTTCTGGTCTTCAGCCAATTCGTCCAGATGCTCAAACTCATCGAGACCGAATGTGCCCAGCGCCAGTATCCGACTTACATCCTCACCGGCGAAACGAAGGATCGGCAGGAGATAGTTCAATCATTCCAGAACGACCCGAATGCTGCCGTGTTCTTGCTGAGTCTGCGCGCCGCAGGCACCGGGCTCAATCTGACGACCGCCAGCTACGTCGTGCTCTACGATCCCTGGTGGAACCCGGCTGTCGAAGCCCAGGCCATCGACCGCTCGCATCGCATCGGCCAGACGCGCACTGTCAATGCCTACCGCTTGATCGCGCCCGGAACAGTCGAAGAGAAAATTTGGGAGCTTCAACAGCGCAAGGCGCAGACCATCGTCGATGTGCTGGGCGAGGAAGGCTTCGCGAAGAATCTGACCAAGTCCGATCTGGATTATCTGTTCTCGGAAGATTGACGCTTGAGTTTGAACCATCCCTGTCCGTCTCGTTCCCAAAACCAAATCTGGAGCGCGGCTGTGGTGAAACCCAGCCGCAGAAGCTGTTCAATTCGTTGGGGAGCGCGTGGCGTCTCGCCCGCCGTTTTTGGCGTCCCGCCGAAAACTTCCCCGTGCAGGACGGTCGCACGGTTTGATTTGCAAGAGTTGCGCCCAAGACCAGCCGGCGGGACGCCGGGTGGTGCGACCGGGACGGTCGCGCTCCCCGTTTCAAACGAATCGTTCGGTTAAAAGGAATTCAACCGAAAAACTTCCGGGACATTCTCACAAAAAAAACAGAGCGGCCCACCCGGGCCGCTCTGTGCGTTGTTTAGTCGTACCGTAGAATTGAGTCTTACGCGGCCTTGGCCAGCGCGATGGGAGTGACCGTCGCAGGATCGCTCAAGTCACTCTCGCCCGCTTTATTCGCGGCGGAGACGTACACTTGATAGAGTTGTTCCGGCTCCAGGTCCGAGATCACCAGCGTGGGCGTGGGTGAATGCCCTGCGAACCTTCGGCTCGGAAGGCCGAGTTACACGAGGCCCACTCTGTTCACGGACTCGATGGCAGTCAGGGACTCGTGTAACTCGTCCCTCCGGGGTTCATGGCCTCGATTCACGTCCGTTTTTTGGAGGTGTCCCCTCCTCGCGAACCGGAGCGCCGATTTCCAAATCGGCACCGGCCGCGATGGCTGCCACCAACGCCGATTTGGAAATCGGCGCTCCAAGGCTTCGGGGTTCAAAGCGCGAAATCTTGTTTCAGGGAAATCTCTCCCCATCCCTCCATACCGAATGGAGGAGAGATTCCCCCGGACTTTGTACGCTCCTTGTGCCCTGTAACCGGGGTTGATAGGGGTAGGAACAAGGGATTGACCTTGCCCCTCCCTCCAAACCGGACGGGCGGTTTTCCCGCATCCGGCTTTCCGGTTGATGGTCTCATGGAGAGTTGGCCGCTTGTGTCCAGGCTAAGGCTAAGGAGATTAACCCGGATGCGACGAAATAGGCATCTGGCCATTTCTGACCATTTGCCTCCTTTGATTCCTCCTTCGAGGGTTGCCAACATACGCTCGGTCCATACGC
>SIBF01000169.1 GCA_009695275.1 Pedosphaera sp. | reverse complement strand
TCAATGACACCGGGATCCTGAGCCCTGACTGGAGAGGAACCGTTCCGCCCGCAGTAACCCGAAGAGAAACCATCGCTTTTCCCATCCAAAATGGGAATCGCACTTGCCTGCGATTTCCACCTAAACAGAGCTAAAGGCTGAGGTCTGAAACTTAGCAACTCGGAGTGGGTCAACACGATAGACGATTTGGAGCGCGATTACATGGAACAGGTGAGTGTGAGACTCGCCGATGTCGTCGTAAGCCCAAGCCAGTATTTACTACGGTGGATGCACGAGCAGAAATGGACCCTGCCCAGCCATACCTACGTTGAACAGTATGTGCGGCCTGCCACGGCCCGGCGACCGCGGCCTACCAAAGATGGTCGGGTATGCCACCCAAGAGAATTCGTCTTCTTTGGGCGACTCGAGTATCGCAAGGGACTTGTTCTCTTCTGTGACGCACTCGATAAGCTCAGCAAGGAGCCGGCGCTGACAGGCTACATGATTACATTCCTCGGCAAATCGGTCGATTTGAATGGCAAGCCGGCGACCGAATACGTCGCCGACCGAGCCAAGAAGTGGCCATGGCGGCATGAGGTTATCAGTGATCGCGACCAATCTGGCGCGATGGACTATTTGCAGGGTGGAGCGCGACTTGTAGTGCTGCCCTCGCTGGTGGACAATCTGCCCAACACGGTCTTGGAATGTTTGGGTGCCGCGCTGCCCTTTATCGCCAGCAATGTCGGCGGCATTCCCGAGATGATAGCCCCGGAGGATTTGGATGCCACGTGTTTTGATCTGCGTTCTGGAGCCCTGGCGGAGAAGCTCAAACACGTTGCCATTCACGGGCTGAAACCGGCACGGCAGGCAGGGAGTTCGGCGGCCACTGAACGGGCTTGGGTCACCTGGCATGAAACCCAGGTATTGGGCTTGATCCCGAGCACGGTCCTTCAGGCGGTTTCTGCCGCCCACCCGCTCGTCAGCGTGTGTATGGCCCACTGGAATCGCCCGCACTACCTGGCGCAGGCGGTCGCGTCAATCGAGGCGCAGGACTATCCGAACTTCGAGGTCGTCATTGTGGACGATTGCAGCACCTCGCCTGAAGCGGTTGCCTACCTCGTGGAACTCGAGCAGCGCTTCAAGCCACGTGGTTGGCAGGTGCTTCGGCAGCCTGAGAACAAGTTTCCCGGCGCGGCTCGCAACCGCGCCGCGCACGCCGCCCGCGGTGAATACATTTTCTTCATGGATGACGACAATGTCGCCAAACCCGGCGAAATCACCACGTTTGTGAACGTGGCTCGCCGGACTGGGGCCGACGTGCTCACATGCTTCCTTGACACGTTCGATGGCCAGCACGCTCCCGGACCGAATCATAAGGTTAATTCTCGCCTGTTGTTCCTGGGGGATTGCGTTGCCTCCGGCGTGCTGCGGAATGTCTTTGGCGACACTAATTCGCTGGTGCGCCGCCAGACCTTCCTTGACCTGGGCGGCTTCCACGAGGAGTGGGGTGTCAATCACGAGGATTATGAATTCATGGCCAAGGCCGTGCTCCGTGGCTACCAGCTGGAAGTCATCCCCGAGGCCCTCGTTTGGTATCGCGTCAACCAGGGGGAGACCTCTGTCCTCAGGAGTACCCCGCAGCATGGTAATCTCATGTGCAGCATTCGCCCCTTCGTAGATGCCGTCCCGCCATCGCTGCGGCGGGTGATCCACCTGGCGCAGGGGCAATTCATGACCAGTATTGAAACGGGCCGGCGGCTGCGCTATTTGGAAGAGAAGGCCAACCGAAACTCCGCCGAAACTCCCTACGCTCAAGCCACAATCCAATGGCGCTCGGCCTTCACCGCCGGCCAGCGTGTGCTGGCACGCCAACTACCAGAGTTAGCTCGCGAGCTACTGATCGAAGCGGTGAACACGGCCACGTGCAGCAAAGATTCGCAGGTGATTCTCGAAGCTCTGCTTGAGATCGTCCCCGCCTTGGGGCAGCTCGATCTTGGCCGGGCGAAGTTTCTCAAAGAGTTGGCCATCAAGTTGGCTCAAAGCCTCCGGAAGCCGGCTGAACTGGAATTAGCGCGCCAGCTCCTGAACGCAGTTCCCGTGTTGCGTGCCAGCGATTCAACGCCAACCGCTCACCCGCCGCTGGCCATCGCGGCAAAAGATCAATCGCCTCCACGCCTCGCTGCCATCGGAGCTACTGATGTTCCGCACAAGCGCGTAGCGGGGTTTCTCTCGTCTGAGCCATCAGATTACGCCTGCCCCACCTTGCGTCTGAAATCGGTGCTGGAGCATCTGCACGCCACCGACGCGGTAGAGCTTCTCCTGCTGGGCGCTGTCCGTGACGGAAAGTTCCAAATCCAGGAATCCAATCTTGAGCGCGCCGAGATCGTTGTGGTGCAGCGTCAGATGGCAGCGATGCTGCCGTTCACGGAATTGCGCAAGCGTCTAAATGGGCGACCGGCCAAGATCGTTTTTGAAATTGATGACGCTCTGACCCTGCTGCCGGAGTGGCACCGGGCTTCGGCGGCATTTCGCCAAATTCAGCCGCAAATCGAAGAGTATCTGCGCCGGGCGGACTTGGTGACGGTTTCTACGCCGCAACTCCAGTCACTCTATGCACCGCTGAACCGGAACATCGTGGTGCTGCCCAATTCCGTGGACACCCGACTGTGGTCGCCGCCAGCCAACAGTCCGGAAACCTCTGACAAAGTCACCATTCTGTTCAGCGGCACGCTTGACCACGAACGGGATTTGCAGGTCGTCGAACCGGCGTTGCTCGATCTCATCGCTGCCTTCCCCGATCAAGTGGAGTTCCTTTACTGGGGCAATATCACGGAACGGTTGCGCGGTCTGCGGCAGGTCAAGTCCGTGGGTGCGTTCCTGCCGAGTTACCGGAAGTATGCGGCCCAATTGCAGAAGTTGCCGGTGAGCTTTGCCATTGTGCCCCTGGAAGGCACCGCCTTTAACAGCGCCAAATCGGCGATCAAGTGGCTGGAGTATTCCACGTGTCGGATCCCCGGCATTTACTCGGACCTCGCCGCCTATAATCAGACGGTGGTTCATGGACAGACAGGACTTCTCGTGCCCAACAACCATGATGGCTGGTTCAACGCGATGAAGACGTTGGTGGAAGACCGGGCTTTGCGTCATGCGCTCGCCACGCGCGCCCAGGCCGCCGTGCTCGCCCGGCACACCGTGGCACATAATGCTCGGCTTTGGCTCGGGGCCTACGAATCTTTGTTCGCACCGCCAATGGCGCAAGCCAGCCCGGCGGCGGCAACCGCGCCAACGGTGTCCATCGTCATTCCCACATTCAACAAACTCGAACTTACCCGTCAGTGCTTGCTGGCTGTTCACAAGATCACGTCCGATGGGCAATTTGAAATAGTCGTCGTAGATAACGGCTCCACCGACGGTACTGCTGATTTTCTGAAAGCCGAAGAGGCCGCCGGACGGTTGCGCGCCATCCTCAATTCGGAAAACATGGGTTTCGCCAGGGCGTGCAACCAGGGGGCCAAAGTGGCACAAGGGAAATATGTCTTGCTCCTCAACAACGATACCGAAGTGCAACCCGGCTGGCTCACGCCGCTGGTTTCACTCGCGGACAGCGATGCCGGCATTGCCGGTGTGGGGAGCAAACTGTTGTTCCCTGATCGGAGCATCCAGCACGCGGGCGTCGCCGTCGGCGAGATGGTTGGACGGGATCCGCTCCTGGCAGTGCATACCTTCTATAAAGCCCCCGGCGACCTGCCGGAAGCTAACCAGCGCCGGGTCTATCAGGCGCTGACCGCTGCCTGTCTGATGGTCCGCAAGTCGGCCTTCGAGGCAGTGGGCGGCTTTGACGAGGGTTTCTGGAACGGTTACGAAGACGTGGATCTCTGTCTGCGATTCCAGGAGCGGGGCTGGCTCTCGGTCTATGAACCGGCCAGTGTGGTCATCCATCACGAATCGCAGAGCGGCCCGGCCCGCTTTCAGAAGGTCCAGGAGAACATCCGGCGGCTGCACACGAAGTGGTTGGGCAAGGCGAAACTGGATGTGGTGGTGGCTGCGGATGGCACGGTAACTCAGGCTACGACGACGCGCATTCGGCCCTATGAGCCAGGCTCAATCGGGGTGACTGATACCAGCATCCTTATCCTCACTTACAACCAGTTGGCCCATACCAAAGCTTGCCTGGAAAGCATTCTGCGACACACGCCCGAGCCATACGAGTTGATCTTGGTGGATAATGGGTCCACGGATGGCACCCCGGAGTACTTGCGAGAATACGCGGCGCAGCATGAGCGGGTTGGGGTTATTGCCAACCAAACCAACCGGGGCTTTGCGGCCGGGAACAATCAGGGCCTGGCACTGGCCACGGGCCGGCAGGTGTTGCTGCTGAACAATGACACGGTGGTCACGCCCGGATGGCTGGGGAATATGCTCAAGGTGTTGCGCGCTCATCCCCAGGCGGGCGTGGTCGGCCCGCGCTCGAATCGCGTCTTGGGCAAACAGCAGGTGGACGAAGTCGGTTACAAGTCGCTGGATGAATTGCCTGCTTTTGCGGAAACATGGGGCAACAAGCATGCTGGGCAGTCACGGGTGGCCAGCCGCGTGGTGGGCTTCTGCCTGCTGGCCCGCCGCGAGGTGATTGAGTCGGTGGGCGGTTTGGATGAGCAGTTCGGCTCGGGCAATTTTGAGGATGACGATTTTTGCATCCGCGCCCATCTCGCAGGGTTTGAGACCAGGATTGCGGACGACTCCTTCGTGCATCATGTGGGCAATGCGACTTTCACCGGCGCGGGCATTGACTACTCCAAGGCCATGCAGACCAATTGGGGTCTGTTTAAGCGTAAGTGGGCCATTCCGCCGGAAACGCCGCCCTTCCCCGGTTACTTGACGCCCGATGTTGCTCCGCCGGGTGTGGCGCTGAAATTCCCGTTGCCGGATTTGAAACTGACTCACCAACTTTCGGCCGAGGGCCGGTGTTGGATGGACAAGCTTATGTCGGCGGCGGACAAGGCCAAGCCAGTCACCCTTCCGCCCTGCGCACTCCAGGGGGATCTCAGCGAGGCGCGGCAGTTTCTCCAGCACAAGAAACTTCCTGCTGCGTGGGATGCGACGCGCGCTGCCCTCAAACATCGCCCGTTCCATCCGGAGGCCTACCTGTTACTGGCGGAGATTGCCCAGGCGGCTCACGATCCGGGGGCGGCTCGTAACTGCGCCGAGTTCGCCCGGCAAATCGCTCCGGAATTTCGGGCGGCCAAGAAGTTTCTCAAGGGCAAGTTTTACGGTCATGCGAAACACGACTGGCTCGTGCTGCCGGAGGAAATCGGCAAGCATAAATCAGAGCGCAGACACCACCTCTCCGTCTGCTTGATCGTGAAGAACGAGGAGAATTTTCTCGGCCAATGTCTCAACTCGGTAAAAGGATTGGCGCACCAGATTGTGGTGGTTGATACCGGTTCCACGGATCGCACGATTGAGATTGCTCGCGAACACGGAGCCGAAGTGCATACCTTCGACTGGTGCGATGACTTTGGCGCCGCACGCAACGCAGCCCTCGCGCACGCGACGGGTGATTGGGTGCTTTCGCTCGACGCGGATGAAGAGCTCTCTGCGGAGAGCCGCAAGGCAATCCTCAAGGACATCCATAACGCCGGAGTGATCGCTTACCGCCTGCCCATTGTCGATGAGGGCCGCGAAGCTGACGGCTGCCATTTTGTTCCCCGCCTGTTCCGCAACGCTCCCGGCGTCCATTTTGCCGGGCGCGTGCATGAGCACCCTTTCGGGAGTCTCGAAACGCTGCGCAGGCCTTGGGGACTGGACAACCGTCTCGGCACGGCGCGCCTGTTGCATCACGGCTACCAGAGCGATGTCACCTTGAGCCGCGACAAGATCGCGCGCAATCGCCGCCTCCTGGAACTGGCGGTGACCGAAAGCCCGGACGATCCGAATCTGCTGATGAATCTCGGTCTCGAACTCGTCCGCTCAGGAGACGTGACTTTGGGAATCGAGCGCTATCGTTCCGCGTTTGACGTGCTCTCCACAATGCCGCCGCCGGACGTTTCGCCGGAACTCCGCGAAGCTTTGTTGACGCAATTGAGCACACATCTGCTTGGCCAGCATCGCGCCCATGAAGTTGTCGTCATCCTTCAGTCGCCCCTGGCACGCGACGGCGGGTTGACAGCTTCTCTTCATTTCTTGCTGGGCCTGGCGTTCATGGAGTTGAAGCAGGACGAGTCCGCTGCCCAGCAGATGCGGCAGTGCATCACGAAGCGGCATCAACCAACGCTGACTCCCATCAACGCGGACATCCGCAAGGCCGGGCCGCAGCATTGCCTGGGGCGTTGTCTGGCGGCGTCGAAGCAATTCAGGCCGGCGGAAGCCGCTTATGAGGCCGCGTTGAAAGACGAGCCCGGGGCAAGGCGTGTGCGCCTGGACATGGCGCGCCTGCATCTGGCTCAAGATCGTGTGGCGGATGCTTTGAAACTGCTCCACGAGTTGGTTTCTGAGAAAGGAGACGACGCGGATGTCTGGCTGTGCGGCGGAGAAGCGGCATTGAGCAATCCGGCATTCCTCGAATTCGCGCGTGATTGGACCGGCGAAGCGGTGAAACATGTGCCGCAGCATAACGGCATTTTGGGCCAGAGAGCCGAGGCGTTACTCTTGAGCGGAGACATCAAAGACGCCAGTGCCATTTGGAAGAGCCTCGCTTCGGCAGGCGACCCATCCGCCATGGCCGCGCTGGTCCTGTGCGAGACAGCCAGGAAAGGAAAAATGGAGGCCCAGGTTCCACAGGGATCGGAAAAGGCCGCCAGCCAGGAATTCCTCAAGTGGTATCGGAAACTCATCGGTGCCGAGGCTGTGACTGTTGTGACCGCTTTGAACGATGGAGTGCAGCGCTTCGCGCCAATTCTTCCGACTGCCGCCGGAGCCTTGACCGCAGTCTTGAGTGAGGCGGGCGAATCAAAAGAACAGGTCAAATGAACAAAACCATGGAACAACTTCAAGCGAGTGCCCGGAGCGGTATTTCACGACGGCATTTGACGCCCCGTGCGCGTGCGCGACAGGAAAGAGTCCACAGTCCCGACCGGGGTGACAAGACCACCCGGCGAGGCACGATTTCCTGCATGGGTGCTCCAACCATCGAAACAATCCCTGGAGTGGTCGTCTGGTTCACCGGTCTCAGTGGCGCGGGCAAGACCACCCTCGCGGATGCGCTG
The DNA here is from genome assembly GCA_009695275.1 of Pedosphaera sp. GTDB lineage: Bacteria > Verrucomicrobiota > Verrucomicrobiia > Limisphaerales > F1-12-MAGs170 > F1-120-MAGs170. Next base: position 6,657 of record SIBF01000169.1, on the reverse strand, counting down.
GCGGGGCATCTGCGGCATTGCGGACGCCCGGTGTTTGTCCTCGATGGTGACGTGCTTCGCACGGGATTGTGCAGCGATCTCGGTTTTGGCGCGAAGGATCGGGAGGAGAACATCCGGCGGGCAGGAGAGGTAGCCCGGCTTTGTGCCCAAACCGGGATCATCGTGATCGCGGCGTTCATTTCGCCGTTTCGAGCGGATCGGGATCGGGTTCGCGGGATACTTCCTCGAGGGCGCTTCCTCGAAGTGTTCGTAAACAGTCCCCTGGAAGTTTGCGAAAAGCGGGATGTGAAGGGGTTGTACCGGCGGGCGCGATCAGGCTCGATTCCCGAATTCACGGGAATCTCATCCCCGTACGAGCCGCCGTTGTCACCCGAGTTGGAATTGCGAACAGATCGATCGACTGTCTCCGATTGCGTCTGTCGGATTGCGGAACTGATCGATCAGAGCTGCGAGAGCCGGAAGATCATTCCAGTTTCGACTGAATGTGGCGGGTGGGCACAACTCGAAGGGGACATCGCTTCTGCGGGAACATTTCGAGCCATGGCGTAACTTCAATTTTCCCGGAGGTAACCGTCACGGGCGTGAGGTTGACAAACAGTCCAGAGAAGAAGCTTGCTGTGGGCAGGCTGGACCATAGGCTCCGAAAAACTCAACCCCGCGCAGCCATGATTGGATTGTCCTCTATTTTTCGCCTTCCCAGCCGGAAGATATTGTGCCGGGCGTTCACGTTGATCGAGCTTCTTGTCGTGATTGCCATCATCGCCATTCTCGCCGCGATGTTGCTGCCAACTCTTGGCCGGGCCCATGAATCCGCCCGCGCCACCGTGTGCCTCAGTAATCTCCGGCAAATCGCGCTGGCGTCCACCACCTACACTCTCGATTACAATGGCAACCTGCCTTCATTTCGGAACTGGCTCTACACGAAGAATGGCGATCTCACGACGGGCAAACTGTACCCGCAGTTGAGTTCAAAGGGCGTTTATCTTTGTCCGACGGACAAGATTGAAATGTCCTCCCGTCGGCGGCCCAAGACACAGCCTCCTTCCGGATTTGCGGCACGTGTGCATCAACGCAATTACAGCTACGCCATGAATTGCGCCATCTGCCATGCCACCGATCTTTCGAAGTTTCTCGAGCCTGCGAAGACGATGGTCTATATGGAGGGCAACCTGGCCACGAACGATTACTCCGGGCAGGTCGGCCCCTCAATGGTTTCGCGATCACTCGCCGTACGCCACAACAACCGCGGTCACTTGATCATGGGCGACCTTCACGTCGCGAAGATGAACAAGAAAGAGTTCGACAAGGTGGACAAGACCAAACGCTTTTGGATCCCAACCGACGCGCGTGATACCATGGATTTTGGGCTGAGGTGAGTAGGCTTTTGATCACGGTGGCCGGGAGTTGAACTGAACGAGCTTGAGTTCCCCGGACATTTGAACGAGGTGTGGTGGAGAGAGCCTTAACCCGGAACGATTCAATAGGAGCGCGGAATTTATTCCGCAGCGGCGTGGAATGCCCACCAGGGCGGGAGATTTCCGCTGCGGCAAATTGCTATTCACGCCGGTCACTGTCCAGTTCCCTGGTTTTCGACCGCCTGGCATCTCGTTGAGCAGACAGCCCTTGGGGCGTTGCAGGATCCACGTGGAATGAATTTCGCGCTCCTACTTCATGGATTCGGCTGAGGGTCCGCGCTCTCCGGGAGTAACAATCCAAGTGCGTCAGCCAAAGGTTTCACCGCGTGCGTGGATCTTTGCATAATCGCCGGCGATGAGCCGGAGTTGATGGCGCACGTCAAGTTGCTGGCGGCGCAACTCGTGCAATCGCCGGGGCCGCAGCAGGAGGCGGCATTCGTGCCACAACACCGGAATTGTGGTGCGAACGGCACGGACGAAAAGCAGGGCACGCACCCCGGCGAGCGGCATCAGGACCGTCCATAACGTCGCGATCCACGGCTGCGTCCAGCCTGCAAGTTGCCACCAGACGAGCACGTACCAGAGCGCATAAACCGGCAAAGCGATCAGCAACTGGTACAAGGCGAGGGTGTCGCGGCCGGGCTGTCTCAAGCGATTGGCCAGCAGGCGGATTATTTCGAACGGGATGACGTGATGCATGGTCCCGGCGAGCGCGGGAACAAGGGTGACCGCCAGCCACGCGGTCTGGCGCAGCATCCGAAAAAACATCCTCCGCCCATGAAAGCGCATCACATCGGAGCGCAACTCCAGTCGCTCCGCCGCGAGCGCCACGCGGTGCCTCTCGATGGCCGCCGCCATCGCCTCAGCGCGCGGTCGATCAGTGGCCAGGAAGTGATTCATCGCATCGGCAATGCGTTTCCGCTGGCGCAAGGGCGCGCCAGGCACCTGGACGAATTCGGGCGGCGGCGGCAGCAACACTTCGAGATCCGGCAGAAACGGCGCCCAGCATTCCTCATCGAGATGGACGACCACTGCCTTGAGGCGGCGGTCGATCTCGTTCGTGAGCAACCGGACTGCCTTGCGGTCGTCCTCGCCCCAGGCGGGCAGCGCGTCAACCACATCGAGAGGTTCGCCGACGCGCACCCACACCGCGCTGCGGAACCGTTCCTTGCATTCGTAGTTCAGTCCGAGGGGAACCACGATGACACGCGCTCCAGCTCGTGCGGCCGAGACCGCCATGCGGGCCGCACCGCCGCGGACTTGCTCCACGCGGAGCAGGTCGTGCGATATGCCTTCAGGGAAAATGCCGACCGTGTCGCCGCGCACGAGCCACTTTGCGGCGGCGTCGAGTGATCCGGCGTTGCGCCCGACTTGCGCGATGTCATCGCGTCCTCGAAATGCCGGGATCATGCCAAGGGCACGCATCAGGGCACCCATCACCGGCACGTCGAAGAGCGGTGCCTTGGAAACAAAATGGACCGGGCGCGCCACGGTCAGGCCCACCAGCGCCGGATCGAGCATCGAGTTCGGATGGTTGGCGACAAACACGACCGGGCCGGACGCGGGGATGCGCCCGCGTCCCGTGACCTCGATCGCGGAATAGTAATGGCGGACGACAAACCGCGCCGTGTGCCGGAGAATGTTTCCAAGCGTGGCGAGCAGGTTCATGAGATTGTGTGATTAAGCGAAATCGCCCAGAGCGATGCCGAAAAAGCAGGCTCAGGTTTCGAACACGGGGCCATGAATGCCAGGCACTCGCTCAGACCGTGTGGCACCAGGGAGCCCCCCAGCGGTAGAAAAACTTCAGCTATCAGGTTTAGGAAAGCATTCATGGATTGGTGACGAATCTTGGCGTCAGCGGTTTTCCAGGTCTCGCGTCAGGGAGGCTCAACTCGTACTGGAGAACGTCTTTTGTCTCGGGACGTTGAAAGGCATAAGTGCCGACTGCTGGCGTGCTCCCTCGATTGAGCCGAAAAAAGAACTCGACCTCCCCATTCCAGCCGTCCGGGTTTAGTTTCGCGGTGTCGGCCCCGGTGAAGACGAATCGCTCCCCGGCTCCTGGAGCGATGGCTGCCGTGTTGAGATTCTTCGCATCCACATCCGTGTTGTCGCCCTTGGTTTCGTCATGCGGGTGCCTGGTGAGAACGAGAGGCTGACCACTATTATCCGAGTTGAAGAATGCCTGAATTGTGTCGAAGACGATCGGCCTCCAGCCGGTGTTGGTGACAGTGACGATAATGCGATAGGTGATGGGGCTCGTGACCGGGTTGCCACTCATCGAAGTGGAGGACTCTTGATACGCCTCGGCGGCGATGGCGACTGCTGAAGGTGGAGTTCTCCTCCCGCACGGCGCGGCGAGACTGGCAACCAGCACAATAACCAGGAGGAACAGAGGGATGAGGCGCAATGGCTTTTCGGCCACCCACTTTGCAAACCCACCGAATACGCCGGTCGAATCGTTCTCGGATGACATGTCGATCGGAGATTAACGGCCTTGCCATCCAGGGTTGGTCACGTCCCGGGGATCGAAGAAATTCTCCTGCTCCACGATCAGACCCGTCGCATCGATCTTGAACCGGTCGATGATGCGCAGCGTGCAGGCAGGTTGGCGGATGTGGCAGAGGAATTCCACCGCGACCGACGTCAGCTCGCGATTCACGAAAGTATCGATCACTTCGACGCCCGCGACGAGCTGCGGCAACGGGGCCCACCATTTTTGCCGAAGATTGGCCCGTCCCGTGAGCGGCGTGGCGGAGCCGCCCGGGCAAAGTGGAGCGCGCAAGCTCACGTTCTCGAAATAAGGGATGGCGTCGAAGTTGCCTTTGCCCAGTCCATCCAGGACGTAGGCGCGGGCCAGGTGGTGAAGTTGGTCTGCTCGTGGGTTCATAGGGATTCAGTGTTGGTCGAAAGTATGCATGGGCTGTTGGCGGTCTGGTTTTGGTGTTGGATTCGTCTCGCGCGGTTCCAACCCTACTCATCCTTGACTAATTGGCGCATCAAGGTATACTGAGCGCGGTCACAAACTGCGCTTTTGGCACCGTGACACTTGAGTTGTCAAGTAGCTTACAATCAATGGGAAGCGACCATTTTCGCTCGATTTCAAAAAGCGCAATCTATGGCCGCGCAGAGTATAGCGAGATCGAAATAGATCCGGCCCGAAGTGATCACGCGTCGGTCGAGGTCATACTCGTACATCGAGCAGCCGGGAACTTTGACCTGTTTGCCCGTGGCCGGGAGACCGGCGAACGGGCCTTCGTGCGTGGCTTCAAAATTCCACTCCACAGCCACGAGGTTCCTGGCATGGGCGAGGTTCACCGGAACATGCACATTGCCGGGAAAACCCGTGATGAAGGGCCGCACGAAGTTGTCCCGGACCGCGTCTTTCCCGTCCATGGTACCGGTGGGAAGATGGAGGACGACATCGTCGGAAAAGTAAGCAAGGATCTTGTTCACGTCGGTGCCTTGCCAGGCTTTGAAGTATTCGTCCACGAATGTGCGGACGATTTCGGGAGTGGTTTGAATTGAGAGAATAGGAACGGATGGCGTGTTCAAGAGGATTTGGCTTTTGGATGAGTTAATGTGTTGATCAGAGTTAAGCGGTGTTTGGAGGCTTGTGCCATAAATTTGAAGGATGGAAAAGGGTCTCCAGGCTCATCAGCACGATGCAGCTCCAGCGGCAGCCAACCGGTGCCAAGGCTTGATCACAGCCGACCGGCAGCGACATCACGAAACAGGCGGCAGTGTGTCCGCTCGTTCTCATCGGGAAAAAGCGACGAACAAAAACCACACCACGAGACCGAGGCCGGTAAATATCGTGATGCAACTCAGAGCGATGCCAATCCGCGCCATCCACCGCTCGCTCATGGGGCGTGTGGCGGCTTGGATTTGTTTCGTTCCCTGATGACCGAGAGCCAACGCCACTGGGCCGCCCAACACCCAACACCCCAAGCAAAGCGGCAGAACGCCGAACGTGATGATCATGCCGCCCTGATCGTGGAATGTTCCCGGAGGCCGAGTTTCCACCCAGGCCCAGACGAGAATCGCAAGCACCCACGCCCCGGTGGCCAGGAGGAGGCACAGCGGAGCGGCGGGGAGATAATACTTTGCGCCTCCGCCACCGCCACCGTAGCGAGATTGAATCGTCGTAATTCTCCCGCCCACGAGAAATCCCACCAGCGCGCCAACCAACGCGCCAATGATACCCAACAATTGAAAGCCGACGCCCGCGCCAATCAGCATGGCCAGGGCAACTCGTTGAAAGCGGGAGCGAGGACGCGGGGCAGATGGGGAGTTTGCATTCGCTTGATCCCCCGGCTGAATGATGGGCGGGGGCTGGATGGGGATACGTGTGCTTTGCTGGCAGAGAGGGCATGTAGTGTCCTGGACGGCGTATTCCACTTCGCATTCGAGGGGTTGCTCGCACTTCGAGCAGAGGAACTGGAGCATTTCGTTTGAGATGTCGGTCACAACAAAGACTCGTTCGTTCGTTCCGCCACACCAACCATTTCGCCTTTGAGGAACTGGCTGGGACGGACAATCGGGAGAGGCAGGCGCCAGTCCGGATTTTTGTCCAATGGAAGTTTTCCTCCCTGCCCAAACATCAGTGGCGATGGAGTGATGTCGGACTCGATCAGCCTGGTCCCGAACGCGCCTTCTTGCGCGTACAGATTCCCGTCGGCGAACTGTGCGACCGTCAGAGCGGCGCGAGTGAGCAGGCTGGTTTCGCCTACTTGAGCCCCGACAATCAGCCGGACGCCCTTGGCCCTTGCGAGCTTTGCAATCTCGATCGAGCGGAACAAGCCGCCCATTTTGGAAACACGCAGGTTCAGCAACCAACGATGCGGGTCGCCCTCGATCTGAGGGAATTGGTCCAGGCGAAGGAAGCTCTCGTCCAGAATCGTGGAGATGTCGATTGCTTCCATGATCTTTCGCATCCCCGGGAAATCGCCGGCCGGGAGCGGTTCTTCGATGGCGCAAAAGCCCGGAGCAAGAGAGGTCAGATCGCGTATGGCTTCGTCGGCTGAATTCCAGAGATTGTTCGCATCCACCCGGACCTTATCCCCCAGGATTCCCGCACTTGCCAGGATTGCCATCTTGTAACCATTCACGCCCTAATGCGTGAACTCAGCCGAATTTGAACAGCGTAGTGGTTCAAGAAGAGTTTGCTGGGATCAGCGATGGGACTCGCAGGCCGCTGGCCCAAGCGGTCACCGCTTCGCAGAGGCAGCCGAAAATCGATCGT
>SIBF01000168.1 GCA_009695275.1 Pedosphaera sp. | reverse complement strand
GCGTCGGTCATCATCCTGTGACTACGTTTTTGACAGCGAGACATCTCACAAAACTCGCATGACATCGAACGTTCGCACATCGCGGCGGAATGAATTCCACGCTCCTGTTGAATCGTTACAACTCATTGCACAGCCGTCAGCAGATCACGCAGTTCCGCATCGATCTCGGCAGGGTCCGCCACGGTGTTGGCCACTTCGCGGCGCAGGAGCTGGCGGTAGCGTCGGCGCAGGCGACTCACAGTCATTCGCGCCGCCTCCTCGCTCAGGTTGAGGGATCTGGCAACGTCCGCGTAAGCAAGACCATCCGCTTCACCCGCCAGGAACGGGCGAAGGGAGTTGAACAGATCTCCCTTCCCCGCGGCGGCTTGTTCCTCCGCCAGGCGGGTCATGACGTTTTCCAGAAGGGCGCAGGCCCAACGACGCTCAAAGATCCTGTCTGGCGCGAGTTCGTTTTTAGCTTCGAGCTGGTAAAGCGTCTCGGCCGAGCTGTCGTCCAGGGAAACCATCGGACGTCCGCCGCCGCGCTTCTGCGCCTGAGCCCGATCCCGGTCGTCGGCGAGGAAGTTCTTCAGTGATACCAGGAGGAAGGAACGGAACCGGCCTTTGGTGGGGCGCACCGCCGCCAAACCTTCGCGCGCGATCAGCCGGGCGAGGAATTCCTGCGTGAGATCTTGAGCGTCCTGCTTGTCATGACCGCTGCGGCGCACGAACGCATAGAGCGGAAACCAGTAGGTTTGGCAGAGTTTCCCAAGCGCCTCGTGAGCCCTGGCGGAAGCAGCTTCGCCCGCGGCAAGGACTTCGCTCCAATGAGTCGTCCGGAATTCACCCTGCGTCGGCGGGCCATGATCGCAACTCGCGTGAGTGTCGGACATGACCGGAGCGTAGCGTCTCCCCGGCTCGAACGCACGACTGAGTTTGCCTTGGCCGTAACGATTCGATGGGAGCGCGGAATTCATTCCTCCGCGACGGGCGAACGGCCCCCGTGATGGGGGTTTTGTGGCATGTCTCGTTGGCGGAAATCAAATCACTGGATGGTGAGCGCCGGTAGGAGCAAGGTGTCGCGGCGAAATTCTCATGCCCGGTTGGACATTCCACGCGGCTGCGGAATAAATTCCGCGCTCCTGCCGCATGGTTACGTCTTAGCTCAGAGCCTTGATCTGATTTCACCAGAGGCCGTAGCCGCCGGTGTCGTCCCAAAGCTGGGATGCGCGGTAAGACTTCATGCGAGAGATGTCTTTCCAGGAGACGGACCCGTCGAGCAATCCGACGTTGCCGCCCTTGCCTCCCACTTCTTTTGGTGTCTGCTCGTAAGCCTCGATGTGCTGATCGAAGTAGCGTTCTTCGCGCACTACCGGACCTCTGGCGGTATGCGGCGCGAGGATCCGCTGGTAGCTGTAGCAATAGATGTTGAGGTCGGCCACGAGGACGAGTGACGGATCGTCGGATGTTTTCTGCGGGGAGATCCAGGTGTTGGTGGTTGGTCCCACCGGCACCCAGGGCGTGTTCGGATGGCCTCCCATGTAATGATAGCCGATCGCCACGCCGTAATCGGGATGCACCCGCCAGCCTTCCTGGGCTTCGAATGATTTCGCCAGGTTGGGGCAATCCAGCACGCGCAGCGGTGAGACGTAATGGAGAAGGTTGGACTGGGTCTGGGTCGAAAGGATGGGTGTGTGAGTATCGTTCTTGTTCCGGTTGTCCGTCTCTCCACGAGGGACGCGTTGATCGTAATCCCCGGAGTAAAGATGGGTCGCAAGGATGAACTGCCGAATGTTATTCAGGCAGGCTGCGCGTCGCGCGCGTTCTTTCGCGCTGCTCAATGCCGGAAGCAAAAGGGAACTCAAGATCGCAATGATGGCGATCACGACCAGCAGTTCGATCAACGTGAAGCCGCGGCTGTTTCGGCGGGATTGCCATGTGGAATTGACCCGTGAAATCCCATTGCAAGCCGGATGCTCCACAGCATGCACCAGCAGAGGCGGGACCTCGCCGACGCGCCGCAGGATGCGCACCAGATTTCCTGCATTTTCCTGAGCGCCTATAGTTCTCCTCCCAACACTGACCATCCATGTGGCACTTTCCGAAGTGCGGATGATTCTTCTCACGTAATTCTGATGTTGCGCCGAAGGGGTTTCTCCGCGCTCGTGGAGCTGTGCCTGCGCGGTGCCGTCGAGGACCGAGGGTATCGCTCCAAGCCGGATGCGTATGCTAGTTTGGTTCGATTTCAAGATTGTTAGCCCGGTGTTAACGGCGCTCCTGGATCCGGAAGTACCGTCTTGGGACAACACCAGTCTCGGGGTCTTCAAAACGCAGGCGCCCATTAGTAATCTGTGGTGCAGTGGAGACCTTGGTCCATGAGGCCAGATCCGTCAGGAGATCTCCGCTGAAGAGAATATCAATCATTGAAGCGCGATTGGCATCGATCGGTGAATCGTCGGCGGTTCCGATCTCGAGTCCGAAACTCCTGCCACTTGAAAGACTCGCCTGCAATTTCAGCGGCGCGCTTGGCGGTGCCGGCAGCGACACATCCAGACAAACAGCCTCAGTCGTGCTGCGTGCGTAGATCCGTCCGTTGCTGATCGCGGGAACATTCCAGCTCCGGCCGCCCAACGCCTTGTGGCGGGCGATCTCCTTGAATGCCTCCGCCGATGGCTCGAAGAGGACTAGATCGCCACGTTCCGTCAGCAGGAGCATCTGTTTGCCGACCTTCAATAATCCACCGGAGCGCGAACCTTCCGAAGACAGCCCTTGAGACCATTTCTCTTCGCCCGTCTGCATATCGATGCACTTGAGTTCTATCGGGCTTGCTCCGGAATTGTAATGCCCATAGATGCCGTAAAGGTAGCCGCCATCATGCACCGGAGTGCTCCAGTGATTCATGAGCTGATTCACTTTGTACCAGACTCGCTTGGTGGAAAAACTGTCCGCCGTCTTCGTCAATTGCATCACGGTTGCCCCGGCGCGTTCTGATGAAAGCGAACCGGGATATGCCCGAGAACAGTAGATCAAATCGCCGGCAACGACCGGTGACGCACCGGCGGACGTGCCATTATAGTTGACCTTGTGACGCCAGAGCACGTTGCCGGTTCCGGGATCGAGTGACACCAAACCACTTTGCGCATAAAAGATGACTTGCCGGACTCCATTGAGCGTCACGGTCACTGGCGATGCGTGAGTCATCAGGTCGTTATGCCTCGCCCAAACTTCGGTGCCGTCCTGTTTGCGAAAGGCCATGAGGGAATGATCCTCGGCGCGAGACTGGATGATTACGAGGTCGCCCTCGATCAGGGGTGCCGCGGAGCTCTGCCATGAGATCACCCCGCCGCCGTATTCTCCATGAATGCTTTTCTGCCAAAGCACATCGCCACTCGATGCATTGAGGCAGTAAAGGCCCAGGTAAGCGGACAGGATGAAGACCCGATCACCATCAACAACGGGTGTTGATCGAGGTCCGGCCGCGGCGGATATTCCTGTCCCATCGTAATTCTCGGCGGTGTCCACAACCGTGGCCCACAGCTCCAGCCCTGTGGCTGAGTTGAGAGCGATGCATGTTTCCTTGTTCGATCCATCAAACGTGCGCTCGACGAGGGTGAACGCACGTCCATTGCTCACGGAGAACGAGCTGAATCCGTTGACCATCGGCACACGCCAGATTTCACGAGGCGCCTCGCTCGACCAATTGCTCCGGATTGTTTCCGATGAGAGCCCATCGTGGGTCGGGCCGCGGTATTGAGACCAGTCGCCCGCCGTTAACACGAGAACTGGTGTAATGGCAAAAAGACAATGAACAAGGAAACGTGATTTAACCATTTGGATTATTGGATTCGCATCCTTCATAAGCACCCCCAAAAAAGACGCGAGTATCGTGCCACTCTTCGCCAGACTGAGAAATGGGCGAATAGACGCACAGGCGCTTCCTGCAAGTTTCAGCGATGAGCTGGGCAGCAATGGCTTCGTGCCTGGCGATACGCGCCAAAACCTATTTGAGAAGGCGGCCTGTTCTTCGATCTTCGGATTTCAACCTAAAAACGGCAGTTGAAACCTTCTACCCGTCGGAAGTGGTTGCTGGACTTGAAAATCCAACTGCTCCGCAGTTCACCTTTTGGGTGGCAAGTCGCCTTTTCATAACGTGTTGTAAACAAAGTCATACCTCAAATTTTGAGGGGTCCAACTGCCGTTTCCAGGTTCAACGCTTCGCCCGGCCTTTGGGAGAGGCAAGCGCCGCCTCGCGGCACGAATCCGCGAGCGAAGTCAGTTGTTCGAGGAATTTTTCCCGCTCATTTACGGGTAAGGCTGCAAGAACTTCCGTCTGCAATTCCACCGCGATCTTTCTGGCTTCCCGGTACCGGCTCCTGCCAGCGGCCAGCAGTCGGATGCGGTGAGCCCGTTTGTCCTTCTCGTGGATGCGACGCTCAATCCATCCAGCCCGCTCCATCCGCTCCAGGAGCGAAGCCACGGTATTGGGATCACTGCTCATCAGTTGGGTCAGTTCACGCTGCGTGACTCCGTTCGGATCGCACTCCTGGAGGGTCCGCATGACTGTGAATTGATCCGGCGTCACTTCGGTGTGCGCGATGCGACGGCGAAACGCCTGATTCAGGCTGTAACAGGCGCGACGGAGCACTGGCGGAAGCCTGCGGCGGCCCGGCGAATCAATTTCTTCCGAGTCGAGAACCTGGGAGGTTGTGGGGATGGACATGTTTTGCTGTTTGACAATTCGTACGTGTAAGTATTACTTCCACCAAAATTTCGCCCCGGAAATCTAATCGTTTCCCTTTCCGAAGAAAATGGATTTCGACGATGTAGCCGGGCACGAAGCAGTCGTCTGATATATTATTAGGGCTATCCAGTTGACTCTTGTGGCCTGCAAATTGCCCCAACCGGTGGGGTGTTTAAGGGCAAACTGGCTACCAGCCGTTGCGTCACAAGAGTCAAGTGCATAGGCCTAATATTATTTTCGCCATGTTCGCCATGAAGACCCGAAGATTCCCAGAATTGTTATTTTGCGTGCTGTCGCTCCTGGTCGTCGTTCACGCCGCTGCGGCTCCAGCGCAAGGTTGGTTAAGCTGGCGAGGCCCGCTCCAAAACGGCACTTCGCAGGAGAAAGGGCTGCCTGACTCTGTCGATCCTGCGAAACCCCTCTGGATGACCGAATTTCCAGGCCAGTCCAGCCCTGTGATCTCCAATGGCAAGGTTTATATCATGGGTTACCTGGGTGAGGGTGCCGACCTGCAGGAAGGCGTGGCCTGCTTTGATGCCGAGACCGGCCGGAAACTATGGGAACAGCGCTACAACGATTTCCTCAGCGACACCATTTATTTTCGCTACGCCACTTCCAGCCCTGCCATCGATCCGCAAACAGGCAACGTTTATATGCAGGGCACCCAGGGTATCCTCGCCGCATTTACCGAGGGCGGAAAACTTCTCTGGAAACACTCGCTGATGGAGGAATACGGACGGCTCACATTTCCCAACAGCCGCACGGCTTCACCGTTGATCGACGGCGACCTGGTCATCACGCGTGGGATTACCGCCAATTGGGGTGACAACGGCCCTGCTGGCGACCGTTTTTACGGCTTTGACAAACTGACGGGTGAACTTGTCTGGAGATCCTCGCCCGGTGATCGGCCCAAGGACAATTCCTTTTCGCACCCCTACCTTGGATGGCTCGATGGAAAGAGGGTTTTATACTCCGCGGCAGGCGATGGCAGCGTGGTCTGTGTAAACGCCCGGACTGGTGATCCGATCTGGCGCATTCCTCTGTTCAAGGCAGGCATCAACGCCACTGTTTGTGTTCACAACAATGACAAGGTCATCGCGATTTACGGCACACCGTACGAACCAGGCCAGATGGTGGCCCTCAAAATCCCTCACATCGCGCCAACGAACGCCGCTGCCGGTCCCGTCGTCATTGAACGCACGCAAGCCGAACTCTGGAGCAACGAACTCTCGACCTCCACCAGTTCCCCGATCCTGGTCGGCGACCGAATTTGTGTCGTCAGCGAAAAGGGTGATCTTTGCTGGGTGGACATCAACACGGGAAAAATCCTGTGGCGACACAAGATCGGAATCGAGCAGCGCAACGCCTGCCCGCTCTACGCTGACGGCAAGCTTTACGTTCCGATGCTCGATGATCCCAAAAGCAAGACAACCGGTGAAAGTGAAGCGGGAACCACCGGTGCCTTTTACATCATTCGACCGACCGATGCAGGAGCGCAGGAACTCGCCCACGTGGCGCTCGATGGCAAGTGCTTCGGAACTCCTTCGGCATACAACGGCAAGGTTTATATCCAGACCACGCGCAAGCTCTACTGCTTCGGCAGGGCGGGAAACAATCCGGGCCTTGCCGCCGAAATCGCGCCTGAGAAATGGCCCTCGCCCGGCTCCGCAAGACGCCTCCAGGCAATTCCTGCCGAGGTTTTGTTGAAGCCCGGCCAGGTCGCTTCCTTTCGCGTCCGCTCGCTCGATGCCAACGGCTTCACTGTCGAGGAAATCAAGGACCAGAAATCAATCCACTGGACTAACTACATCCCGCCAACCGCCCGCGTGCGCGCCACCATGAAAGGCTCCTTCAATGGCGATGGGAAACTGGTTGCGGCCCCTGACCCAACCCCTTCGGCTGGCGCTTTTGAAGCTTCCCTCGGCAGCCTCAAAGGCTACATCCGCGGACGCATCCTCCCGGGCCTCCCAATCAAGCAGGACTTCGAGAGCTTCCAACTGACCGAGACAACCACAAACACGCTCGAGCAACCCACGCAGTTCGCTTATCCGCCGCTGCCCTGGATCGGCGCGCGGTTCAAATTTGAGGTCCGGGACAAGGACGGCACCAAGACACTGACCAAGACGATTGACAACAAGTTCTTTCAGCGCGGTTTTGTTTTCATTGGTGATCCAGAGATGAAGAATTACACCATCCAGGCGGACCTGTTGACTGAGGGGAACAAGCGCAAAATGTCGGAAGTCGGCGTCATCAATCAGCGATACCTGATCGTCCTCAAAGGCAACGATCAAAAGTTGGAGATCAACTCCAACCTCGAACGCCTCCGCGTTCCAGCCGTGGATGGCGAATCTAATTTCAAGTGGTCGCCCAACGCCTGGTACCGGCTCAAAGCGCGCGTGGACACCAGCCCGGACGGTTCCGGAGTTGTCCGTGCCAAAGCCTGGAAGCGAGATGATCCGGAGCCGGAAAAATGGACCATTGAAGTGCCGCACAAAACCGCCCACCAGAGCGGCAGCCCCGGCCTGTTTGGCTTCGCCCCTCAGGATCAGCGCGTCTGCATCGACAATGTGACCGTGACTGCCAATTGAAATTGAAAGCTCATTTTGCTCCCGATCCTGCCGGTGTTGCCATGCACGATAAAAACAAATCATGAAGACTTCCTGTATTCTCACTGCTGCTCTCTTAGCTTCCGTGTCTTTCACCCAAGCCGCCGACTGGCCCCAATGGGGCGGCCATCCGTCGCGTAACATGCACTCCAGCGAGAAGGGCCTGCCCGACAAATTTGATCCGGGCAAAATGAAGGCGGGCACGCAGGTTGTTGACATGTCCACCACCAAGAACGCCAAGTGGGTTGCCAAGCTCGGCTCACAAAGTTACGGCAACGTCACCATCGCCGGCGGCAAGGTCTTCGTTGGAACCAACAATGACGAACCTCGTGACATCAAGCAACAGGGGGATCGCAGCATCATGATGGTGCTTGATGAGAAGACCGGTGAATTGCTCTGGCAGCTCGTGATTCCGAAGCTCGCCTCGGGAAGAGTGAATGACTGGGAAGGTCTCGGGCTTTTTTCCTCACCCAATGTCGAAGGCGATCGTGTGTATATCGTCACCACTCGCTGCGAGGTCATGTGTCTGGATGTGAATGGGCTTGCCAATGGCAATGATGGTCCTTTCAAAGACGAGGGCCAGTACATGGCCGGCCCCGGCAAGCCCAAGGTTGAAGTTGGCCCAAAAGACGCGGACATCATCTGGAAGTATGACATGATGGATGAGCTAGGTGTATTTCCCCATAACGCATCGAATTGCTCGGTGCTGATCGTCGGGGACACTCTTTTCGCCTGCACCTCCAACGGTCAGGATTGGACTCACTCCAACATTCCGAATCCGAACTCGCCGAGCTTCATCGCCGTCAACAAGAAGACAGGTGAGCTGGCCGGAGAAGACGACGCCAAGATCGGCCAGCGCATCTTCCATGGCCAGTGGAGTTCACCCTCGGCGGCCACAGTCAATGGACGACCGCTCGTTTTCTTCGGTGGCGGTGATGGCTGGTGCTACGCCTTTGATGCGAAACCGGTCAAGGATGGCGACAACAGTTTCCTTAAGACTGTCTGGAAGGCCGACTGCAATCCTCCCGAGTATAAATCCAAGGATGGCAAACCCATCAAGTACCCGGCTGCCGAAGGTGTCAGCGAGATCAATTCTACTCCCGTGTTCTACAAAAACCGCGTGTATGTCGCAACCGGTCAGGATCCTGAACATGGCGAGGGCGTCGGCCATCTCGTGTGCCTCGACGCCACCAAGGAAGGCGACATCACCAAGAGCGGCGTCCTCTGGAGCTTCAAAGGCATCCACCGCACCATCTCTACCGTGTCGATTGACCCTGAGACGGGCCTCCTGTTCATCGGAGATTTCTCCGGTTTCGTTTATTGTCTCGATGCCGAAACTGGCAAGCTGCACTGGACATACGACATGAAGGCCCACATGTGGGGATCAACGCTTGTGGCCGATGGAAAGCTCTACGTCGGCGACGAAGATGGCGATTTAGTAGTCATGGCGGCAACCAAGGAGAAGAAAGTTCTGTCCGAAACGAATCTTGGTGCTCCCGTTTATTCGACACCAGTTGTTGCAAATGGAGTCCTTTACATCGCCAGCAACAGTCATCTTTACGCCTTCCACGATTCCACTCGCGCCAAGGGCCTTCCCGATCAGCCTGCCAAGGTGGAGCTGAAGAAGTAACCCATCGTTTCCGACTACGCACCCAGAAACTCCAGTCCGTCGGAGCGGCGGACAATTGATTTAATCAAAATACTCCGACCCATGAGCACCACCATCACTCCTGAATCGATTCAACAAGTCAGAACCCAACTCGACTCGCATCTCCGCGAGATCATCGAATGGCATTTCAATCCCGAGACCGGCTGTCCTTTCTGGCTCGATTGGGCAAAGAAAAACTTCGATCCGCGCAAGGAAATCGCCAAGTTCGACGACATGCTCAAGTTCCCTCACTTTCAGGACGAGTGGCTCCGGGATCTCCAGCCCGAGGTTTGGGTGCCTGCGAAATTCAAGGGCAAACCTTTCAACATCTTTGAGACGGGCGGCACCACCGGAATGCCGAAGCAGCGCATCGGCTGGAACGATTACAAGGTCGATTACGAGGAATTTAGTGGCAAGGTCAGCGACGAACACTTCCCGCGCGGTGCGGCCTGGCTGATGGTCGGCCCTACCGGTCCGCGCCGACTGCGCCTCGCCATCGAGCATCTGGCCAACTTTCGGGGAAGCTCCTGTTACTTCATCGATCTCGATCCTCGCTTCGTGAAGAAAGTGCTCTCCGCTAAAAAAGCAGACGTTGCCCGCGACTACATGGACCACGTTATTGACCAGGGCGTCACCATCCTGAAGCACCGCAAGGTTGCCGGACTTTTCACGACACCAAAGCTCCTCGAAGCGATGGCGGAGAAAGTTAACCTTTACGAAGCCGGCATTCGGGGCGTCTTCTGCGGCGGCACCACCATGGCCCCGCAATACGTTCGCTACATCGTCGAGGAAGTCCTCGAAGGCAAAATCGGTTTTTACCCAACCTACGGCAATACCCTCATGGGCCTTGCCGCCAGCGTCCCATTGCGGCCCGAGGACAAGTACTCCATCACCTACTACGCGCCTCAGCCACGCGCGGTTCTTCGCGTTGTCGATCTGGCAGACACCACCCAGACGAAGGGCTACGGCGAATGGGGCCGCGTCGAACTTACGACTCTCACCAAGGAATTCTTCATGCCCCGCTTCCTTGAGCGCGACGAAGCGATCCGTCGCGAACCTCGCGCTCCCTACTCCTGGGACGGTGTTGCCGAAGTCCGGCCATTCGGTGCCATGGAAAAGCAAATCGTCGAAGGCGTTTACTGAGCGTTTAACACTGCAGGCGTCAGGAGTGCGGAATTGTTCCGCGCTTCGGCTGGGTTCTTCCGGCGTAGCGCTTCGCGTCCCTTGTTGAGCGTCGAAAGATTGCCACGCCTTCCTTCACGTGTCATACCTCTCGCCCATGAAATACCGCCGCTTCGGACGCACTGAACTCGATATGCCCGTCTTTTCCTGCGGCGGGATGCGCTACCAGTTCAAGTGGCAGGATGTGGCGCCCAACGAGATCCCGAGCGATAATCAGGGCAATCTTGAAACCACAATCCACCGGGCCGTGGAGCTTGGCATCAATCACATCGAAACAGCCAGAGGCTACGGATCCTCCGAGATGCAGTTGGGCGAAGTCCTGCCCAGGCTTCCACGCTCGAAGATCATTGTTCAGACCAAAGTGGCGCCCTTCGCCGATCCCGAAGAATTTCTGCGCACATTTGATCGCTCGCTGAAATATCTGAAGCTCGATCACGTGGACCTGCTTGCGTTGCACGGCATCAACAACCGGCAACTTCTCGACTGGTCTCTGCGCAAAAACGGCTGCGTCGCGGCGGCCCGCAAACTCGTTCGCGATGGCTACGCGCGGTTCGTCGGCTTCTCGACACATGCGACAACCGACATCATTCTCGATGCCGTCCGGACCGAGGAGTTCGATTACTTCAACCTGCACTGGTACTTCGTCAACGACCTCAACTGGGCGGCGATTACCGAGGCGCGGAAGCGGGACATGGGCGTGTTCATTATCAGTCCCAACGACAAAGGGGGGAAACTTTACGCACCTCCGAAAAAACTCGCGGACCTTTGCCGCCCGCTGACGCCAATGCAGTTTAACGATCTCTACTGCCTCGCGAGGCAGGAGGTTCACACGCTGAGCTGCGGCGCGGCGCGGCCCTCAGACTTTGACGAACACGTGGCCGCGCTCGAGTTCTACGATCGCATCCCGGAAACCATTGCGCCGATCGAGGAGCGCCTGCGCGCCGAGCTGGAGCGGTCGCTGGGTCGCGACTGGTGCGAGCGCTGGTTCGAGGGTGTGCCGAATTACATCGATATACCCGGCCAGGTCAACGTGCTGGAGATCCTGCGCTTGTGGACTTACGCAAAGGCCCTGGAACTTGTGGATTGGGGCAAGATGCGCTACAACCTGCTCGGGCAGGCGGACCACTGGTTCCCCGGGGAGAATGCGGGAAACTTCGATCCAAAACGGATTCACGCCGCCGTGTCGCGCAGTCCTTTTGCAGACCGCATCCCGGAAATCCTGCAAGAGTCTCATGACATGCTCTTCGATGCGCCGAAGAAACGCCTGAGTCAGAGCTGAGGCGGAATGCGGAAGCAGGGTGTTGTGCTTCGGCAAGCGTGCGTAACGTCGCGGCCGGTTCGCGCTAGGGTCAGCGGCGAACCATGGCAACGACATCGACGACATCCCGCACCGATCCCCCGCAACTCCATCGGCTGGCGCAACATCTGAAAGCCTGGCGAGCCCGGCGCACCCGAGGTCAACGCATTCCCGACCATCTCTGGAGAGCCGCAACGGATCTTGCCCGTGTTCACGGGCTTAATCCCACTGCGGCGGCTTGCAAGTTGAGATTCGAGTACCCCGGCGTGATCTACCATTCGTTCGCGCTGTGAAGCTCCAGCGCGATAAGCGCCTTGAAATTGCCCGCTCGCTCGCGAAGATTTTTCAAAATAGTTTCAAAAAACAACATTTATGATCCGTGTTCATCTCAGGCAACCGGTCTGGCGGGAAACATCCGCGCCGCTCCGGCCAGGCTGGATCGCCTCGAAATACGCTGGCTTGGAGCCGTGAATATGAGTATCGACAACGAACCGTCAATCGAATGAACGAGCCATCCAACGAGATGCTGCCGACGCGCTGGAGCCTCCTGAGCCGGCTCAAGGATTGGGAGGATCAGGACAGTTGGAAACAGTTCTTTGACGCCTATTGGAAGCTGATCTACAGCACCGCGTTGAAGTCCGGCCTGACGCATGCCGAAGCGCAGGAAGTCGTTCAAGAGACAGTCATCTCCGTCGCCAAAAACATGGGAGAGTTCAAGGCCAGCCCGGCCAGCGGCTCCTTCAAGGCATGGCTGCTCAACCTCACCCGCTGGCGCATCACGGACCAGTTGCGCAAGCGCCCGCCGCCGGATCGCTTTCAAGCTCCGCGCTCTGAGGACACCGCCCGCACCGCCACCATCGAGCGTGTGGCCGATACCAATCCGGCGGACCTCGAATCCGAATGGAATCATGAGTATGAGCGAAACCTCGTCGGCATCGCCACCCAACGGGTCAAAGGCAGGGTGAAGCCCGAGATGTTTCAAATTTTTGATCTGCTGGTGAACAAGGGCTGGCCCGCGCTGAAGGTCTCACGGCGCTTGCACGTTTCGCTCGCCCAAGTCTATTACGCCAGGTACAAGTTGACCTCGCTCATGAAACGCGAGGTTCGAAACCTCGAAAAGACCGGACTCTGAACATCATACAGCCTCAAAGAAACCTGCTTATGACTCAACCTCAAAACGAACGAACCATGATCGGCGGCCATGAAGGCACCCGTGTCAGCGAAAAGCCGGTCTCCGGCGAACCATACCAGACCACCACGGATGCCGGCGATGCCGCGTCCGCGACTGCCTGGCTGGAGCTTCAGTCTGGCCAGCGCTTCTCCATTGGCACGGATTGCTCGTTGGGCCGCTCCCGCAACAATCACATTGTTCTGCCGAACGAGAGAGTGTCGCGATGCCACGCCCAGATTCAGATTCAGGAGGCCAAAACCTTCTGCCTTTCCGACCTGGGCAGCAGTAATGGTACGTGGCTCAACGGCAAGCGAATCACACAGCCCGTCGAGATCTTCGATCAAGATCGCCTCCAGGTTGGAACGTTTACGATGGTGTTCCGCCAGCCGGACGGCCCTGCCCGCAGCAAGACTCCGCCGGCTAACAGAACACCCGCCGAACCCAAATCAACCACGTGCTGGTTGCTCCTCGCCAGCTACGGCAGCACCCGGGCCACGGCCGTTTCCAAATCCGACGACGCCGATCCCGCGGCGAGAGTTCGCTGGCTGGACGGTTGCCAGCAGATCATCGAGCAACGCGGCGGCTGTGTGGGCAAGTATCTCACGGGCGGATTTCTGGCAGTATGGCAGGATCGCCCCGGCATGCACGCGGCCGTCGGTCACGCCCTGACCGAAATGACGCGACTCGAGCCGGACATTCCCCAAGGCGGCCGAATCGTGCTCCATCACGGGAACGCAGTCATGGGTGGCTCGACATTGTTGAGTGGGAGCGGGATTTCCGGCACGGAAGTGAGCTTTGTCTATCGGGCGGATCACCTGGCTGAAAATCTCAAAGCATCCTTGCTGGTGAGCGATGCAGCGCGGGCCGCGCTCGGCGACGCTTTGAAGCTGGTGGCGCTCGGCAGCCATCCCGTGAGCGGATTCGAGGGGGAATTCGCGTTCTTCCGGATTTGAAACGCCGGACGTTGTGTCGGCAGGTAACACGGTTGACGAATGAGCGCGGTCGTAACAATGCAGCAGGAGCGCGGAATTCATTCCGCAGCCGCGTGGAACTGCCAGGCAGGCCGCGTGCCTTCCGTGGGGGCTTAGCACTGATCGGGGTGGTCAGTAATTGTTCCGCTTATTTTCGACGACGAGGCCTGCCCAGAGATCATGAATTTTTCCAGGCACGGCGCGGCGCGGCGGAATGAATTCCGCGCTCCGATCAACATGTGGAAGTAAGTCTCAGACCTCAGCAAAACCTTCGGACTGGCTTTGGAAGAATGGGAAGTTGAGTTCCGTCAAGGGGAGCTGGAATGAAGGTGGTGCCTGGGCATCCTGTTGCTCACTGGGGCGCTGGTTCCAGATGGAGGCGGATCTCCGACTTGGAGC
>SIBF01000167.1 GCA_009695275.1 Pedosphaera sp. | reverse complement strand
CCGTCGGGCCATCGCAGTTGCGCCACATAATCACGGCAACCATCTTCGCTCGCAAACCAGTCGCGGAATTCCAAGATAGTCTTGGGGTAATCTGCCATTTGAGGTTTTTGACCGAAAATGTCACAAGAGTCAACTGGATAGCCCTATTGAGTAGTTCGGTATTCACGAACCGTTTCAATTATACACAGTACGTAAAAGTACAAGCGCCAAATTGTCTCATCATTGGTTTTCGCGCACGAATCCAGCGCAGGAAATCATCTGCAAGTGACCGACAGAATTAATCGCACCCTTTCATGACCAAGCCTCTTTTGGTGTTGTGGCTGGTTATGGCAAACGCGCGCGGTAAGAGCGAGTGGAAAAGGCGCCGCTCTGCAGGTCGTTGAAGTTGAGAGCGCTCGTGAAGGCGTTGGTCCAGACGGGCAGCCAATTCACCAGATCGGCCGAACCTTCAACGACCACTGCAGTCCCCGCTGGCCCGATAAGATCATCGGTCGGATCGCTTCTCACCTTCCTCCCGCCGACAGCACGCGGACCGAAAGAGACGAAGCCGCATTGGCGGCGCGATAGATGCGCTGTGTCGCCTTCCGGAAATCCTCGGGCTTTGCGGTCGGGATGTTGACGAAGGTCTGCGGGTTGCGGTCCACGAGCGGGAACCACGAGCTTTGCACATGCACCATCACGCGATGACCGCGGCGGAAAGTATGGAAGATGTCGGGAATCTCGAACTCGATCTTCGTCACCCTGCCTGGCTCGAACGGCTCGGGCTTCTCGAAACTATTGCGAAACTTGCCCCGGAAGACGTCCCCGCGCACGAGCTGCTGATAGCCACCCATTGCCACGTGCGCCGGATTCGGAGTCGCGTCGGGGAAGTCGCCGGCATAAGCGTCCACCAGCTTGATCACCCAATCGGAGTCGGTGCCAGTTGTGGAGACCTGCAAGGTCGCCTTCAAAGGACCAGCGAAGGTGAGGTCATCCTCCAGCGGTTCGGTCTCGTACACCAGGACATCAGGACGCGATGCGGCAAATCGCTGGTCATGCACTGGATAGGATCGCGGGTAGCCGGTGGTGTGCTCCAGCGTGAAGGGCACGGGCTTCGCCGGGTCGCTCACGTATTCGTCGAACGCATCCTTGCCTTCGCCGGGCGCATCGTAGGCCAGAGCGCCGCCGGCGCGGAAATAAAGCGTGCGAGGAGTCGCCTGTTTGGGTGGCCACGCGTCGAAGCGCCGCCATTGATGCGTGCCGGTTTCAAATACGTGCGCTTCCGTCGCAGTGTAATTCGTGTCGCCTTTGAGGAAGTGGCGGAAGAATGGCAGTTCGATCTTCTCGCGATAGAACTCCGCAGTCTTTGAGCGGAAATTGATGTCGCCGAGTTTGTCGCCATCGCCCCGGCCCCAGCCGCCATGTGACCACGGACCCATCACCAGCATGTTGGTGATGCCAGGGTTCTGGCGCTCGGTCCAACGATACGTTTCCAACGGGCCGAACAAATCCTCCGCATCATACCAGCCACCGACGGTCATCACCGCGCAGTGGATGTTCTTGAGATGCGGTCGGATGTTGCGCGCCTGCCAATAAGCGTCGTACGTCGGATGAGTGAGGAATTCCTTCCACTCCGGCGAGCGCCCCTTCAACAGTTGCGTGTCCGAATTTCCGAGCGGCCCCATTCGCAGGAAGAAGTCGTAGCCGTCGGGCGTCTTGAAATTGAACGGCTTCAATTCTTCGTGCAACGGATCTTCGGCGCGCTGCGCGAACGAGTGGAAGAATCCGAAATTCTGCGAGAGGAAGAAGGCGCCGTTGTGATGGAGGTCGTCGCCCATGAACCAGTCCGCGATGGGCGCCTGCGGCGAAGCTGCCTTGAGCGCCGGATGCGAATCGATCATGCCCATCGATGTGTAGAAGCCTGGATACGAGATGCCGAACATGCCCACGTTGCCGTTGTTGTTCGGAGCGTTTTTTACAAGCCAGTCAATCGTGTCGTAGGTGTCGGAGTTTTCATCGATATCCTTCGGCCCCTTGTTGGGATTGAACGGACGCACGTGCATGTATTCGCCTTCCGAACCGTAGCGCCCGCGCACATCCTGCGTGACGAGGATGAACTTGTCCTTGGCCAGCTCGCGGAACGTGCCGGCGGGATCGTTGTAATTGGCCGCGCCATACGGTTTCAGCGCATAAGGCGTCCGAGTAAGGATGATCGGCCATGTCTGCGAATCGTCCTTGGGCACATAGACGCGAGTGAAGAGCCGCACGCCATCGCGCATCGAAATACGATGCTCGTACTTCGTGTAATGTTCCGCGAGCCAGACGGCGTTGGTGTCTGCGGACGGCTCCGCTGCCAAAGCCGGGTATGACGCAAACGAGACGAAGGTGCCGGTGAAACATGCCAGGATGGAGCGAAGGGAGATCATGCGCTGCATTGTCCGGAAGCGAACCGTTCCGGCAAGCCAGAACTCGGTTGCAGGAACCGCCAGGCAGTCTCCCGGCTTTGAAGAATCTGAATTCCTCCTTGGCCCGCCTCGATTGGCGGTGAATACTCGCCGCGTGTCATCCCTCCTCGATACCCTCGCCAAAGAACTGGAGCGTCCGCGAGAATTGCCCGCGCAAGTGGCCAATCATCTGGCGAGCACTTACGATATCGGCCGTGACGCCATTGGCCGGTTCCTTACTGCCGACCTCCTCAAGCTGGAAGACTACGAGATTGATCTGATACTTTCGCCCGTCTTCACGCCCACGTTGAATGATCAGGCGATCTTCGCCGAATTGCTCGGCAGAGATTCAATTCCAACACAGGAGTGGCCCGCCCTGGTGGGACAACTGTTCTCCCGCCCGACGCACGCCCAGCTCGTGACCGCCGACGGCTTGACCCACACCGTGCCTTTGCGTGAAGTATCAATCGAACGTTACGTTCATCGCCTGCGACTCGACGGCACTGTTCCTGGTGCTCTTTTCAAATTGATCGACCATCTCGCCCCCATTGCCGACCGGCCATTGCTCAAGGCCGTCGCCCGTCGTGCCATCTGGAACGACGATGCGCGTCAACAAATCCTCGTCCGCTACCTCACGAACACTGTCGGCGCTGACTCCTATCTCGTGGATGATGTGCCGGAAGTGCTGAGGCTCGCCGAAACGTATCAACCTTCGGACACGGCTGATCTGCTCGCCCGCATTCCTCGCTGGCAACAGGTGCTTCGTCACGGAATCGACGTGGCCGCCGACCCGAAGCCGTTCTTCAACGAACGCGTCCAGGAGCTTCACGGTGGAGGGCGCGATCAACGCCCCACTGAACGCTCCCGCATCAACGCCAAACAAAGCGAACTCGCATTCCTCGACCGGTTGAAACAGATCATGGCGGGCTGAATCCCCCAGCATCGGCGTCGCATCTTCGCTTTGGGAAAGTCATCGGTTCAGGTCGCCTCTCCCATGAACCACTGGCTTCAGCACGGAGATCCGGAGGACACGAAGGAAAGCCACGGAGCGGAACTCAGTGTCCTCCAAAACTCCGTGCTGAATTCTCCGCGTCGCATCGCGTAACCAACCCATGACCTCGATGCACTTCCAGTCTGTGGAGGCATCCCCAGGCCATGAACATCCAGGCAGAAAGGTTACGGCAGAAGAATCTGGTCACAACTGTTCCTGGGGTGTATTCGAGTCACCTGTCATGAAATCGATTGTTCAACCCATCGCGGCAATTGCTCTGGTCCTCATATTCTGTTCCTGCGCCACAATGGATTCAGGCCCGGGAGGCGTGCAGGTGAGCCTCGTCAATTTAAGCGCGCGTGAGGCAACCGTGTTCGAGACCTCCATGCTCTTTACTGTCCGGCTCGACAACGAAGGCTCGGAACCTCTCCAAGTCTCCGGTGCCGTCCACAAGATTTACATCAACGGCTCCTACATCGGGCAGGGCATGGTGAGCGAGGCCGTCGAGGTGCCGTGCTTGAGCTCAACCACACAGACCTTCACCGCGCACCTCCGCAACTGGTCGATGGCGTCCCGTATCCGCACATTGATCGAATCCAAGCGGTTCGAATACCGCATCGACAGCGTCCTCTACGCAGGCCCCGGCAACCGCCGGATGCGGGTCTCAAACAACGGCATTCTTGATTTGAATGATTTCAAACATGCCAAACAGTAAGGCAAGCCAGGTTGGCAAGACTCAATTGACAGTAACACTGAATCGCCTGCTGATCTGGGCGACTCATGCCTCCCTGACCCTTTGTCTTCTCGCGGCCACCACCGCCTCCGCAGCCACCGTGATTCCCTTCGCCAAAACCAATATCACGGCCGGCAGCCTCTTTCGCTTTAACGCACCGCTTTCCGCGCACTCGAAAATGGTGGTGACTCGTGGTGGCAATCAGGCGGTGGATGAGGCCATCGGCGCCATTGTCCTGCCGCCGGGGTTCAACCCGACGAATCAATATCCGGTGCTGATTGTGAGCACCACGAGCGATGGTGACGCTTCGAGTATTGGGGCAATGAAGCGTTACACGAACATGGCGGCGAAGGTGGGCTGGGTGGTCTTCGCCGCTGATGGACCATCGGGCAAACCGCCGCGCGACGATCTCACCTGGCGATGGTCGATGCTGGCGACCACCCTGGCGCGCATCCATGAGGAATGGCCTGCCTCCAGAAAATGGCCGGTGGCTTGTGCTGGATTTTCCGGTGGTGCGAAATGGTCGGCATACATCGGCTCATCCGCGATGCGGCAGGGCTACTCATTGATCGGCGTCTTCATGGGCGGCTGCAATGAAGATGCCGCTTCGATCGCGTTTTCCTACTATCGGCCGGGCGATCGCTTCAAGCAGGTGCGCTTCTTCCTCAGCAGCGGCACGGGCGACACAATGGCCACTCCCTGGCACCACGTTGGCGTGCGTCGATCGATGGAGAAATACGGATTCAAAGCCGTGCGACTGGAAACTTACGTCGGCGGACACCAATTGAACGAGCCGCACCTGGAACGAGCCCTCCAATGGTTCAACGAGCCTGCCACCGCAGTGCCAGCGGCTAAGACTGCACCGAAGAAGGAGCCTGCACCCCAGAAGCCACCGGACGGAGAGCCGGTCAAGGAAGAGCCACAGGACAAGTAGCCGGAGTAGTTGTTCGTGACCGCGCTCATCCGCGTCCATCCGCGTTCATTCGCGGGCAAACCCCTCCTCAAATCCGTGCCGATCAGCGGAAAAAAAACCGCGTTCAAACCCCGTTCAGCCGCACGCGCCACATCCGAATCCATCCCACACCACAGTCATCCCCTGCCCTACAAATGGACACCCCGTCCAAAAACTTGGCTGGAAAAACTGCACTCAGATCACCCCAAAACTTCCTACGGACACATCTTTCGTCGCGAGGTGAGGCCAAAACTTCCTACGGACACATCTTTCGTCGCGAGGTGAGGCCAAAACTTCCTGCGGACACATCTTTCGTCGCACGATGAGTCCAAAACTTCCTACGGACACATCTTTCGTCGCACGGTGAGTCCAAAACTTCCTACGGACACATCTTTCGTCGCGAGACGAGTCGGTAGCTTCCTCCGGACACCCAGCGTAAACCACCGAACCGACGCCAGATCGGGTAACAGCGCTAACAAACGTTCCAACACCCGCCTCCTCTCCCCATCCCTCTCCTCCGTTCAGAACGGAGGAGAGGGTGCCCTAAGGTCGGGAGAGGAGGCGCTCCGGCTCAATCGCGCACGGCGAGAACGTGTGCAGGGAGTTCTCGTCAATAACCCCGCACAACCCGGCATCTTACCCGACCGGAACTTGTGTCAAAAGTAAGGAACGACCCCTTTACGCGGAGAATAATGAAAAAAGCGCATCACCTCCCGCACCTGATCCCGCAGTTTGAGTTTGGGATTCGGCTTGAAAAAGGCATGGTCCGATCCCCTGCCATTTGCGGTGTCACCGGACCGACGTTTCGCCCGCATCGTTACAACTCTGTGCTCGCCAACCATAAAGGCTATACCTACAAGAATACCGTGATCAATCATACCGCAAATTTGCCGGTCACTTAACTGTTAGGCGGCATCTGCGTGCATCAGCCATCTCAATAGAACCACATGAGCATCTTTCACGAGTTTTTCGGTAACCCGATGAAGCAGGCCGAAAAGGCGAAACAAGCTAGACCTTCCGCCTCCAATGCAGCGAGGTCGCCTCTTCCCCGGCTTGCGAAGGTGTCAGAGTGGACGGACACCCGGAAAATGGAGCTGCTGGACTTAGGCGGTCAGGCGGCTGGAGTCCTCCATAGATTCGTCCTCATGCAAAATGCCATCCGCACTTGGAAGTCATTGCTTTTCGAGCACGTTGATTTCGATACGCACGAGAGAGAGGTCGAAGAACTATCGGCGGAGTTCGGCGATCTCATCGCAAAATTGGAGACGCTGGCGCGTGTCCCTTCACCTAACCAGGTCGAGAGTGACTATATCCATGCTCTTGGGTGTTACCTTTGTGATGTAGAGAACGCGGTGTCTCAATACTCCCACTTGACTCGGCTTATCAAGTTTCACCAGAATAAACAGAAGTGTCGCGGAGCAATTGCGGTGTGGAAAGCGAGGAGGGAGTTCAATCGTAGAGTGGACACATACCAACAGTCTGGAACGACCATCAAGACGCTGTGGACAATTTTCAAGAACATACAAAATGCCGCCTAACGAAACAGGCATAGCATTGACCGACTGAGCGCAGCGAAGGAGCGTCAATGCTATGCTGGGTTGAACGAGCCCCCCGTAAAGCCCTTCGGCCCACGGGGCAAGACGGTGGATGTCAACGCCCTTTCCTACGCTCGGGTTCTTGTAATTTCCTTTTGCCGCCAGGCCCTGGGCCGTCCCAGTTGCAATTGGCGCGCCTCACGGCCGCCGTCGCTGAGCTTGGGCCGTTGGCATCAGCACCTGCTCGCTTAAGAAGTATGCCCACCAAGAGAACAGCACAGAAGGAACACACCGAGTATCACAAAGATGGCAGCGTCTGGGCCAGAGGACAGACGGCCAACGGAGTCCCCACCGGTTATTGGGAGTGGTTCAGATTGGACGGGACGAAGATGCGCTCCGGGCATTTCGAGAAGGGTGAGCAAGTTGGCGAGTGGACCACCTACGACAAGAAAGGGCAGGTCTATAAAGTGACCAGGATGAAATCGAAAGCGACGGAAGATGCCTGACGGAACAGGCATAGCTCTACCACAACGACCGCATACGGAAAGGCGATGAGAGGACCGGTTCAGTCCTTCGCACGCTTTGGATTCCAATCGAAGCTGCGATCCTCACCATCAATGGTGACATTGGCCTTGCCGACAATGTTGTCGCCATCGAGCTTGCCCTTGTACTTAACGACGAACTTGTTCCCGTCCCGCTCACGCTGAACCTGGAAGGAGACCTCTCCACCCTTGATTTTGCCTTCTTCGATCTTGCCCTCACGATCGTTTGTGGTGACGGTACCAGTGAATTTTTCGCCCTCTTGTTTTGCTTTCATCACCGAGTTGAGGCTGGTTCCGTCGCGTTCAAAACTCCATTTCCAATTCCCGGCGATGCCTGCGGCGGCGGATGCTTCACGTTTGCCCTCGAAATCGCGGCTGAATTCATTGTCGCCAAGTTTCCCACTGAACTTCCCCTTGATGGTGTCGCCGGAAACAGTCGCGAAATAATCGAAGGTGATGGTGTTTCCATCGCGTTCGCGCTGGACCTTGAAGGTGACCTTGTCCCCATCGAGCTTGGCGTCAGCAATGGGAGCTTCGCCAAAAGTCTGGCTGGTGACAGTGCCGGTCAGTTTGCCATCGGCGCTCTTGAGCTTCACCGTGGCCTGCCGACTGTCGCCGTCCTGGCCTTCGTATTTGATCTTGTACGTCCCCGAAATGTCGGCGGCCATGGCTGAAATGCAGAGAACAGCGGCGGAGAAGAACGCCACCGCACTGCGGAGTGTCGAAGGGTGAAAGGATGTTTTCATTGTGAATTGAAGTTAACGAATGGTTTGAATGTTCAAACGCTGATCAGGCAACGAAATCTTTATGGACATCCAGGACCCTTCCGTCAATTGGCAAAGCAGGACGCTCGGGCTGATATTCATGTAGCCTCTCCCAGCCTCGGAGGCAGTCAGGCGAGCTCAGAACGGTTGACCGAGCCAGGGAAATGCCCGGCAACTATTTATTCGGCTGCGCCGGTGCGAGTGGTGGAGTGGTCGCTGGCACTGCCTTGCCCTGCTCGTCCGTTGCCTGGGGCGCGATCGCTTGAGCTGGCATTCCCAGAGCGGTGCGCAACTGGTTCGCCAGCTCCGGCCCGAGCCCGTTTTCCGAATCAAGCATGCGATCCAGCATTTCCTGCTTGAGTTGGTTCAGCGGTGGCAGGCCAACTCGCTTCTGCGCCGATTCACCCATGCGATCCATGTAACTCTGCCAGATGATGCGGCTGTAGCGCTCGAACCCGGTGGCACGGTCATCCTCTCCTTGTGCGAGGCTGATGTAGTAATTCTGGAGGTAACCTTCGATCATCGCCTTGGTGCGGTCCACGCCGCCGTCGCCGATTTCCTCCGTCACACGTTCGATGGCGTATTCGTTGAGTGTCTTCGGCGGGAATTTGGCGTTCGGATTCGAGAACTTGATGCTCAACTGTTCGGGCGTCAGCAGGGAATCGGGATACTTCTCATGGAGATATTTGAACCACTCCTCGGCGCTCTTCAGTCGGTTGTAGGTGAAGAGGAAGTAAACCGCCGTCTTGAGGAGGTTCTTGTGACCGTTCCGCAAATTGTCCTTCAGGTCGGGCTCCTGTTCGATCATCTCCTCGTAGGCCTTGTTCACCTTGTCGATAATGTCGATGTTCGGGCCGTAGGTGAAATCGAAGGTTCCCTTGACCGGGAAGATCATGCGACCGCGGTGGAATGCCGTCTGCATCGACTGAAAGATGTTGCGGCGGAGTTGAACCAGGTCCTTCTCCTGCGCCCCGACACATTCGCGAAGACCGACGTAAGCCCAATAAATCGCGAGAGTCTCCGGCAGGCGCCACTCCAGGGGCCCGTAGCGCTCATCCACTTCCTTCATGAAACGCGGCTCCATCTTGAGTTTCTCGCGCAGCATGGTTGTGCGCTGGCGAAATTCATCGGTCTTGGGATCGATCAAATCCTCCCACTTCGGCTTGCCACCGCCCAGAGCGGTGTTCATCTCCTCGGCAACTTTTCGCTTATAGTACTCATGGCCGTCATCGAGGTTGGCGCCGATCTTGTGCTGATAAAACCAGGACAGTTCGCGGTAGATGAGCGGTTCCTTGGGGTTGTAGAGGAGCCCGCGGTCGCGCAGGAGTTCGACTCCGCGCAGCACCCATAGCCAGCGATCGTTCGGATCATTGAATTTGATCGAGATGTTGTAGGCCATGTTCCAGGCCTGGTGGACCCAGACGGTTGTGAAGTGCGGCTGGAGCGTGGTGATCCACTCGGCGAGCTGGACCATCTCGAAGTATTTGTCCGCCTCCTGCAAATCAGTGGCCCGAATCCAGAGCGCATTTGCGATCAACCCCCGAAATCCACCCAGAGCGACGGTCGTGAACGCGAGGACTGGCGGCGCATTCTCCAGCGGAGTGATGCGGGTCAGGCCGAGCGAGTCACGTTGGAGGTTCAGATACTGCTGGGACAGCGAGACGGTGAAGAGAAGCACCACCGCCAGCGACAGCAGCGTCAACTTGTAGAACCTGGATTCTTGGAAGGACATCTGTTGAAGCCGTGTGGTTAACTGGTCCCTTGCGCGGTGGCAAGTTCACGCCGTTGGAAAATCCCGATCCCGGCCAGGCAGATGATCCCGCCGAGAACCACACAAATCTGGAAGAATGCCTGTCCCAGTATCAGCCAACTGATGCTCCGTCCGCTGCTCAAGGCGTCGATCGGTGAGAAGCCTTCCACGAGCTGGATGAGCTTCAAAAGTGATTTGAAGACAGGCAAGGCTACGAAATCGATTGCAGCGGGCTGATCGGCCACACCAGTCTCGTGGTTCACCGCGCCGATAGTCCCCTGCTCGATGACTTGAGAGATCGTGCCGCTTGAGAAACCAACGATCAGGACGCCAACCGACACAAAACTGGCCACAGGGAAAGACAGGTAGCTCGAAGCCGCCAGCCCGATGGCTGCCAGAAAAGACAGCCAGCACAGAATGATGCAGAGCCCGCGGGCGAAGTTAAGGCCGAAACTTCCCTCGCGATAGAGAACCTCCATTCCGTCATCGAGTGGAAAGAGGAGAGCGGTTTCATTCCGGTTGATGAACGTGATGAGAAGATTGCCATCCTTGTCGAGGAGGTGGGCCGGCACCTTGAATTCATGGAACGTGTCCGCGGCAAGGCTCATCATTTCGCGATGCAAGCGCGGGGAGGTCTGTTCGCCCACTTCCCACAACCCGAGGTAGGTGGCTCCCTCCTTGCCATCCGCAGCGTTGAACTTGATCCGCAGGAAGAGCGGTTCGTCGGCAAGCCGGTTTTTAGCGAACCCCAGATTGATCTTCCACACGCGTTGAAACCCCGGCCGGACAACTTGAAAAACAGCCCTCACCTGCTCGCGAACCTGGTTGCGGACAAACTTCCAGTCCAGATTCGCTTGTGGGTTGTTCTTCTGCCGCTGCTGGAACACCCGTTCGGTTTCCCGCTCGATGTCCGCTTCCACGCTGGGCTCCCTGGCTTCCGCACGAGCAACCAGGACTTCGTTTCGAAGAAGCTCCCTCTGCTTCTCGGGCAGGTTCCGGGATCGTGATTGGAGCAGGAAGTAAATGCACGTTCCCGCAAGCGTCAACAGCAGCGCATTCAGCGCCATGATCCCGATATATTTTCCCATCCAGATCTGCCACCGGGCGATCGGCTTCACTGCCACGACCTGAATCTGACATTCCTCCACATCCCGCGCCAGCGTGCTGCAAGCCATCCACAGTGTGGTGAAGCCCAGGATGCCTGTCGTCAGCGCGAGTGTGTAAGTCAGGAGGATCTGTGTGAAGCCGCGTGCCGTGCCGTCATCCTTGATGATCAATGGAAGGATCACCACGCCGCCGATCAAAATGGCGGTCAGCACCCAGATCAATTTGTAGCGATAAGCCGCCTTCAAGGTCAGCCATGCCATTGCCATCAAGCGTTGCATTGGTTCAGATTGGTTTTGAGAGTGTT
The DNA here is from genome assembly GCA_009695275.1 of Pedosphaera sp. Lineage (GTDB taxonomy): Bacteria > Verrucomicrobiota > Verrucomicrobiia > Limisphaerales > F1-12-MAGs170 > F1-120-MAGs170. Next base: position 2,970 of record SIBF01000167.1, on the reverse strand, counting down.
CGCGCGGGCGGCAAGCTCACCTGCTCATGCCAGGGATCGGAGCGTTCTATTTCTTTCCACCCAGCAATGATGAAAGTTTCTCGTTCGCCTTTTCCAGCTCGGCTTTCTTGTCCGGAACCTGAACGGCAGGCGTGGCCGGAGTTTCTTCGCGCTGCTTCGAGAGCTGATCCAGTTTGCCGTGGTTCACGGTCTCGATCGGCGCGGCCTTAACAACAACTGGCTCAACCTTCGCCGCCGTCGGCAGCGTGAGCCGCTCCAGCACCTTGTCAGATTGAGATGCCGGCAGGTCCGCGTCGCCCCGGAGATATGCAGCCACGCGATTTCCTGAAGTGGCACCTGACGTCTGCTCGCTCTCACGGGCACGTTGCACGACACCTAAGAAGTAGCTCTCGAGATTCTGCGTCGGCGTGTCGATGCGGACTTTGTCCGATGAAACGTCCTTTCGGATGATCTCCAGCACCTTGTCCAGGGTTTCACGCGGCAGCAACGGGGACGTAATCTGTATCGCGTCCGGCGCGGCCAGAAGCTCCTCCAGCGTTCCCATGGCTTGCACCTTCCCGCCGTAGTAAATCACCACTCGATCACAGACATCCTCGACGTCGGAAAGAAGATGGCTGCTCAGGATCACCGTCTTGCCCCGGCGGGCGAGCGCGAGAATCAAGTCCTTCACCTCGCGGCAGCCGATGGGATCGAGCCCGGCAGTCGGCTCGTCCAAAATGACCAGATCGGGATCGTTGATCAACGCCTGGGCGAGTCCGATGCGTCGTTGCATGCCCTTGGAGAATTCGCCCACAAGACGTCGCCGGGCATTGTCGAGCCCGACCATTGAAAGCAACTGTTCCGAACGCTGCTTCCGATCCTTGGAATCAAGCGTGAAGAGGTTGCCGAAAAAATTCAGGGTCTCTTCAGAATCCAGATAGCGATATAGATACGATTCCTCGGGCAAGTAACCGATGCGGGCCTTGGTTTGCACATGGCGCGGTGAATGGCCGAACACTTCGATGTGGCCCTTGGTCGGGTAGAGCAATCCGAGCAACATTTTCACAGTGGTCGATTTGCCAGAACCGTTGGGTCCGAGCAGACCGAACACTTCGCCGCGTCGGACTTCGAAATCGACGTTGTCCACCGCCCTCGCCTTGGGCCGGCCCCAGAAATCTTTGAAAACCTTCGTCAGACCGCGCACCGCGATGACCGTTTCGGTCGCAGACGCGGCATTGGTAATTGAGGCAGCCATTTGCATTTGTCTTGTTTAGCTCAGATTTCCGCGTTGGCGAAGAATTTTTACCAGGTCTCTTTCGTTCATCCGCTTCAACATCTTAAACATTCCCGAGTCGTAAAGTGAGCCGTCGTCTTCATCAGTGCTTTGAGCATTCAAATCCAGTCAGGCGATAGGGCTCAAATTCACCGGCCGCTCCGGTTCAACTCCAAGGGACGCCAGGCATTCCTGAGTATGAAGCGGGTTCGCGGCAGCGATATGAACCATATTGCCTGCCATCTGGCAATGGGTGTTCTTTGGCCCACCCTTGAGGAGCGGTATCCGGTCACTGCCCTCGAATTGTGCGCGTAGAAACCACGCAGGGCATGGTCTCAAGCCAAAGCACTGGGATCCCGCTGTCCGGAAATCAGCCGGACTGCACTACCGGGACGGGAAGACATTTCGCGAGTGTCCGGAGCATTGGACCAGAAAACCGAGACTGAATTGAAGAAGAAAACGAAATGAACGAAGCCGGAAGGAGTTGGCCCGAACTCTTTCCAACATGGCCTTACCAGCCAGAAAGCATTGTCTCTTCGTTGTCTTTGTTGCCTTTTGTGAATTGTCTTTCAGCGTTCGGGTTGGATGCAAGAGAAGCGTTGTGTGACTTAAAGCGCATGAAGTGCACTGCCAGCAGGCGGAGCTGTTTACAGCGGCGCTCCGCTGGTTAGTGGCTGTTTTCGGCGGCAGGTTGCCTCGGAACTCCGACAGGTCTTCGACTGCGCCAGTCCTCTGGCGCTTTGGAAACCGCATCAAGTTTACGGCTGCTTGCTTTCCGCTTTCTCCTTTGCCTCGGCGGCGGCGATTTCCTCCCATGACGGCGCGCGCCAGGCCTGCCACGGCGCGCCGACCAAGATCACGTCCCCATCGGCACTCCATCGGGCCGAACCCAGATATGATCCCGTGCCGCTCAAGGTCAACAGTTCCTGGCGCGTGCCGACATCCCAGAGCTTGACGGCCTCCCGCCCACCACCCGCCGAGATCAACCGTCGTCCATCCGAAGAGAAGGCGATGCCGAAGGCCGCGTTGAGGTGTCCATGAAGGTCTTCGATCCACTCGCCCTTGGCGGGATCATACAGCCGCACCCGGCCACCCATGGTGGATGAGGCCACCAGTCCGCCATCGGGCGAAACCGCCAGCGAGCCGATCTGATTTCTCCCGGGAACACGCCTCGGTGGCTGGCCGGTATGGGCCAAATCATAGAATGCGATTTCATGGTCGTCGTTACCTTGATTGATGGCCACGACCAGCACCTGTCCATCCACAGCAAATGTTGCATCCTTGTGCCCGCCTATGAACGCGACGATCTGCCCAGTTTCGACGTTCCAAGCGCGCAGACTGTCCCGCTCCTTGGTCGCGGCCAGGTAATCTCCATCCTCGCTGAAGCGAAAGGGAACCAGTCCCGGAACATCGCTCCTCAGTTCGATTCGGCGGCCGGGCACCGTGAGGCTCTCCAGGTAAACCGAGTTCGAGGAAGACCCTTCGGTCCACGCCAGGAGCTGGCGCCTGGCGTTGTAGGCGAACCCGGTCGGGCGCGTGCCGGAACCCAGCGAGATGGCCCCGCGTTGAATGAACCATGCCTATCCGGTTGTTACCCTCACCCGCAACAGCTAGGGTGCGTCCATTCGCCAGAATAAAGTCCAGCGTAGGTTGGAGCCGCTACATCTCCTGCGATTCCAAGCAGGGAGCGGAACGCGTTGAACGGGTAGAAGCGGCGG
>SIBF01000166.1 GCA_009695275.1 Pedosphaera sp. | reverse complement strand
GGCTCCAAGTCGGAGATCCGCCTCCATCTGGAACCAGCGCCCCAGTGAGCAACAGGATGCCCAGGCACCACCTTCATTCCAGCTCCCCTTGACGGAACTCAACTTCCCATTCTTCCAAAGCCAGTCCGAAGGTTTTGCTGAGGTCTGATCATCGTGGTGCAGGTCGATCTGCCCGAGCGTGGCCGCATTGTCATGGGTGCGGTGGTGGACGGCGTCGAGGAAGTAGCCAACATCACTGCCGGGGATATTGAAGAGGCTCCTGATTTTGGGGCGTCTCTCGACACGGAGTACATCCTCGGCATGGCCAAGATCAAGGGCACCGTCAAAACATTGCTGGACATCGACAAGGTAATGACCAGCGAAGCAGTCAAACCCCATGACAACACTCCCCGCATTCACAAGGCGAGGGCATAGATCGAAATTATCTAGAACCGAGTCTCAAGAATTCCTGACCAGCTCAACCATCAATCCCCAATCCCAAATGAATAACATCACCATCGGAAAGCGTATATCCGTCAACTCAGCCATTCTCCTCGCCATTCTCATGGCGCTCGGACTGTTCACATTCAAACAGCTCAAGAACATCGATGGCTTCAAGGAAACCATCGTGACTGATTGCCTTCCAGGCATAGCGACCATCGGGAACATCAATGAAAAGCTTGCAGATAGCTACATCGTGGTACTCAGGTTGATCCAGACCGACGACAAAGAAGCCAGGAAACACTTCACCGACACCATTCAAACCAATCTTCTCGCGATTGAAGATCTAACAATACGATATGAAAAAACCATCACCATGGAGGAGGACCGTCAGCTATTTGGCAAGTATATCGCCGCTCGAACCGTATTCTTGCCTGTCTTCAAAGAGGTGACCACCTTGGGCGGTGAATCGAAAAATTCCGAAGCAAGAGCGCTCGTGGATGCCAAACTTCAGCCTCTCTACGATGCGCTCATGGATTTGGTCGATCGTTTGATGGATTTCAACAAGAAGTACGGCGAAGTGGCCGGCGCGGGCATCAGTCACGCGACAGCCTCGGCGATGCGTGGTTTGTGGATCGGCCTCGGAGTGGCGCTGGTCACGGGCATCCTCATAGCCGGATTTATCATCGTCAGCACCACGCGAATTCTAAGCGCTGTCGCCGCGAGCTTGAGTGATGGCGCAGACGAGGTTGCCAGCGCTTCCGCCCAGGTGTCCGCAGCCAGCCAGACGCTGGCCGAAGGGGCGAGCGAACAGGCCGCCAGCCTGGAGGAGACCGGCGCCTCTCTTGAAGAAATATCGAGCATGACCAAGCGCAATGCCGAGAATGCGCAATCAGCCAAATCGCTCGCTGGCCAGACCCGCGCCGCCGCCGACACTGGCGCCGCCGACATGAGCGAGATGTCCCGCGCCATGGACGCCATCAAGGCTTCCAGCGTCGAAGTGGGCAAGATCATCAAGACGATCGATGAAATCGCGTTCCAAACGAACATTCTGGCGTTGAACGCGGCAGTGGAAGCCGCACGCGCCGGAGAGGCTGGCGCGGGGTTCGCCGTGGTGGCCGACGAGGTGCGGAATCTGGCGCAGCGATCCGCGCAAGCCGCCAAGGAAACAGCCACGAAGATCGAGGACAGCATTGCCAAGAGCAATCATGGCGTCCAGATCAGCGGCAAGGTCGCAACCAGCCTTCAGGAAATCGTGACAAAAGCGCGCCAGGTGGACGATTTGGTTGCGGAAATCGCCACGGCATCCAACGAGCAAACCCAGGGTATCGGCCAGGTCAACACAGCCGTGAGCCAGATGGACAAGGTGACCCAGAGCAATGCGGCCACCGCCGAGGAAAGCGCGGCAGCGGCCGAAGAATTGAACGCCCAGGCCGCGTCGCAGAAGGAGGCTGTGAGTCAGTTGCTCGCGCTGGTGGGTGCTGCTGGCAGCACACACGCGGACACCGTCGAATCAACTGCGCCTGAGAAGCTGCCTTCGTCGAGGAAAGGGAAGACTGCGAAGTCCGGGGAGAGCCACTTCGCGAGCAATGGCCACAAACGTGGCAACGGCAAGTCCGTGCCTCATACGGTTCTCACCGGTGCGGAATCAACTGAACGAAACGCACTGCCTGTGGGTGATGAGTTCAAGAACTTCTAGTTATTGAGCAGCCTTCGATGAAGGGCTGAATGAATGTGCGTGGCTCCTGATTTCAACACCGAACTCGACCGGATAATGACCTTGCCCGGTCGAGTTCCCTTACGTTGCGACTGAACTCATGCGGAACGGCTGACAACGGACCGGCGTCAGTGGATTAAAATTATGACACAGACCACACGACCAGGGACGATTCGCTCGATCCTGGTCATCGACGACGATGTTCAATTTGGCATGGGAATCAAGACGCTGCTCCAAAAACACAGATTCCTCGTGCAAGCGACGAACGGTGGAGGGCCGGGGTTAAGAATCCTTGCGCAGGAACCCGTCGATCTCGTGATCACGGACATCTTCATGGAAGACACGGATGGTTTGGAAGCGATTATCGCGATCAGGGAGCGCCATCCGGGCATCCGGATCATAGGTGTTTCCGGTGGTTCGCGGGGTGTCCGCATTGACTGCCTTGGAATGGCCTTGGGCCTCGGTGCTGACAGGATACTTCGGAAACCACTCTGGATTGAGACGCTCCTCAGCTCGATCCGTGAGCTGGAGGATGAAAGCCTTACAGAAGTTCGCGAGCTGAATGCGTTGAACGGCCCGTAGGTTCGTGCGCCCTGTAACCTGGAAGGCGATTGGCTTCTTCTCCCTCTCCTCCCCACTCAGGGAAGAGAGGGCCGGGGAGAGGAGGAACTTCTTTTTGAGATTGCCCCTCTCTCCGTCTCTCTCCCCGCTCGTTCCTCGCGGAGAGAGAGGGTAAAGACCTGTGTCCAAACTGCCAGTAACTGGGCAGTGGATTTATCCGTTGGTGTTGCTTTCGCCCGGATTACTGAGGAAACCGTGGGATAGCCGACAAATCTCGGAGGTGGCGCGGGCGCATCTGCCGCGTTGCTCGCTTGGTCAGAGGCCGCTGCGGGCATCCTCCCGCGCTCACGCCTTGCATCTGTGCCCACGGTAATCTCCGGAATTCGCCGTCTATCCCGCGGGCTTCTCAGTAATTTCGGGACGCACACAGGCCACGACACAGGCGTTTGGGTTCAGATACTTTTTCGTCACCGACCGGATCTCATCGAGGGTCACCCGCTGGTAACGTTCATCATCTTGATCGGCATTCGCGAAGCCGAGACCATACAGCTCATCCAGGGCGGTGTTCATTGCCAGGGATCCGAGATCCTGTCGCGCGATCTTTCGCTGGCCGATGACTTTGGCCTTGGCCCGGACAAGTTCCTCGCTCGTCAATCCGTCGCGTGTGAGCGAGGCTGTCTCCTTGAGGAGTTCTGATTCCACGAGGTCCACTTTTTCGGGCGCAGTGCCAGCATAGAGGGAAAAATACCCAGGCTGCAAACCGAGGAAGTTTTGCGCCCCGACGTAATAAGCGAGCCCAAGCTGTTCGCGAATCCGGAGAAAGAGCCTCGAGCCCAGATCGCTCAACGATTCCTGAATCAGCTCCAATGCATAGCGATCCGGATTGTTTACGGAGACTCCTTTGAACCCAATTACCAACACGGCTTGTTTCTTGTCACGAAATTCAAGGACGTGCGTTGTTCCATTCAGAGGAGGACTGGTTGCGGCAACGTTTGAGGGCGTGGCACCGCCGGGCCAGTCGCCCAGCCGTGCCTGCACAGCGGCGACGATGTCGGAAGTGTTGACGTCTCCGTAGATGGCAAGAACACAATTATTGGGCACGGTCAGGCTTCGATGAAGTGCCGCAAGTTGCCCGGAGGTGAGCGAAGCGATCGATTCCTCGGTGCCGAGACCATCAAGGCCGTATGAAGAAGTGCCAAAAATCGCCCGTCGCATGGCTCTCCCCGCGCTTTGAAGAAGCTGATCCTTTTGGGCGCGGATCCCTGCCAGTTGCACCTCCCGCTCCCGGTCAAGCGCAGCCGCGGGAAAGGTCGGGTTTCGCAGAACGTCACAGAGCAGATCGAAACCGAGGCCGAAATCGCCATGCATGACTTCCGTATTGACACCAAAGCTGTTGTTGCCGCCGTAGGTGTCAATGCCGCCGCCCACGGATTCGATTTCGGCAACGATCTGTTCGGCACTGCGGCGAGCGGTGCCTTTGAGCAGCATCTTGGTGAAGAGATGGGTGATGCCATTGTTGGCGGTGGTCTCGGCGAGGACACCTCCTTGAAACACCGCCCGCATTTCCACGAACGGCAGTCGATGATCCTCCTTGATCAGCAGTCGGAGGCCGTTGGGCAGTTCCACTTTCTGCACCGCCTGCTCGGTGTGGGTGGTGATGGCAGTGATTTTGCCGTTGACGGAGCCCTGCGGCAGCAGTGCGTAGATGGTGCGGTTCTCTTCCGTCAGATAGGTGCGGGCGACACGCTGAAGGTCGGCGGCGGTGAGGCGGTGAACGGCTGCCAGATAGCGTTCGGAAAAGTTGAGATCCGCCGCTCCGAGCCAATTACCTCCGAGATCCTGCGCCTGGCCTTGCATTGTCTTTCGGATTCCGAGAGTCGCGGAAGTGAATTGTTTCAACGCCTTGCCGAGTTCAGCGTCGGTAACCAGTTCGATCTTCATGCGCTCGACTTGCCGCAACATCGCGCCGCGCGCAGCATCGAACTTGTCAGCATCCATGATGGCGCTCATCCCGAAGAGGCCGGGGTTTCCCGGATTGTATGTCCACGCATCGACTGAGTGGACCACGCCAGCGCGTTCCCGGACCTCCTGATAAAGCCGCGAGCTGTGCCCGGTGCCGAGCAGGGTCGCCAGCACATCCAATGCGGGAACATCCGGATGGCGGACGTCGGGGATGTGCCAGCTGAAATGAGCATGACCAAGTTCGATCGGCGCTTCTTCAATCACTTCTCGCGGCGCGGCCTGGCGTGGTTCCTCGGGCATCACCTCGGGTGCCAGAGGCTTTGCCGGCTTCGATGCGAACGCGGTCTGGATTTGTTCGATCACGTCCTTGGGGCAGACATCTCCCGTGACGACGAAAAACAAGTTGTTCGGAGCGTAGCGCGAGCGGTAATACGCGGAGATGTCCTCCGGCTTCAGTTGATTGAAAATGTCCAGGCAGCCGATAATCGGAAATCGATAGGGGCTGCGCGTGTAAGCCACCTCGAACAGCCGCCGGCCCGACCGGCGCGAGGGATCGTCCTGGCCCATGTCCATCTCGCGGCGGATCACGTCCAGCTCCTTGGCCAGTTCATCCGGTGGCAGGCTGGCGTTCTGCGAAATGTCGCAAAGAATGTCGATCGCAACTCTGGCACCGGTGTTGGGAACGTTGATGTGATAAACCGTGCGATCAAACGAAGTGTAGGCGTTCATGTAGCCGCCCGCTTCCTGAACTTCCTGATCAATCCGTCCGGCACCTCGGGTGGTGGTGCCTTTGAAGAGCATGTGTTCCAGCACATGGGACAAGCCCGCGCCAAGCCATGCACCTTCATTGATGCTGCCGGTCCGGGACCACACCTGGGCGGACACCACTGGCGCGCTATGATCCTCGCGGACGATGATCACGAGGCCGTTGTTGAGTGTCTTGCAAGTCACACCGGACGGCGATGCCGGCAGTGATTGGGTTGGCGCGGCTGGAGTTTCCAAGGCTGTGCTGTTCTCGGTACGGTGTTCCATATTCTTAAAACGAGGCGCAACCATGCCAGTGGACTGCCATCGAATGAAACAAAAATGAATGGGTTGAAACCATGCCTGTCCGGTTAGTTGTCAAAGAGTCATTGGAGCGCGGCTGTAGTGAAACCCAGCCGCAGAAACTATCGGACTGTTGCGGCTGATGCTTCGCACACAGCCGCGCTCCTTCAGAATTGGCAACCAACCGGATAGGCACGGTTGAAACCACGTCCATGAGTCGCGCAGAATCAATCCCTCCTGGTTGCTGGCCGAGGTTCTGGTTGCTCAACAGCGGCGAAACCTCAACGCCGATCATCGGCAATTCGATTGCTCTTCGCGTCAGCTTTTCTGTGGGCGCTCTTCAGGCTGCGCGACTTTCTGGCGGCTTGCTGGAATGAATGGTTTTCGAAACGCGTCGAAGAAATCGTAGCCGTTCTTGAAATCATCCCGGCTGTCTGTGTCAGTTTTGCTCAGAAGCCCTTGATCGACCATGTTGAAGACGAGTTCGCCAAAATCCTCGCAGCGGTGGATTCCCCATTCGTTGAGCACCATCATGGCCATGGGACCGAACTGGTCGATCGCATACGCGCGAATGCCTTCGGTCAACTGTTGTCCGGTGATGTGACACATTTCGAGCTTGCGGGCTTTGGCGATCGGTTTCTGGACGTAATCGAGCGCGCCCCGGAGGAACAGATACGCTTCACGGTGGTAGCGGGTGTCGCGCTCGATGATCGTGTCGAGGACTGAGTCGAAGTTAATGGGCTGCATGTTCCGAATTCTGCGATGTGGGGTGCGCTTTACGGTAAGTTTTCACCGCAAGGCCAGTCAGGATCAGGGCGATCACAAACGCCAGGACCAACTGCTCTTGTTTGGTGAGATTTAACATCGTGGGCAACATAGTCGAGAGATCAGGTGACGACAATGTTTACCATTTTCCTGGGAACCACGATGACCTTTTTCACGGTCTTGCCTTCCAGGTAGGGTTTGACTTTCTCCGCGCTGCGGGCGGCCGCTTCGAGAGTCGAGCTATCGGCGTCGGTCGCGACACGGATCAAGTCGCGAAGCTTGCCGTTGACCGAGACAGGAATCTCAATCTCGGACTCTACCAGCAGGGAAGGATCGAACTTTGGCCACGGCGCGTAAATCAGCGATGGTGCGACCTGGCCGAACGTGGAGTGCAGCCGCGACCAGAGTTCTTCCGCCACGTGGGGAGCGAACGGTGCGAGCAGTTGGAGAAAAGTTCGCATCAACGGCAGCGGCCTGGTCTGCCAGGTGTTGGCTTCGTTCACGAAAACCATCATCGCTGAGATGGCGGTATTGAAGCGCATCCCGTCAAGGTCTTCGGTGACTTTCTTGATGCAAGCGTGCAGCGCCTTGAGTTGCGCCGGTGCCGCGGCCATATCCGAGATCGCGCCGTTTAACACCAAAATGTCGAGCAACTCGTCGGTCGGCGCGGGAGTGGTTGTCTCGGCCTGCTCGAAAGCGGTTTCGGCTTTCTCATCGATGAAGAGTCGCCAGACGCGGCCGAGGAAGCGGTAAACGCCTTCGACGCCGTTCGTATTCCATGGCTTCGTGTCCTGAAGGGGGCCCATGAACATTTCGTATAAGCGGAGTGAGTCTGCGCCAAATTCGCGTACAACTTCGTCCGGATTCACAACGTTGCCACGAGCCTTCGACATTTTGAAAGAGCGTGCCTCTACTCGGATCTGTGACTGCAGTTTTAGGTAGAAATGCTCGCCTCGCTTTTCAACATCCTTCTCGTGCCCTGACAATTTGCGTCCGACCATCGTCTCACCTGTCGCTTTGTGAGTGCCCACGAGAGTGCCGGCTTGTTCCTTGATATCCTTAACCAATTCGGAGCTGACGAACCCTTCTGGCAGTCGTCCGCTCGGTGCGAACGCGAAAAACTCGAGCTCGCCGAGGATGAGCCCTTGATTGACGAGTTTGAAAAATGGCTCGGGCGTCGAGACGTGGCCGAGATCATAAAGAACCTTGTGCCAGAAACGCGCGTAGAGCAAGTGCAACACCGCGTGCTCGGTGCCGCCGACGTAGAGGTCAACACCGGGGGTGGGCTTGACAGCAGATTGGTCCGTGGATTTAGTTGCTTCGCTGCGACGGTCGTTTTCGGACGTGTTTGAGAGGGGCGCTCTTGTGGTGACATCTCTCGCCGTCGCCTTCTTCTTCCAAAACGTCACCACCTGCAACTGGCCGCGGCGGGACTTCTCTTCCTCCACGACAAAAATGATTCCGTTAATGCGCTTGGTGATGACGAATCGCTTGCAGCCCGGCTTGTGAACATCATCGAAAGAAACTGAATCAGGATGCTCCAGGATTTCCGGCAGCCGCTCAATGTCTTCGATAGTAATGGCGATATTCCCTCGTGTCGCTTCGAGCGGGCCGATGCCGTGCTCACGAAAGGCGTGGCGCACAGCATAGACGTCCAGCGAATGCCGGAAATCCGATACGTCCTCGCCGCACAACTGGCGTATCCGCGCGGCCAGGTCGTCCGACACTCGCGAGAACTCGACCGCGAATGGGGGACGCTTGCCGTCGTCAAAGGCTCGTTCCGTCAGGTTTCGGGCAATCTTCGGCCATTCAACCGCCTGGATGAGCGGCACCATGCCTGCCGTGCGCTCCGACCCCATCCAATAACGTTCCGCCTCACGCGAGGCGAAGCGGCGTCCATTTGCCGTGTCCAAATACCGGAGGTAATACCAACAGGAGCCAGCCCATTGCGGCATGGTGTTCGTTTCACGCACGGCGCCGCTCTTCAGTTGAACCCACTCCTGGGCTCGTGCCAGCGGTGGCTGGCCGTCCGCGGTGGGTTTGTAATCATCCAGGACCGGAGGAAGGACCGGCAGGCTCTTTTCCGGAACGGCTTCGTGCTGAAGATTCCCAGCGGCGTCGCGTTTCCAGACGATGGGGAATGGCTCGCCCCAATAACGCTGCCGGCTGAAGAGCCAGTCGCGGAGCTTGTAATTGATGGTCTTCTTGCCGAGACCTTTTTCTTCGAGCCAGGCGGTGATTGTCTTTTTGGCTTCGGCGGTGGGAAGGCCGTCGATGAATCCAGAGTTCACACTCGTGCCCTCATCGGTGAAGCCCTGCCAGTCAATTGAGGGATCAGGTGGCTGGACAACCTGGATGATGGGCAGATTGAACTTGGTCGCGAATTCAAAATCTCGTGTGTCGTGAGCGGGAACTGCCATGATCGCGCCGGTGCCATAGCTCGCGAGGACGTAGTCGGCGATCCAGATGGGGATTTTCTCGCCGTTCACTGTGTTGGTGGCATAAGCACCGGTGAAGACGCCGGTCTTCTCCTTCGCCAACTCGGTCCGTTCGAGGTCGCTCCTTCCGGCGGCGAACTGCTGGTACCGCTTCACCGCCTCGGCGTGCTCCTTCGTGGTGATCTCCTTCACGAGCGCGTGCTCTGGTGACAGAACCATGTAGGTTGCACCAAACAAAGTGTCCGGTCGCGTCGTGAACACTCGAATTTGGAATTTGGAATTTGGAATTTGGAATTCCACCTCAGCCCCTTCACTGCGGCCAATCCAGTTCCTCTGCATCTCTTTCAGCGAGTCGGACCAGTCAATCGTGTCGAGATCGGCGAGCAGCCGTTCGGCAAAGGCGGTGATGCGGAGCATCCATTGGCGCATCGGCTTGCGAACGACAGGGAAGCCGCCGACTTCGCTCTTGCCGTCGATAACTTCCTCGTTGGCGAGCACGGTGCCGAGTTCGGGGCACCAGTTCACCGGAGCTTCACTCACGAAGGCGAGGCGTTTGGAATCGCGATAGGCACGGCGTCTGGCTTCGAGGTTCGGAGCCGGGGCAGGGCCGGCCTGCTGGTCGGCTTGGACTCGCGGCAGCGGATCCTTGCCTTGCAATTCGGTTGGATACTTCAGCGTGCTGATTGGCTCTGCTCTGTTTGTCTCCAGGTTGAACCACGAATTGTAAATCTGGAGGAAGATCCACTGCGTCCAGCGGAAGTATTCCGGGTCGGTGGTGGCGACTTCGCGCGACCAGTCGTAACTGAATCCGAGTGATTTTATCTGGCGGGTGAAGTTGGAGATGTTCTCCTCGGTTGTCTTGCGCGGGTGCTGGCCGGTCTTCACCGCGTACTGCTCGGCGGGCAGTCCGAAAGAATCCCAACCCATCGGATGGAGAACATTGAAACCTTGTGCCCGGCGATAGCGGGCGAGAATGTCCGTGGCGGTGTAGCCTTCCGGATGCCCGACGTGCAATCCCGCGCCGGACGGGTAGGGGAACATGTCGAGAATGTAGAACTTGCGCGGCAGTTCCGCAGAGGCAGGGCTCTTGCCAGCAAGCGAATGGCGTATGCCAAAAGGATGTCCGTCCGGCACTGGTTGGCCGGGATTGAAGGCGCGGAAGGTTTGTTCCGCGTCCCATTTCGCCTGCCACTTCGGCTCGATAAGGTGAAACGGATACTGACGTCTCGACATAGGCGGCGGATATTGGGGAAATGAATTCCGCGGAGCAATGATTGAATTATCAGTTCATGGGAAACGGATGGTAAGGGCCGCCGGGCATGGCTCGGTCGAACTTCAGCCGTTGCCACGCTCGTTTTACTCCCCAACCGCAGATGTGGTCGCACCGCGCTTGCTGGGAAACTGGCTGGTGCGGCGCACGCCCGAAGGTTTGTGCGGCGGACCGATCGTCGAGGTGGAAGCTTACCTGGCTGACGATCCGGCGTGTCATGCGTTCAGGGGCGAGACGCGACGAAACCGCGCGATGTTCGGTGAGCAGGGCAGGGCGTACGTGTATCTCATTTACGGCTATCATTTTTGTGTCAACGCCGTCTGCCAGCCCCACGGCGTTGGTGAAGCCATCTTGATCCGTGCCATCGAACCGGCACTTGGCGAGGACTTGATGCGCCAGTGGCGACCGGTGAAACGTGATCACGAGTTGACGAACGGACCTGCGAAGCTTTGTCAGGCGATGCAGATCGACCGGCAACTTGACGGCGTGGATTTGTGCAACACGGACTCTCCGTTGTTCATTGCGAAGAACGAGGCGCTCCAAGAGTTCTTGAAACGGACGGGTCCGGTCGTGAAGACGACGCGCGTGGGGATCACCCAAGCAGCGCATTTGCCCTTGAGATTTTGTTTGTCCGAGAGCCGCTTTGTGTCGCGATAAGCCAGTTCGTGTCAAAAAAGCAGGCGAGACTTATGTTGTCTGCAAAACTTACGGGGTCGAGCGATCAGCGAGCTGGACATCCAGAATCTTCACATGTCGGTCTGTGTGGTCTGTCCAATACCTAATCGCAAATCGCTCGCAGATGTGAATATCCAATTTGCGTCCCGTGATGTCAGGTTCTGTGTAATCCGTGAAACGGCCTGGATCGTGCCAGATTGCGATGAATCTGTTTCGGACGACTCGCCGATCTCGCAAGTTCATTCTTTCGAGAAATTCTATCACCTCGTAATCAATGAGGAGTCGATAGTTCAATGTTGATCGTCCGGCGTCAGGCCAAGTTTTCGATCCAGTTCCTCCAGTGTGGCGAAATGAGATGGATCGCGGTCGTCAATCTTCCTGGCCAGAGACTCTCGGTACGTTACGTCTGACGCGTCTTGAAGAGACACGAGATATGCCAGGAGGCGCCGCTGTTCAGGTGGACTTAGAACGGACAACTCATGCTTCAACGTCTCAAAGCTCATAGCACAAGAATATCGAAATTTGTTGGCGGATCAACTCTTGAAACTTCCGTCTTTTTGATGACGGTAGTTAGCACGGCGAGCCATTACTGTAAAAGAACTCAACGGTTCTCTTTCACCTGCAACGTCGAGATCACCTCGCTGACTCCGTCAATCTCCAATGCGAGATTCATCGCCTTGGCGATCTTCTCCTCCGATGAGACAAAACCGGAAAGCGTGACGACGCCAGCGGTTGTGTTCACGGAGATTTGGAATGTGGAGAGATCCCGTTCCGCGAGGTAACGCGCTTTGATCGCGGCAGTGATGCGGGCGTCGGCAGTGGCATCGGCAAGCACGCCACCTGCCTTCCGAGCTTTCTGGCGTACGATCTTACCAGTGCGGGCGAGTTGTTCCTTAACGTCTTCCGATTTGAGGGATTCTGGGAGCGATTCCTTGATGGCGTCGCGCATTTTAGCGGCGCCGGAAACGAGGTCTTTCTCCGCCTCGCGAACTTCCGGGTGGTTCCGTCCCTCCGTGAAGTACCAGACCAGTGCGCCGGCGAAGCCAAGCAGGAGGAGCGTGTTCAGAAGTGCTTTCATGGTTCATTCTACTCGTTGGGTTGATTCCGGCAAACGCTTCACCGGGACCGCCAGCGTTTTGTAAGTCTCCATGACGGTTTGAGAGCCGTACTTGGATTCGAGGCGTTTCACGATGAAGTGGCCGCGCGCCATGTTTTGAAAGTGATCCATGAAGAGCACGTTGATGGTGCTGCCGGCTACAGCGCCTATGATCGGAATCGCTTTTGCGGCAGCTTGCTCAGAGATGACTACACCGAAGCGGGAAGCGATCGTGGCCACGAGGTGGACCATGGCCGGCGCCGTCTTCTCCAGGATTCCGCGTTCGGTTACGTAGGCGGCGGCTTCGGAAATCGCCTTGCTCAACGCGGCACGGACAATCCAGTAGCCGTTCTCGGAAGCGTCGTCGGACTTGCCCGGACCTCCGAGTGCGAAGACTTCGAGGCAGGACAAACGAATGCTCATGTTGTCGATGTCATGGCCTTCGTCGCGTGCAATGTCCGCGATGGATCGAAGCATAATCGTAGTCGAGACCGGGAGTTCAATGGCCAGGGCCGCGAGTCCGAATGCGCCGCCAATCCAGCCGGTGGCCCCCACCATGACTTTGTGCGTCATGTCGGAGTGCTCGTCGCGAGGCTTCTTGCTCATCGAGCGGACGGCGACTGACAGTGCGCGCCAGAGCGCGGCGTGCGAAGCCTTCTGGATCGCGGTGGTCCAGTTCTTTGGAAGCCTGGTAAAGCCGCGTTCCAAGGGAGCGCCAATGTGGCTGGCGAGCTTTGCGGCAAATCCAGGGTTTTCGAGCAGTAGCTTTGCCCGGTGAATGGCGGCGAGATCCTCGGCGGAGATTTGCGGCGCTTCTGTTTGAGGGGTGGAAGCGGCGAAATCGTTCACTGGTTTTGGTGTTGACGTGCCGGATCGGCAGTCACTTGGAGCCGGACGGCGGCAGGCGACGAAGTTTGAAATCACGAATCGCCGCGCTGGTCTGCCAGGTGGCGTAGCCGAAGGGGATGGATTCCTCGATTTCGCCGAGACGCATGCTGATTTTCTTGTCTGATCTCTCGAGGTCCACGAATTTTTCCTGATCGATCCATGACTCGATTTTCTTTTGTGTGACACGGATGCGGATTCGGTACCACTGATCATTTTCAAACTTCATGTACTTCGTTGTCTCGTTCATCGAAGCATCAGCGCCATCAACGCTCGAAATGCCGACGACCGATCCGCCCCAGCCTCCGACCACGAGGGTGCAGAACGACTCGTCCACCGGGAACGTCAGACCGCAGAAAAAGTCTCCGCCAAGGAGCTTCGCCGCTTCGATATTCATTTCGTAATCCATCTTGGGCGTGCCGTTGGTGAAGGTGATGCCTGAGAGCGCGGCGCCTTGCTCAAGGATGATCGCAGGTCCGCCTTTGAAGTCCTTCTTGAATTCCACATCCCCATGGCCGGCGAAGTCGGTGGCTTTCCAGCCGGAGAGTGAAACACCATCGAAAAGAGGTTTCCATTCGTTGAGGGGAAACTTGACGTCAAGATTGACCGAGGGAGCAGGCGCGGGTTTGGACTGCGGGACCGGCGTTGCGGCGGCGGGTTGAACGGCTGGCCGTGTTTTGGGTGGTTGGGCAGCGGGTTCCGGAGTGGGTTGCGAACGGGATTCTGGAGAGGCGCAACCTGCCAGGGTCAGCATGGCAACGAGGCACGTTGCAGCCACGCATTGGGACCATGGGGCGTTGACGGAAGGCGCGGGGGCTGTCACGTGCGCGCGAACGGGACAGGCTGGACTCTCGGGGGCGGCGGCCCGCGCCTTAGACCTGCGGTTGATGGAGAGGGAACACTTCCAAAAACCGGACGTGAATCGAGGCCATGAACCCGTTACGCGATTCGACGCTGAGAATTCAGCACAGAGTTTTGGAGGACACAGAGGACACAGAGGACACGGAACACAACTCTCTGCGTCCTCGAAAACTCTGCACTTTATGTTCCGGTTCATGGAAAGGATTGTTTCGGTGACGGAATCGTTGTTGCGGGCGATTGAGAAGTGCTTGGGGTTCATCTTGATTTCTGTGTGATTGAGACGATCGCTAACCTGCAAAATTCAGCCTCATCGTGTACTCGAGTGGGTGAATTCGGACCATTTTGAGGTTAAAAGCAGCAGGGGGGCGGGCTGCGAGCCCCAGCTCGCGCCCCCCTGCGGCCAAAGGTTCGTTTGACTTGGAGTTCGCGATGGGTGGTCTTGGGCGCTCAGAT
>SIBF01000165.1 GCA_009695275.1 Pedosphaera sp. | reverse complement strand
CCTTGGCCGCCGCGCTGGATCTGGAGGCCGGCGAGCAAGTCCAATGGCAGTTGCTGGACCGGGCAGACTTGCGCTTGCTGCGCCTGGACCCACCGGCCGCGACGCCAAAACGAAAAAAATAGTCAGCAGGGGTTTTTCAGCGGAATCAGTATTGACACAAGTCCACGGCGGTGAGGTTGCCGATTCGCGTTGAGTTTTGGGAGAGAATTCTCCGAAGGAAATCGTGATGCGGCGCGCTGAAGCGGGACGCCTCCTCTCCCGCCCTTCGGGCACGCTCTCCTCCGCCTCAAGCGGAGGAGAGGGATGGGGATGGGAGGTTCATGGACTGCATCTGACCGTCTGCGTCCAGATGCCCAGGTGCGGCGGCAGGGAGCAATGCAACACGGTGCAGACGCACCTTGATGAATTAAGGCTTCTTCACATTGATCCCGGTCGGGTCACTGTCCTCCCAGCCGCGACGGCTGTGATAAACCCACCAGTCGATCTCCTTGGGGTTTCGCTTTTCGGGAGCTGCGTGCGAATCGGCAAAGACATTCTGGATGGATCCGTTGTGAGGCGAGAACGCGGGTGTCCAATAAGGCATCTCCCAGAGCAGGACCGCGGTGGTCGGCGATGCGACCGCCGACGTGGAACGTCCGCTGACGGGCTTGTCCACCTCATAAGTGGAATTGTCCTTTTTCAGAAAGATGTGGTTCCACGGATAGGTGATCCAGTCGTTGTCGCGGATCCATGCCTTGTAATCCGTGGCCGGATCTTTCGCGCGGAGCCCAACGGGGCAGCCGTAGGTATGCGGCGCCGGCGGGACGCTTTTGGACTTGGCATCTGTCACGGTGCGATTTGTCCCCTGGTTCTTCCCGACGTAGGACTCGAGCAACTCGTAGTGGTACTTGTCGCCGACTTTGAAGCTGTCGCCCCACACCTTGCCCCAGTTTTTGGATCGCGGAAACTTTTCGTTGGCGTCGCTCGAGTACATGGCCACGGCGAGGCCGATTTGCTTGAGGTTATTGAGGCAGTAGGAAGCCTGCGCCTTCTGCTTGGCCTTTGACAAGGCCGGCAGCAGCATCCCGGCGAGAATGGCGATGATAGCGATGACGACCAGCAGCTCAATGAGAGTAAACGCCCTGAAGGGGCGGATCGAAGGAGTTTTCATAGCGGCATTAAATTTTGTTCGGGAGCGGTCTTTTTGGGAACGAGTTCACGGTAGCTCGGGACTACGCGCTTCACAAGCGAATCAATTAGATGCCGTCTCGACCCGGCGCATCCCGAAGCTGTTGGTGATTTCTCCCTCTCCTTCCTCAGAGGGAGGAGAGGGCTGGGGACCTGGAATCCCCTCTCCCCAACCCTCTCCCCGTCCGACGGGGAGAGGGAGAAGACGCCTGCGGACGACGACCCAACCAAGAACATCGGGATGCGCCCGTCTCGACCCGGCTACAGAAGCCTCGGCTGCTTGACCTCGGCCGGGCTTAATTGCAGGCGCTTGTATGCCAGATCCGTCGCCACCCGTCCTTGTGAAGTTCGATTTAGATAGCCCTCCATGATGAGGTAGGGCTCATAAACCTCTTCGATGGTGTCCGGTTCCTCGCCGACGGCAACGGCGAGCGAGTTGACTCCCACGGGGCCGCCGCTGAATTTCAGAATGATCGCTTCAAGGATCCGTTTATCCATTTCATCGAGGCCGTGCTGGTCAATCTCGAGCATTGCCAGGGCTCGATCCGCTATTTCGCAGGTGACGCGCCCATCGCTCCTGACCTGCGCGTAATCTCTCACACGCCGGACTAGATTGTTTGCGATGCGCGGTGTGCCTCGACTGCGCCGCGCGATCTCCATTGCGCCCGGCGTGTCCATCTCGATGTTCAAGAGCCGAGCCGAACGCGCCACGATGGTCTGCAATTGTTCCGCACTGTAATAATCGACGCGCTCCCGCACCGGAAACCTTGTGAGCAATGGAGCCGTCAGCAATCCGCTGCGCGTCGTGGCGCCGATCAACGTGAAACGTGGCAAATTAAGCCGAACACTTCGCGCGTTAGGCCCCTGATCAATGATGATGTCCAGTTTGAAGTCCTCCATCGCTGGATACAGGTACTCCTCGATCGTCTTCTGGAGCCGATGGATTTCATCGATGAAAAGCACGTCTCCTTCCTCCAGATTCGTCAGCAAGCCAGCCAGGTCGCCCGCCTTCTCGATGGTGGGGCCACTCGTGCTTTTCACTGTTGCTCCCATGGACTTTGCGATGATGTTGGCGAGCGTGGTTTTGCCAAGGCCCGGCGGGCCGCTCAGAAGAATATGATCCAGCGATTCGCCACGTTGTTTCGCTGCCTGAACAGCGATTTCCAGCCGTTCCTTGATCTTCGCCTGCCCGGTAAAATCCGAGAAGAGAGACGGTCGCAGCGTCATTTCGAGCGCAGGATCCGGCTTGGTCAACACATCAGAAGCCATTCGATCAGCCATGCGCTGGACGATGTGCAAAGCTCTCGCAGGCGACAAGGCAAAACCAGTCGCGCAATGAAGCACATCCTGTTTGCCTCCTTCGTCCGTTTCGGGAAGACTCCTCCTACTCAACGAAACACTATGAAAATCTGCCGATTTGATTCCTCCGGTTCGGACCCTCGCATCGGGCTGATCACTGACTCCGATTCAGTCATTGATCTGACTCCAGCCGGCATTTGTGAAATTACCGAGTTGCTCGAGAACGCCGATCCCGCAGGCATGGCCCGGCAACTGGCTGCACGACAGCTTCCGAGGCTCCCGCTGGGTTCAGTTCGCCTGCTTACTCCAGTGGAGCATCAGGAGGTCTGGGCTGCCGGGGTGACTTATCTTCGCAGCAAAAAGGCCCGGATGGAGGAATCCGACTTCAGCGCCAGTGCTTATGATCGGGTGTACGAAGCCGAGCGCCCGGAGATCTTCTTCAAATCACTCCCGGAAAAAGTCGTGCCGCCGGGCGATAGCGTGGGAATCCGTGCTGATACGAAGTGGAATGTGCCCGAACCCGAGCTGGCCCTTGTCATCAACTCGAAGGGACGAATCGCCGGCTTCACCATCGGCAACGACATGAGTTCCCGCGACATCGAAGGCGAGAATCTTCTCTATCTGCCGCAAGCCAAAGTTTATGACCGCTCCTGTGCGCTTGGGCCGTGCATTACACTTGGAGCCAGCGAACCAGAGGCGCGCCAGTGGAAGATTTTCATCGAGATCAACCGGAGTGGGACCTCTGTTTTTAGAGGGGAAACGAGTGTTGGACAGATCAAGCGGAAGTTTGAGGATCTCGCGGCCTTTCTTTGCCGGTCTCAGAAATTCCCCCATGGTGCTGTGCTGCTCACGGGAACCGGCGTCGTGCCTCCGGACAATTTTACCCTCGCCAGCGGAGATGTGGTGGAGATTCAGATCAGTGGAATCGGCACGCTCACGAACGACGTGGTGGTTGTTTAGTGCTTACAGTTTCCGCGCGAAGTGAACTTGACGGGCCACTTCAACAAACCCGCACGAAGGGTAAAGATGCTGCCCAATCTCGTTCTGCGCCATCGTTTCGATGATCGCGTAGGCCAGACCTTCGCGCCGGAAATAATCGAGCGCGTGTTCGATCAGCCTGCGACCAAGGCCTTCACCACGGGCGGCACCATCCACGGCGAGATTGGGAATTCTGCCCTTCCCGGCATCGCGGTCGATCAACGTCGAGATGTAACCGATGATTTGGCCATCGCTTTCAGCTACGAAAATGCCGGACGGGTTGGCAGTGGCGTCATCCGCGATGTGCCTCGCCTTCCGCCAGCGCCAGTCGTGGCCGTTCAAAACGCCCAGGCAATGTTCGACGTTTTGTTCAAGAGTCACGCCCTTGAATGATTCGACAGTCAGCCGCTTGAGCGCGTCGAGGTCTTCGGGATGAAAGGGGCGGATCGTGGACTTCATCTAAAGTTGCCCGTTCAGCGCGAATCGCGTTGGAACACCAGCCGGCCATTGACGTAAGTCCGCCAGCAATGTGTCTCAACGATTTTCTCCACCGGGCAGGTCATCAGATCCTGATCAAGCACGGCCAGGTCCGCCAGCTTGCCCGGTTCCAATGAACCCAGCTCGTGTTCTCGAATCAAAAGGTAGGCGTTGTTGATCGTGTAGAAGCGGATGGCCTGCTCACGCGAGATCGCTTCCTCTGGATGCACCGTCCCCTCGTGCCAGCGGGCACGTCGCGTGACGGCGGTTTGGATGGCAAGGAAGGGATTGTACGGATTGACGGCGCGAAGCGAACCGATCTTTTGCATGTGGTCCGAGCCGCCTCCCGCGACGACGCCCGCCGAGAAGAGCGAACGCAGTGGCTGGAAATAGCGCAGCCGCTCGTCGCCGAATTGAGCCATGAGCGTTCTCGAATCCAGGTAGAGCCAGGCTGGCTGGATGTCCACGGAGACCCCGAGTCGAGCCGCCTGCTCGATGGCTTCGCGGCTCATGAAATTCGAGTGCGTGATGCACGCGCGAGTCTTGCGGACAGGGGTGGAACGGCTCACCTCTTCATAGGCGTCGAGGAGCGCATGCACCGCACCGTCGCCAACCGAATGTGCCGTGAATTGAAGGCCGGCTTCGGTGGCCGCGCGCACCATCGTTACAAGGCGTTCCTTCTGAATGAAGAGAACACCACGATACGCTGGATCGCTGATGCCGTAGATTTTGCTGACGCCCCACGGCTCGCGCATGTAGGCGCTGCCGGTGAGCATGCCACCGTCGAGGTAAGTCTTGGTGCCGATGATGCGCAGCCAGGGATCGTGCTCCTTGAACAGGGGATCCTCCGCGACGCGTTTGATCTGCGCGATGATGTCTCCCATGGCACCTATCGACGGGATGCTCTGTGATGCGGAAACGCGAAGCGTGAGATGTTTAGCAGTGCGGAGCTTCCGGTACAACTCCAAGCCCACGACACTGGCATCGCGGTCACAAATGCTCGTGAAACCAACCGAATTGTAGTCCTTGAACAACTCCTCCAAACGCCGCAGCCGATCCTCATCCGTGGCCCGGCGTCCAGTGGGCTTAACTTTCACGAAGCGCGTGCAGTTGCGAAGAATGCCAGTGAGTTCGCCTGTAACTGGATCTTTTTCAGCGAAACCAGAGCCGCCATCCCCTGGTTTGAAATCCTTGTCGATGCCGCTGAGTTGAAGTCCGAGCGAATTCACCGATGCATCAGGTCCGGTGGCGAAGAGCACCGGGTGTTTCGGGGCGGCGGCATCCAGCTCGGCGCGGGTAGGATAACGCTGCTCCCTTAATCGTGTGATAAACACCTGTCGAAGCTCGATCCATTCGCCCGGCGGGACGATGGTGGCTCGCTCTTTGATGTAGGCGAGAACATCAAGGATTGATTCCATTTCCGGAATCGTGTGGTCGAACTCGGTCATTGCCGCGTCGGCTGGATGGACATGTGAATCGATCAGTCCCGGCAACACCAGCCTGCCGCCCACGTCCACGATTTCAGTGCGCAGGCTCTTCATGGCGAGGATCTCTTCATTCGATCCTACTTTGAGAATGCGCTCTCCCTTGATCGCGATTGCTTGATGAATCGAGAAGCCGGCATCGACTACGGCGATCTTGCCATGATGCAAGATCAGGTCTGCCTCCTGCGCCGATCCGCGATTTGGGATTAACAGCGCGATGAGACTGCTGACCATTACTGTCCGAAGCTGGTTCATAGGATTGAGTTATTACTACACGTCCTGCTTCGCAGACGCGAGAACCAAGAAGAGCATCTTCAGAAATAAAAAGGCGGCCCTTTTTGAGGCCGCCTTTTCGTAGCAAAAGCTTCGGTTGTGCTTTAGATCAGGATCTGGCTCCGGCTGACTCTGTTCCCACAATGTGGACCGTCTTGTAGCCGCCGATGCTCTTGAAGTATATCAGAAGCAGGAGGTAAATGGCGGCCATCCCGGCAGGAATGAAGGAGTCCACCTTCAGTGTCTTGCGATCGCCGGTGATGCTTGCTTCCGCCACAGCCTTTTGCTCGGGCGTGCGCTTGGAAACTTCGACCTTTTGAGCATCGGCCAGTTTGGTGCCATCCAAGGCCGCTACTTCCGAGAAGAACAGGAATTTGCTTGGGGTGGCCGCCTTGTATTGAGCCAACGCGGCGGGGTTGGATTGAGCCAGTGCCTCACCTGCGAAACGATCCTTGGCATAGCCGAGGCCCGGCGAGCCAATGAGGCCGGCGGACATCATGCCGATTCCACCCATGATGCTGATCGCAATCGCGCCAGTGCGCGGGAACCGGTCCGAGGCCACTGCGAGCATGGTGGGCCAGAAGAATGTCTTGCCGACCGCATAGATTCCGAGCGCCACAAGGGCCATGGCGAACGAAGTCATCGTGCTCGCGAGGTTGAGTCCCACGCAGGCGAGGGCGGCGCAAGTCACGAGAAGACCGATCGGCGAGATGCCGAGGCGTTTTTCAATGAAGTCGGCGCAGAACCGAAGACTGAACATGATGACCGAAGTCCACATGAAGAGATATTTGCCTTCTTCGGATGTGAAGAGGTTGCCGGTGATGTTCTGAATCCAGCCATCGGTTCCCAACTCCACGGCACCGACCATCGCATGGGTGATGAACAGGATAAAGAGCAGCAATGAGCCAATCGAAAATTTCGTGATCAGAGCGACGGCGATCAGGAGCACGCCCGCGATCGCATAGCCTACGGAGGGGGGCAGGCTCAACGCGCTCTGGCAGAATAGCGAGAGCAGATAACACACAATCAGCGCGCCAAGGATGCCGACATCCTTGAACATTTGGCCAAGGCTCAAGCCTTTCTCTGATGCCTCGGACTTCGGCATGTGCTGGCCGAGGAACATCACCCCGTAAGCCACGGTGGGAATCAGGTAGAGGGAAAGTTGAATCTGCCAGCTCAACTTCATCTTGTCGTCGAGGATCCAGCCGAGAACGCTGCCGACCACGAGGCCGGCGGGCCAGCTCGCGTGAAGGATGTTCAGGTAGTGGGTGCGCTTTTTCGGAAACAACGTGGCGACGAGCGGATTGGCGACGGCTTCGAGCGTCCCGTTTGCATAGGCGAAAATGAACATTCCCCAATAAAGGCTCGTGTAAGCGGTGGCGCCTTTCGCCGTGAAGGTCACGAAGGCGGAAAGGACATGCGCGGCGAAGGCGAGGATGACCAGTTTGCCGTAGCCGATCTTGTCGCAGACGACACCTCCCAAAATGATGCCGAAGCAGAAACCGGAAAAGCCGGCACCGCCGATTGCGCCCAGTTGCCCGGCGGTGAAGCCGTATTCCGCTCCCCAGTTGTCGAAGATGCCCCCGCGGATGGCGAAGCCGACGCCCGCCGCGAAAATGGCCATGAAGCCAGCCATAAGCAGCCGGCTGGCGTTAGGTGCTATCCCTTCAGTTTTTGCTGACATAATTTTGGATTCGTTAGTGTTGGTTGTTTTGGGGTTGGTGATCGTTAATAAACTTCGTCGTGCGTGCCGATATCGTGCAAGAGGATCAATTCCCGTCCGGTGCGCGGCTCTTTCTCGACAGTGAACAGGATGCGGCAGTCATAACCGCATGTACATGCATAAAAACCTTCAAGCCGCCCGGTTAAAGGATGCGTCTTGAGTTTGGGTGCGAAGACGTTCGTGCCCATCAGTAGCATGATTTCAGAAATACATTCCTGACGACGGCGATCTCGCCCGGCAAACCTGCCACGGGAACGCTTGAACCGGGGCGACTCAACCAGCTCACGCGTCATCCCTCGCCCATTCCTCGCGCAGCCGCGCTACAAGGTGTTCGGCCTTTTCCGGCTTCAGCTTGCCCGCCCGCAAGTCTTTGATGGCTTTCCGAGCGTCCCGAGCGACTTCCTTCCGCCACTGCTCGGCGCGCTGCCGCTTGAGCGCTTCGATAAGCACTTCCTTCTCATCCGTCGGCAAACCGGCGGCAAGCCGCATCACTTCGTGGAGTGTCGCTGTGACCATGGCCAACTATACGGTAAAGGCGGGCAGCTTCACAATCGCGCCGCCCTTGAGCGCCGATTGATGCGCGCAGAGGCCGACACACGTCCAGTTGGCGGACTGCTTCGCGTTTGGAAACGGTTCACGGCCTTCGGCCAAAGCCGTGGCAAATTCATGCGCCAGGTGGGGATGGCTGCCGCCGTGACCGCCCCCTTGAGTGAAGCTCAAGTGCGTTTTCTTGCTGCTGTCATAGACGCCCTTTGTCGTGTATTTCGCGATACTCTTTGGCAGGCGCTTCGCGAAATCGGGGCACTTCACCGGCTTCGGAATCTTCGGCTCGGGGCGCTTGGCGGTATGGAGGATCAACGGCTGGTGCTCGACCAACGGCCATTCGACGGAAGCTTTGTCGCCGTAAACATCAATGCTCTCACGATACTGGCGCGCGGTGTCGAAGAGCGAACGGATGATGCGGGCGTTGACGTCGGTGCCCTTGAATTTGATGTGCGCCGTCTCGATGGCAAAAGAAGAGCCATACTGCTTGATGAGTTCCTGACGAATCGTTCCGCTGCCAAAACAGCTCACATACTCGGCAGGCTTGCCGATCAGGCCAGCGACTGGGCCGACGCAATGAGTGGCATACCACATGGGAGGAAGGCCGGGCCAGTAGTTCGGCCAGCCGTCCATGTCCTGCTGGTGTGACGCCTGAACAAACTGCAGTTTGCCCAGTTTGCCGGCGTCGAGCAGTTCCTTCATGAAAAGATACTCGCGGGCATACACGACAGTTTCCATCATCATGTACTTCAACCCGGTCTGCTTCACGAGATCGACGATCTTCTTGCAGTCAGCGATGCTCGTAGCCATCGGCACCGTGCAGGCGACGTGCTTGCCCGCCTTGAGGGCGGCAATGGACATCCATGCGTGATCCGGGATCGGCGAGTTAATGTGGACGGCGTCCACGTTTGGGTCCTTGAGAACGTCCTTGAACTCAGCATACCGGACGTCCACGCCAAAGTAATCCCCGACCGCATTGAGCTTTTCAGGGTTTCGCTGGCAGATGGCATGGCAATTGGAGTGAGGATGTTTCTGCCAAATGGGAATGAACTCTGCTCCAAAACCGAGTCCAATGACGGCTATATTAACTTTTCCGCGACTCATGTGCTCTGTTTTCTAAAATGCAAGACACGCAACATCCACGTCTAATCAGGCCACACAGCTTGATCACGACTTTTCGGTGATTGGGGCGAATGACACCGCTCGCCTTCCAAACTGTCAAGAAAACTCCCCGTGCCATGCGAACCCATCGCATGGGCGTTACCTTTAGCGCGTGGCCTTGAAGACAACTTCCTCCTCGTCTCCGAGCCGCAGTGGTGCAACCTTGAGGCAAATGGAACCTTAGATGAGTCAACGTTACTTCCTTGCCACGCCAATGTCGCCAAAACGCTTCCTGCTTCCAGTCGCTCAAGGATCCAAAGGCATTGTTGCAGTCCTGATCTGCCTGCTGATGGACGCCGGTCTCGCGATGGCCGCCGATCGGATGCTCGATCCGGTTATGCACCACATCGGCGACACCAGGATCAAAGAGTGGATCGATGTGCCGGCCAGACCTGAAGCCAAACGGTATGATCTGCGGTTCTTTTCCGCCCCGAATCCGACCGAGTGGACGCTGTCATTGAAGCAACGCGACGTGGAGGACGCCTGGCACATCGAGATCAATGGCAAACACATCGCCGATTTGAAAAAAAAGAGGGATGCGCAAGTCCGCTACTATGCAATTCCGCCCGAGACGCTTCGCGCGGGCGAGAATATGTTGAGCATCGTGCCGTTCGATCCCAAGGACGACATTGCCATTGGCGTCTGCTACCTGTGGGAGAAATCACTCCGTGAAGCTGCGAAGCTGGTGACCGTGCAGGTCCGCGTCCGCGACGAAGCGACGCTTCAGCCTCTCCCCGCTCGCATCACGATTGCCGACAAGAAAGATAAACTGGTCGAACTCTTCAATGCGACGAACCAAACCACCGCGGTACGAAACGGCATTGTTTACACCAGCCGTGGCGAAACCACTTTCGATGTCCCCGAAGGCGAGTATGTGGTGTACGTGACGCGAGGGATGGAATGGAGCCGCATCCGCCAGCCCATCGTCGCGACCCGCTCCGCACCGCCGACAGTGGATGCCGATCTCCGCCGCGAGGTGAACACGACCGGTTTCGTTGCGGCGGACACTCACATCCACACAGTCACGTTCAGCAAGCACGGTGACGCGTCTCTTGACGAACGCATGATCACCATCGCCGGCGAAGGCGTGGAATTCGCCGTCTCCACCGACCACAATCATCACACGGATTATCGCCCGCCACAGACCAAGGCCGGGCTTCAAAGTTTCTTCACCCCTGTCACTGGCAACGAAGTCACCACTGAAGTCGGACACTTCAATGGATTCCCGCTGCCTCCAGGCGGGAAGATTCCAGATTACAAACAGTCTGACTGGGTCAAGCTCATCTCCGACATCCGGATGAAAGGCGCCAGGGTCGTCACGCTCAATCACCCTCGCTGGCCGAGCACGAACAAGGGTCCGTTTGGAGTGCTCAATCTGAATCGTGGTTCAGGTGATCGTGTCACGGGATCAAAGTTCACTTTTGACGCCATGGAACTGGTCAATTCAGCCACCTCCCTCCAGAAGGATCCACTTTACCTTTTCCAGGACTGGTTTTCGCTTCTAAACCACGGCGAACACATCACTGCGGTCGGCTCCTCTGACTCACACACGGTTTACGACCCCGTAGGCCAGGGACGAACGTATGTCCGCAGTTCCACCGATGAACCATCAGCGATCAACGTCGATGAGGTCTGTGAGAACTTTCTCGCGGGAGATACTTCGATCAGCCTTGGGATTTTTGCCGACGTAACTGTAAACGGCAGATTCAAAATGGGGAAAATCGTCCCCGCTCGAAACCGAAAGGTGGAAGTGGCTCTTCGAGTAACGGCACCTGCCTGGATTACTCCGCAACGGGGGATCGTGTTTCTTAATGGCATAGCTGCAGCGGAGATGAATGTCCCGACGGAGAGCGGACACGCCACCGACGCTCTCCTGAAGTTCATTCTTCCGACGCCAGCACACGATGCCCACCTCGTATGCGTGGTCCTTGGAGCTGGAGTCAAGGAACCATGCTGGACCACCTATGAGAATTATACGCTGGCTGCAACCAACCCGCTCTACCTCGATGTGGATGGCGATGGGCGCTACAGCAGTCCGCGTGAAATCGCCCGCACTCTTCTGGGGCGGTTCGAAGGCGATACCAAGAAGCTCCGCAAAATGATGAGCCAGACGGATGAAGTGATCGCAGTGCAAATGATGAGCCTCGCCCGTGCCGACGCTCTGGAACGTCTTGGAGAAGTCCTGAACCCGATCGCGGAGACGAACAAGAATTTTGAACTTTACCAGGGGCACCTGCCGCGGGCGTTTCCGTGATTCGGCGCCTGCTGAATTTGCGGGCGGTTTGAATCACAGTCGGCAAAACACTTCACGCCAACGCACGGGATCAGCAATCGTGAGCGTGTTTTGTCACGGATGGAAAAGCACTCGCGCATAAACGTAAGCCACCGTCTCGTCCACCACATCGCGCACGCCGTTGCTTGTCTTCCACCAGAAATTCGGATCGTACTCCTGGCTGGGAAAAGAGATGATTCCAACGTTTCGTCCTGTGCCGAGCGCCAACCGGTAAAGCAGCCAGCTTCGGCGTGCGTGCGGTCCGATGGTAAGCACATCCACCGCCTCGACAGACTGCGTCCTTCGCATCCAATCACGAACTTCGATCGCTGTAGTGTAAGTGCGATCTCGCTCAACGCGTGCGGAAGGCAGCACAACAATCTTGTCCTCCGGCATACCCACCCGCCGCAGTGTGTTTGACGCAAGTTGGGCGTAGTTGTTTTGCGACAGGATGTAGCTGCCGCGCTCGATTTCCGTGCCCGTCACCAAGAGGTGTTTGTAACCTCCTTCGCGAAAGATGCGCGGAATCTGTTCCAGCGCGTAATCAGGCGCCCATCCTTCAACCACCAACAAAGCTCCGCGGACAGGTTGAGTTGGCGCAAGGAACGGCATCAGGTTTTGAATCGCAATCCAGCCTCCGCCCGCCAGGGAAAGCAGGATCAAGATCCAACCAGGGACCGTTGGCCTCCAGCACATCCGCTGTTTGATTAGCCGAATACTCAAGCCTCCGATGGTGGTCCCGGTGCCATGCGAAACAAGAGTTTTCTGTGCCGGTGTCGCTAAAAGGTCTTGCGGCCGGAACCCAACACCGGTTGAGCTTTGGCTTCATGGAACAGTTCATATCCTCGTTTACGGAACCTTTGAGCATCGTGTGGCTTCTTACTCTGGCTGGCTTTGGTTGCGCAGTTCGGAAGCGGCAGTGGACTTCGGCGCTGTGGCTTGCGGTGATCGCCATTAGCATGTCGGTTGCGGGTTCGCAGTTGTCAGCGCGCTTGCTGGCGTCACTCGAACGCCCCTACTCGCAGGTGGATCTGGATGGATTGCCCGTTTGCGATGCGGTGGTGGTTCTTGGGGGTATGGCGGGCCCCGTGGACCTTAAGCCTTTTAGGTTGGACTTGAGCTCGCGCGCCGACCGGGCAGTGACCGGGATGGAATTGGTTCGCCGAGGGAAGACTAAGACTCTGATCTTTGGCGGCGGTGGCGGCAAGCTGACCGATGGGAAACCTTGGAGTGAAGGGATATTGTTAGAAGGCTGGGCGCGAAGCTGGGGAATGGTGGGGACGAACCTGATTAGCCTTGAAGTCTGCGCTAACACTCACGAGGAAGCCTTGCAAGTGCGCGATCTGGTAAAGAAATATCAATGGAAGAACATCCTCCTGGTTACATCCGCGTCACACATGCGACGCTCGGAGGCATTGTTCCGTTCCCATGGAATTCAGGTCGTGCCGGTGGCGGCAGATTTTCCAGGTCTCAGCTCACTTTCAAGGCAATCGCCGTTCCGAATTACTCCTCGCCTGACTCATCTGGAACATCTCGAACTGTTCCTCCATGAGCAGATCGGCTGGTGGTACTACTCCCTCCGAGGGCGTATTCGATGAACGAGTCGAGTGCTGGCTTGGCTCCTCAGCGCGGCCCGGCGACGAAGCGCTCAATACACGTCGCGTTGATAATGTTTCGCGGATTTCAAATTTGCCACGTATTCCATCGCCTGCTCGGCGGTCTTGCCGCCGG
Source organism: Pedosphaera sp. (assembly GCA_009695275.1). Taxonomy (GTDB): domain Bacteria; phylum Verrucomicrobiota; class Verrucomicrobiia; order Limisphaerales; family F1-12-MAGs170; genus F1-120-MAGs170. The sequence continues at coordinate 1,055 of SIBF01000165.1, read as the reverse complement.
CGATCTGGATCACCTGATGAAGCGCGGTGTCCACATCCTTTGCCATCCGGCTGGCGTCGCCGCAGACGTAGAACGCGCCACCCGCTTCCAGCCAGGCGAACAGCTCGGTCGCTTTTTCGATCATGCGATTTTGGACATAGACCTTTTCCGACTGATCCCGCGACCACGCGAGATCGAGACGTGAAAGAAGGCCTTCCCGCTGGAAGGATTCAATTTCGTCGCGGTAGAGAAAATCGGTCGAAGATTTCTGATCACCAAAGAAGAGCCAGTTTTTTCCTTTCGCCCCGATGGCTCTGCGCTCTTCAAGGAACGCGCGAAACGGCGCTATGCCGGTGCCCGGGCCGACCATGATGGACGGCGCATCCGGCGGCGGCGGACGGAAGCCATTGTTGCTGTGAACGAACACTGGCACGGGAGTCTCCGCTTCGACACGGTCGGCGAGGAAAGTTGAACAGACACCCTGGCGTACGCGGCCGAAGCTTTCGTAGCGAACGGCCCCCACGGTGAGATGCACCTCGCCCGGATGCGCCTTGGGCGATGACGAGATGGAGTAAAGGCGTGGCTGCAATTTGCGGAGTAACCCAATGAACTCCGCCGGCGCGAACCTCACCCCCGGATGCGCCACCAACATATCGATAATCTCGCGGCCCCAAAGAAATTGTTTCAGCTCGCCGTTCGCCGTGGAGGAAGTCACGCGCTGCAAGAGTTCATCGCCCGTGCGTACCGCAAATGCTTCGAGCAACGGTTTCGGGATGCGCGTGATCTCATAGTGGCTGGTCAGTGCCACACGAAAGGATCCTGGCTCGCCGTTGCGACTGGAGACTGATTCGTCGCCTGTTGCATCGAGCGCGGCCAGCAATTCTCCAACTAGCGCAGGATCGTTTTGCGGTACGACGCCGAGGGCGTCGCCCCACTGCCATTGAATTAAGCGCAATCACCTTCAAAACACGGCTTTTTTGACCCGCCTTTGAAAATGATACGATCGGTGAAACGAAGTCCTGCGACGCACGGGCACTGGGCGATTGGGGCGCACGGGCACCGGACTGCCCAGAAAG
>SIBF01000164.1 GCA_009695275.1 Pedosphaera sp. | reverse complement strand
AGTGCTTGGACAAGGATGATGAGATGCTCAGGAATATCATGCAGAATTGTTCGCATCCCAAGGCTAATAGGTGCGCAGTCCAATTTGTACAATGTAAATATCTAACTATAAACCACTTGCAATCTAATTCAATGGCAGTGCAGCATGGCCCTCTCCCTTCCGATGGGCGAGGGAGGTCGCAGCCGGCTCGTTGAGCATGACCTTCATCGCGAGGGTGCGATTGAGTTCGCGGTCGCGCACCTTGTAAATGATGCCCATGCCGCCGCGCGCGACTTCGCCTTCGAGGGAGTAACGGTCACCCCGGTTTGAAATCCCAGCTCCAGCCAGTTCGCCGCCGGGACCGCCTGAAGGCGGAACTCCCGACGCAGCCACGATGGTTGCCTTTTCGTCTTCCGATGCCGCTCCGGCTTCGTCGAGCGTGAGCGTCACTTGAGCCTCTTCACCGAAAAGCTCGCGCACGGATTCGTGGATGACGGGAGAACTGGCGGCTGTCCGGGCCAGTTGCAGGAACGCATGCAATTCCCGCAATTCCGAAGCCAGTGAAGGGTGTGCCAGACACAGTTGCTCGACGAGGGGAGAATCGACAGGCGTTCCCTGACGAAAGAGCGCCGCGTAGAGCTCGCGAGCTGTTCGTCCTGAGGAGTTCAATTTGTCGGCTGGTTCAGGCATAACGGGTGCGTTCGTGAGTAGTGGTCGGAAGCTACCGGTACGGTGCCCGTCTTGCGAGGATGTTTACAGCGATGGATTTCTGGGAAACTTCGCGTAAGGCAAACGCGCTCCGAAATAGCTGAAGTGATCCGCGCGAATGCTGAGCGGCGCGGGGAAAAGCGCGGCACCGGCGGCTCCGATGAGATCGTCCTGATCAATGCCGTCACCGCTGACGCCGATGGCTCCGATCAGGACGCCGTTGCGATAGAGTGGAAAGCCGCCGGGGAAGATCGTGATGCCATTGGGGAGGTTGGGATTGATCTCCGGCGGTGAAGTCACGAGCGCGCCGTTCAAAGGGTTCGTCACGTTTTGCGGGAAGGTGGAGAATTTTTCCTGCAAGCCGAGGAAAGGACCAGGAGTGGTATTGAGAATGCCGGGAGGAAACAGGCTTTGCGCGAGGAAGCCCACGGTGCGGCTCGAGAACGCCCGGAGGTTGCTGGAAAAGAAGATCGCCGTTCGCGCCTTCTGCACGGCGACATCCCAACTGAAGATCGTCGCTTCCGGCGTGCGAAAGGTGCCAAGGATCGCCGGGTGGCCGCCGGGTTTGTTGGGATGGCTCACCACGCTGATGAACACCTGGGCCGGCTGGCCGCGCGGCAACCGAATGCCCGCCCGAGTGAAACTTGCTCTGCGCGCCGCGGCATTCAGAATCTGAGTTACCTCTGCGGCGGATAATCTTGGTTGGCCGTCGATGGTGTTGTTGGAGAGATCGGCGTCATCGAGGAGCGGATCATTCTGGATCGGCTTCCGAACTTCTCCAAGCAGCCCACCGAGGACCATCGTCGGGTAAATGACCGGAGGCGATGCCCGGAATGTGTAGGGCTGCACAACGCCGCCCGGCAACTGAGCGAGTGGAAGCACGTGTGTCAGACTCGCGGAGCCAAGAACGTACGGAATCCGGATTCCATCGATCAACACCCGTGACCCAAATATTACAGGCGACGGCGCGTAGCCAACTTGGCCGGCCAGCGCCACGTCTTCGTCCACATCGAAACCCTGGCCTGGGAAGATGGCCGTTGGCCCATCGCCGTCCCCGGCCACGCCGACGCCACCGACCAGTTTGCCATCCTTGTAGAGCGGTACTCCGCCCGGCGAGCCGGCCAGGCCGCCGGTCACGGGTGTCGGGACGACGGCTCCGTTGATGCCGCTCTGGGGATTAGGTCCGAAGGGCGGGCCTTTGAAGCGATTCACGTCGGTGAAAGGAAGATTGGAGAAATTTACTCCGACCAGCGGACCGGGAGCCTTGTTGATGGCGCCTGGCGGGAAATTCTGCTGCACGATGAATCCCGCGGTGCGCGAGCTGAACGCGTGTTGGTCGCTGCTCAGGAAAGCAGCCGTGCCCGCCTTGGCAATGGCGTTGGCGATGTCATCGATTGAGGCCGGTTGCGGGCCTACGTTCCAAACTCCAAGGACGAAGCCCTCACGGTCAGTCACGGCGACAACGCTGCGCGGAGAAATCCCGGCGGCTCGCGAGACGGCTTGAGAGATGACCTTTTCGACATCCTCAACCGTCATGCCGGCGCGAGTGGTCCACGACCCCAGGAGAAAGGCGAGCGTGAGAAACCAGCGCGGGAAACTTTTCACGCTGGAATTAGTCCGGCATCTCTGTTACCTGACAAGCACATTTTGCAGCCACATGGAATACTTTCAAAGCCCCCGCTATCGGTCCAGTTCCTGGCATTGCTCTGAGGACCGCCGCACCAGGTCGTGTTTTATGCGCCGGATCGATACTCCCGGAGGGAGAATTGAAAATAGCCCGGCAGTTTACTGCCAGGATCCCATTCCCATGCGTGTAAGTTCCGAAGGAACGGCTGACTCGATGCAACCTTCCGAGTTTTCTCCGGCTTATAGCAATCCCGAAAACTTGAGCTCGCTTGGAAAGAATGATCATCATGGTTCTCACCTAAACTCAGCCGTCCCTTCGGGACTCTGTTTTCCCGGATACAAGCCCAGCCTTGAAAGGCTGGGCTATTGTCAATTCTCCCTCCGGGAGATCGCAATGGTTGCCGATCATTATTCGCCTTGTCAGGACTCGAAAATGTCCAAACTCCAACACGTGGACGTGACCGTACGCGCCCCGAAAATCATTCAGTTTTCGGATTCAACGTGCGGGCGAAATCCTCTGCTCCGATTCAGCACTCATCCTCCATGCATCGCCAGCAGCGTCGCATTCGTTACATGAGACGAACGAATCATGGCAGACGATCCTGGTCTGGCACCTCCTATCGATTCAGCGCCGGCATCCTTTCGGCGTGGTTGATTCAGACTGGATCTCAAGCAAAGGCCGCTGATCACGGTGCCACCCAAACTCCAGCGAGCGGTCTTCAGCCCAACAAAGTACTGAAGCCCTTCCAACGGGTGAGCATGGGCGATCCGCCTTTGCCGCCGGATCAATTCAATCCGGACTTCGGCGTGACGCCCATTCCGACGCGCCTTTTCACCGACGAAGAATTGACTCTGCATTTGCGCGTGACCAGGAGCACACCGCCGCCGCCAAGAATCCCCGCGCAGTTCAATCCCGATCCCGGCGCTGCGCAACGGACACCCGAACCGCCGCCGGTCTTCGACACTACCTTCGGCCTTGCGCCTACCTACGGCCTCGACGCAGTTGATCGCGAACTCGAGCTGCCGCGCCAGCCGGTGAAACGAAAGGAACTGGAGGAAACCCGTCCAGTTCGAGAGAACCGGAACTACGGCTTGGAGCCGTTACCCGACGACCTGAAGCTTCCACGCAACCAGCCGCGATGGAATGAGAAGATCCCGCACGAGTGGCACAATCCCCGCGAGTATCCGCTGGCAGAGCGCGGTGAAGGTTATCCCACCTTTGGCGTGCCGGTGCCGAGCCGCTGGCGTGTCCCGTTCATGCAATGGAAACGCTATGATGCGATCAAGACCGAAACGCCTTACTCTGATCCGACTCTGCACCTCTGGCACCCCTACAAACAAAGCCTTCTAAAGGGCGACGCCCCAATCATTGGTCAGGACATCTTTCTGAATCTCACGGCGGCGACGCTGACGGAATTCGAGGCGCATCGCGTTCCGACGCCCAGTGGCGTCAGCTCGGCACGACCGGGGAGCGCGGAGTTTTACGGGCAGGGCGAGCAGTATGTGGTGCAGCATTACATGTCGTTCGGTGCGGAGCTGTTCAAGGGCGAGACTTCCTTCAAGCCCGTGCATTGGGCCATCAAGGTCCAACCAGTTTTCAACATCAACTACGTCCACACGCGCGAAACGGGGACGATCGCTCCCGATCCGCGCGGCATTGATCGCGGTCCAAATCCTCCCCCGCCCAATCCGGGCGCGATCAGCAATCCGGGCGATGTCAGTGGCGTGATCGATACCGGGCTTGATCCAGCCGGCGGTTCGTTTGTCGGCCAGAAGCACACCACGCGAACCAAAGACTTCTTCGCGTTGCAGGAGTACTTCGGTGAAGTTCATCTAGGCGATCTTTCGGAGAACTACGACTTCTTTGCCGTCCGCGCCGGCAACCAGGGCCTCAATACCGACTTTCGCGGATTCATCTTCAACGATGTGAATCTGGGTGCGCGAATCTTTGGCAACTACGACAACAATCGTCTTCAGTACAACGCCGCGTTCTTCGAGATGCGGGAGAAGGACACGTTCTCCGATCTGAACACATTTGATCAGCGGAACCAGCACGTGTTCGTCGCGAATGCGTATCGGCAGGACTTTTTATGGCCCGGATACACAGCGCAGTTGAGTTTTCACGCGAACTTGGATGATGCGGATCGCCAGTACGATCGCGCCGGGAATGTCGTGCGCCCGACACCGATAGGGACTGTGGCTGATCATGGTTTGAAGGCGTATTACCTCGGCTGGGCTGGGGACGGGCATATCGGCCGATGGAATGTGTCGCACGCTTTTTACCAGGCACTCGGCACGGATGACTTCAATGGTCTTGCGGGACAACCGGCGGACATCGACGCGCGGATGTTTGCGCTCGAACTCTCCTATGACCGGGATTGGGTTCGCTACAAAGCCTCGTTCTTCTACGCCTCGGGCGATGACAACGCGGAGGACAATCACGCGAACGGCTTCGACAGCATTCTCGACAACCCGAATTTCACCGGTGGTCCCTTCAGCTATTATGTCCGGCAGGGTTTCAATCTCGGTGGCAGCGCCGTGGCGTTGAAGCAGAGGAACAGTCTCATCCCCAATTTGCGGACGAGCAAAACTCAGGGGCAGGCGAACTTCGTCAACCCCGGTGTGTTCCTTGGCGGGCTCGGAATGGACATGGACCTGACGCCGAAGTTGAGATCGTTCATGAACGTGAATTACGTGCGCCTCGTGGAAACGGATCCAATCAAGACCGCGCTCTTGACGGACAAGGTGGACAATGAGCTTGGATGGGATCTCAGCCTGGGCGTGACTTACCGACCGTTCCTCACCGACAACCTGGTCCTCGCCGCCGGCTTTGGCGCGTTCCTGCCAGGACGCGGTTACAAGGATATTTACAAGCGCAGCACCGATCCCGTGTCCAATTTCAATTCGCTGTCCGGCGCCGGACGTGCGGATGATTTTCTTTACAGCGGGCTGTTAGTGATCACCCTGACGTATTGAAGCGATGAAAACACATCCTTCCCTCCATGAATTGCTATCCGCGATAAACGCGATGCGTGCCGATATCGACCGTCCAGACCGTTGCGCCTTCGATGAAAAAGACTGCGCGCAGATCGGCTTCGATCACGACCGATTAAACAGTTCTGCGGTAGAGGGCGGACAGCCGGTGAATTTTGTGTGCGCCCAGCCTGGGGTCAAATGGGTTGATCTTGAAAATCTGCCAGGCACGCCGGGCCGGTTCCTTCTGCTCAGGAGTCAGTTGGTAGAAGCTTTCCCAGAAGTCTTCGGTCGCCCGGAAGGAATACTTCATCGTTTTGACGGAGGCACTTCGTTCAAGGCTGTTTCCATGTCCACGCCACGCCCCGCAAGCGCGTCCGCCATGCCGCGGCGAAAGGACGCTGGAATATCGGATTCTTCGAGTCGCTGCAGATGCTCGACCACCAGCGTTCGCTCTGATTCCGGCAGTGCGTCAATTTCAACGATGATCTCTTTCGCGGTCATGTCACTAAGGAAGACCCGAACCAGCACCGATTCAAGCGGCAAGTTCTGCCACTCTCGTGTCTTCGCACAGCCTTACTTCGGTTTGGTATTGATCTGCTGGTTCCTGATTTTTGCGGCCTCCCAAGCCATCGCCGCCCCCGGTTCAGGTCCGGCGATCTCGGTGCCCAACGATCCTTCCTCGCCGACACTCAAGAAGGAGCACAATTGGGTGGATCAAACCCGAGATGAAGCCGCGCTCAAGAGCCGGGGCTGTCTCGAATGCCACACCGGCACCGACACTCACTCGATGCACGAGTCGCCTCATGTGGTTCTCGGCTGCACGGATTGTCACGGGGGAAATCCCACTCCCGGTCTCACGCTCAAGAAAGCCCACATTGAGCCACGCAATCCGGTCTTCTGGGAAAGTTCCGCCAATCCCAGCGAGTCCAGCGTGCTTCTCAATCACGAGTCGCCCGAGTTCATTCAGTTCGTCAATCCCGGCGATCTCCGCGTCGCCGCGAAGACTTGCGGTCCGTGCCACAAGGAGGCCGTGGATCATGTCGGCAACAGCATGATGCGGCACGGCGCGATGCTCTGGGGCGCGGCGCTCTACAACAACGGTGCCTACCATCACAAGAATCCGCGCTTTGGCCAGGCCTACGGCGCGGACGGCGTGCCGCTGCGTTTGATCAATCCATCGCCGGTCACCCCCGAGGACACGCGGCTGCATGGCATTCTCCCCTTCCTGGATCCCCTGCCCCGCTTCCCACTCAGCCAGCCAAGCAACACACTGCGCATCTTCGAAAAAGGCGGGGAGAAACAGCTTCAAGTGGGAAATCCTTACACCAGCGAAGCGCCCGGCAAACCTGCCCGGCGCCTTTCCGAGCGTGGCTTCGGGACGCTCAACCGCACCGACCCCGTGTTTCTGAATCTTCAGAAGACACGCCTGCATGATCCGCTGCTCGATTTCATGGGATCGAACAATCATCCGGGTGATTATCGTTCGAGCGGCTGTTCCGCCTGTCACGTGGTTTATGCCAATGATCGGTCGCCGACTCATTCCGGCTGGTATTCGAAGTACGGGCATCAGGGCCTGAGCTTCAGCGCCGACAAATCAATTCCGAAGGACGAGCGCGGCCATCCCATCAAACATCAATTCACCCGGGCCATTCCCACGAGCCAGTGCATGAATTGTCACATGCATCAGGGCAATCTCTTCGTGAATCCCTACCTCGGTTACGTGTGGTGGGATCAGGAAAGCGATGGCGAGTTCATGTATCCGAAGGAGCAGAAGAACCCGACCGAGGACGAAAAGGCTGCAACGGCCCGCCACTCTCCCGAAGCCGCCGCTGCGCGCGGTTTGTGGGGCGACCAGGATTTTCTGGAGAAAGTCGCCGAGCTGAACCCAAAGTTGCAGCACACACAATTCGCTGATTACCACGGCCACGGCTGGGTGTTCCGCGCCATCTTCAAGAAGGATCGAAAGGGCAATCTTGTTGATCTCGACGACAACGTGATTCCTCACGATGACCAGCACAAATGGGCCAAGGCGGTTCACTTGAAGGACATTCACCTCGCCCGCGGCATGCAGTGCGCCGACTGCCACTTTCTCGCCGATTCGCACGGCAACGGCAATCTTTACGGCGAGCCGCGAGCCGCCACGACCATCGAGTGCATCGACTGCCACGGCACGGTCAAAAGCCGTCCCACGCTGTTCACCACGGGCAATGGCGGCAAAGTGGATCTGCGTCAGAGCAACACCTCATGGGGCCCGCGCTTCGAGTGGGAGGGAGACCGGTTGTTCCAGCGGGCCAGCATGACGCCGGATACGCGATGGGAGATTCCCCAGACGATCGACACCATCGATCCCACTTCCAAGCATTACAACGCGAAGTCGAGATACGCGAAAACCCTGCATCGCGACGGTAAAACATGGGGAGACGTGCCTCAAGACTGCCCGCGAGATCTCGCCCACGACGAATCCAACATCTCCTGCCAGGTCTGCCACACTTCGTGGGTCACGAGTTGCTTCGGCTGCCATATTCCAATGCGCGCCAACCAACGAGTCCCGCTCAATAAATTCGAAGGCTTCCTGACGCGCAATTACGCCACCTACAATCCGCAGGTTGTTCGGGATGACGCCTTCCAACTCGGCATTGACGCGACCTATAAAAATCATCGCCTCGCAGTCCTTCGTTCTTCGAGCGCCGTTATTGTTGGTTCTGAAAACACGCAGCGCGAGTGGATCTATTCCCAGCAGCAAACCGTGTCCGCCGAGGGCTACAGCGGCCAGGCGTTCAATCCTCATTTCCCGCACACCACCAGTGGCGTCGGCACCACGAAGAACTGTACCGATTGTCATGCCTCCAAAACGGGTGACAACAACGCCATCATGACGCAGTTGCTCGGTTTCGGGAATGGATCGGTCAACTTCTTCGGACGCCATGCTTACGTGGGCGCTGGCAAGGGAGGACTCTACGGAGTGATCTGGACCGAACGCGAAGAACCCCAGGCGGCCTTTGGCAGTCATCTCCAAAAGCTGGCTTATCCGGATAATTTCAAGAAACACGAGACTGAAGGCCGCATGTTGAAGGAGGCTCACCACCATCATGCGAAAGAAATTCTCGATCTGACATTGCGCGGCGAATACCTCTACACCGCCAACGGTCCGGATGGCTTCGAAGTCTTTGACGTGGCCAACATTGATCACAAAGGCTTCTCGGAACGCATTACCACCGCGCCCGTTTCACCGCTCGGCCAGCGCACCTACGTCCGCACCAAGTACGCCACATCGGTAACTCTGCCGAGCACGCTGGGAATTGATCCGCTCCGCGCGCATTTGCCGAAGACGGAGATTCATCCCGATCGCGGTGAAATCTACACGGGCAACGAGGAACAGCCCATCAGCCTGATCTACGCCTGGGTCTTCGTCACCGACCGCGAAGAAGGTCTCGTCATGGTCTCGGTGGGCACGCTCGTCGATGGCAACCCGGACAACAACTTCCTCGACAAGGAAAAGATCATCCGTTTCAACCCGGATGGAAAACTCACCGGCGCGATGCACAGCTTCATGGCGGGAACCAATCTTTTCGTGGTGGGCGCGAAAGGCTTCTTCACGCTCGGCCTGAGCAACACCAGTCTCGAAGCACCGAAGCTCCTGGCGGAAATCCCCGCAACCACCACGGAGGCCCGGCTGCCTGCTCAACGATTGAAGAATCCCCGCGCCATTGCCGTGCAGTGGCGGTATGCCTTCGTGACGGATGACGACGGCTTGAAGGTGATCGACATCACCGAGCCGACGAAGCCGCGACTGGTGCCCGGTGCATTCGTGCCACTCGCTCACGCGGGCCGCCTCTACCTCGCCAGAACCTATGCTTACGTCGCCAATGGCTCCGAAGGTCTCGCGATCATTGACATCGAGAAGCCCGAGCAGCCGAAGCTCGACCAGATGTTCAACGCAACTGGAGCGTTGAACGACACGCGCGCAGTCCAGATCGGGGCAGTCAGCGCTTCGATGTTCGCGCTCGTGGCGGATGGAAAGAATGGACTGAGGGTTCTGCAAATGATCTCGCCGGACAACGTGCCGGGACATAGTGGATTTAGCCCCAAGCCGAATCCGAAATTGATCGCGACGTTCCGGACCGAGGCACCGGCTGTCGCAGTTTCTCGCGGCCTGGATCGTGATCGGGTCGTGGACGAGACGGGAAATCAAACCGTTGTCTTCGGGCGTCGCGGTTCGCGCCCGTTCAACTTGAAGGAAATGGCCTCGTTCTTCCGGCACCATGATGGACCTGCACCCAGTGACAGGTCCGCCGAACGAACAGGCCCATTCTATGCCGTCGAGGATGTCGTGACGCGTGGAACAAACATCATCACGCGCGCTGGATCTGAATTGAGCGGGCCACAGCCTTATCGCAGCACGGAAAGCATGGTCGGGCGCCCGGCCAAGCCCTCAACCGATCGCCTCATCCGGCGGGGCAAGTGAGAGCGATGGCCTGCTCACATGAGCAATGTTACCCACATCCTGGATCGCGTTTCGCAGGGCGACACGCAAGCCGCCGATGAACTGCTCCCGCTGGTTTACGGGGAGTTGCGCAAACTAGCTGCGGCGAAGATGGCGAATGAGGGGGCGGGACACACTCTCCAGCCGACCGCGCTCGTGCATGAAGCCTGGCTCCGCCTGGGCGGGGATGCCCAGCCCGGCTGGCAGAGCCGCGCTCACTTCCTCAGCGCCGCCGCCGAAGCCATGCGGCGGATTCTCGTTGAGCGCGCCCGCAAACGAGCCACTGCCAAGAGAGGTGGCGGCGCAGAGCATCTCAATCTCGAGGAGGTGGAGATTGCCTTGCCCGTGCGGGACGAGGAAGAGCTGCTCGCGGTCCACGAGGCGCTGGACAAGCTGGCGGTTGTCCATGCTCGCAAGGCCGAGCTGGTGAAGCTGCGTTACTTCACGGGCCTGACCTTCGAGGAGGCCGCTCAAACTCTCGGGATCGCCGTGCCCACGGCCAAGGAATGGTGGGCTCACGCCCGCGCATGGCTGGCCGTTGAGATTCGCGGGCGCTCCGAACGTTAAGGGCCTGCCCCGGGAGCGCCGGCGTCTCGCCGGCGGAGACTGCTACGAACTCGCCGGCGAGACGCCAGCGCTCCCAGGTTCGGAGGCGCACAGATCTGAATCGGCGGATTCACTCCTCCGCTGATTCTTAAAATTCTTCCATACTTTTGAGCGATAAAAGACGCATGTATGGTTGAATGCGACCGAGCAGAACAACCATGAAACCCCCACTTGATCGAGAGGAAGCCTTTTTCAACGCTGCCGCCGGGCTCCCTTCGGCAGCCGCGCGCGCTGCCTTTCTCGATCAAGCTTGCGCCGGGGACGCCGCCCTGCGGCAACGGCTTGAATCCCTCCTGCGCGAGCACGAAGCGGCCACATCCTTTCTCGAACCACAGCTCGCGGTCACCGCCATCGCAGCCGGGCCTTCAGCACCCCCACCAGAGGAAAGCCCCGGCCGGGTCATCGGCCGCTACAAACTCCTCCAAAAAATCGGTGAAGGCGGTTGCGGCGTGGTTTACATGGCCGAGCAGTCCGAGCCGGTGAAGCGTCGCGTCGCGCTGAAGGTCATCAAGCTCGGCATGGACACCAAGAGCGTCATCGCCCGCTTCGAAGCCGAGCGTCAGGCGCTGGCGTTGATGGATCATCCAAACATCGCCAAAGTACTCGATGGCGGCGCCACGGACACGGGCCGGCCTTACTTCGTCATGGAACTGGTGCGAGGCACGAAGATCACCGAGTATTGCGACCAGGCCAACCTCTCTACTCGCGACCGCCTCGATCTCTTCATCAAGGTTTGTCAGGCCATCCAGCACGCGCATCAGAAGGGCATCATCCACCGCGACATCAAGCCCTCGAACGTTTTGGTCACACTGCATGATGGCGTGCCGGTCCCCAAGGTCATCGATTTCGGCATTGCCAAGGCCACGACGGACCAGCGTCTGACCGACAAGACGCTCTTCACCGCGCTCGAACAATTCGTTGGCACGCCTGCTTACATGAGTCCGGAGCAAGCCGAGATGAGCGGGCTGGACATTGACACCCGCTGCGACATCTACAGCCTGGGCGTGCTCCTCTACGAACTGCTCACGGGCCAGACACCATTCGATGCGAAGGAACTGCTGGCCTCCGGCCTCGACGCGATGCGCAAGACGATTCGGGAAAAGGAGCCGGTGCGGCCGAGCACACGGCTCAGTCAGGAACTTTTGAAGACGCATGGGGGAAAGGGAGAAAAGGAGAAAAGGGGAAGTGAAGCTGCGTCGCCCTCAGAATCTCCCTCACCCGTTTTCTCCTCTGCCCCTTTTCCCCCGCGCCAAGCCGCCCACCCGCCGCAGGACCGCCAGGCTTCCGCTCACCGGCTAAATCAGTTGAAGCAACTCATCCCCCTCCTGCGCGGCGACGTGGACTGGATCGTGATGAAGTGCCTGGAGAAAGATCGCGCGCGCCGGTACGAAACGGCCAACGGCCTGGCGAGTGACATTCAGAGACACCTCAACAATGAAGCCGTGCTGGCCCGTCCACCGAGCACGGCCTACCTGTTCAAGAAACTCGTGCGCCGGCACAAGCTGGCCTTCGCGGCGGGCGCCGCGGTGGCCGTGACGATCTTCGCGGGAATCGTCATGACCGCATGGCAGGCAGTGAGGGCGACCCGCGCGGAGAAGAGTGCGAACGACCAGCGCAACCGCGCCGATGAGGAAGCCAAACGTGCGAGCCGCTTGCTCTACGTTGCGCACATGAACCTCGCGCAGGCGGCGTGGGAGAACTCTCGGGTGGGCGGGGTTTTGGATTTGTTGAAGCAACACGAGCCACAACCGGGCGAAACAGACCTGCGCGGCTTCGAGTGGCATTACTGGGACCGGCTCACTCATTCGTCTCGGCTGGACCTGAAAGGGCACTCCGGACCGGTCACGAGTGTGGCGTTTAGCCCGGACGGGAAACGCCTGGCGTCGGCAAGCAGGGATCCATTCAGAATTCCCTCCGCACCCGGCGAGGTGAAGGTGTGGGACGCCATGAGCGGTCAGGAGACGCTCACGTTGAAAGGGCACACGGCCCCGGTCAATTGCGTGGCGTTTAGCCCGGACGGGAAACGGCTGGCGTCGGCCAGCGGAAGTCCACCGGTCAAGAATAAGCTCGGTGAAGTGAAGGTTTGGGACGCCACGACGGGATCGGTGTTGCTCACTTTGCCAGGGCACGGCGAAGGCGTCACGAGCGTGGCGTTTAGCCCGGACGGGAAACGCCTGGTGTCGGCGAGTGACGGGTTCGCGAGCGTGGTGCTTAGCCCGGATGGTAAACGCCTGGTGTCAGCAAATGGCCCATTTGAACTGAAGATATGGGACGCCACGACTGGAGAGATGTTGCACATTGTGAAAGCGCACGGAAGCGGGATCCTGAGCGTGGCGTTTAGCCCCGACGGGAAACGCCTGGCATCGGCCAGCCGCGATCAGACGGTTAAGGTATGGGACGCCATAACCGGAGCCGCGTTGCTGACTATAAAAGGGCACATCGGAACGGTCACGAGCGTGACCTTTAGCGCGGATGGGCAACGGTTGGCATCCGCCAGCCACGATCAGACCGTGAGGGTATGGAGCGCGACGAGCGGTCAGGAGATATTTACCTTAAAAGGGCATAGAGATAAGGTCAGCAGCGTAGCGTTCAGTGCGGATGGAAAAAGGCTGGCGTCGGCCAGCGAGGATCAGACGCTGAAGGTGTGGGACACCACGACCGGTCGGGAGACGCACACGTTGAAAGGGCATGCTGGATCGGTCTCGAGCGTGGCATTCAGCGCGGACGGAAAAAGGCTGGCGTCGGGAAGCGACGATAGGATGGTAAAGGTGTGGGACGCGACCAACAGCCAGGAGACGCTCACGTTCAATGAGCACACCAGCCTCGTCATGAGCGTGGCGTTCAGCGCCGACGGGAAACGCCTGGCATCGGCAAGCATCGGATTTGGTGGGCATGGTGAGGTGAAGGTGTGGGACGCCACGACCCGAGCGGTGTTGCTCACGTTGAAAGGGCACACCGACACGATCATGAGCGTGGCGTTTAGCCCGGACGGCAAACGGCTGGCATCGGCCAGCATCGACAACACGGTGAAGGTATGGGACACCGCGAGCGGTCAGGAAACACTTACGTTGAAAGGGCACGCCAGCTATGTCTGGAGCGTGGCGTTTAGCGCGGACGGGAAGCGCCTGGCGACGGCCAGTTCCGATAGCACGGTGAAGGTGTGGGACGCCACGACCGGTCAGGCGACGCTGACGTTGACCGGGCACAAGCAGCCGGTCCGGAGCGTGGCGTTCAGCCCGGACGGGAAACGGCTGGCGTCGGCCGGCGAAGATTACACGGTAAGGGTGTGGGACGTCGCGAGTGGTCAGGCGACGCTCACGTTGAAAGCAAAACCCGCGCGCGGTCCATCCTGGCTTCAGGAGGACGCCCCGAGCATTCCCGCGACGCTCACGTTGAAAGGGCACGCCGGCGCGATCAAGAGCGTGGTGTTCAGCCCGGACGGCAAACGGCTCGCCTCGGCCAGCGAAGATCAGACGGTGAAGGTGTGGGACACCATGAGCGGACAGGAGACGCTCACGTTGAAAGGGCACACCGGCCTGGTCAATGGCGTGGCGTTTGGCGCGGACGGAAACCGGCTGGCGTCGGCAAGCCATGATCAGACCGTGAAAGTGTGGGACGCTTCTCCACGCTCGCAAGCCAGCACTCAGTAAGCGTTAGCCCGGATCGATCATAGCCTGGCGGAAAACGGAGAGAGAAAAGTGCAATTGCGCTAGGTTTATCAAAGGGATTGGCACTGCACTGGCTTTCATTTCGAGCATGACAGACTGTTCAAACGACCCACTTCTTTTTCCTGACCTTG
>SIBF01000163.1 GCA_009695275.1 Pedosphaera sp. | reverse complement strand
CACGAGGCGTCGACGGCTGAGGCATTTCACCAGCATCGATTCAGACGTTTACGTCCAGTTATCGGGACACTTCGAAAGCGTCTTCGCGGACTGGGTGGCCGAGGGAGATGCTGAACCCGAAGGCGGTGACGAAGAGTGACTCGGTCAATCAAAGGCCCGAGTAAAAACCGGGTCACTCCATTCAAACAGGCCGTGGAGTGACCCATCCGCTCGGTCTTCAAAACGAGGCTGAATCGGGAAGGCGGTCAGGTCAGCAATTGTTGCTCAATGCCTCTGCAAGAGCCCGTTCAGGTTGCAGAACCCTTGACCGAGTTCTGGGCAAAAGGAACTGGCGCATCCAAAATCGAAAATCGTTCCCAGACCCCGTCCCCACTGACCCCGTTTTCAGTCTCCCCGCCGGATTTTTTCTCACGCGGAGCCGCGGAGCCGCGGAGAGCGCGGAGGTCGAAGGTCGGAGGATTGGATTCTCTCCGCGAACTCCGCGTCTCCGCGTGAGACTCTGTCTTACCCTATTCACGGCAGCTCCGTGATGTTGTTCAGCGCGTGTCTCGGCTCGGTTTTCCAAGGCTTTCATTTCCCCTTCTTTCCGTCCGGTAATTCCGGCAGGCGGTTGTCTGTGGCGAGCAGTTTCATCTGCTGGATGGCGATCTGATTGAGGCGGGTGAGGCGTTCGGGCTGGGGTAGGCCTTGGCTGATGAACAGAGCGTTGAGGTTCTCGAGGTTGGAAAGGCAAACCAGTTGGGCACTGGTGGCTTGATCGCGGATGTTGCCCTTTTTGCCAGGATTCGCACCGCGCCACTGGGCCGCAGTGTGGCCAAAGAGGGCCATGTTGAGCACATCGGCTTCAGACGCGTACACAAAGTTGGTTTGTGCCTTGCCCAGCTCCGGCGGGATGAGGTGGGTCTGGATGGCGTCGGTGTGGATGCGGTAGTTGATCTTCGCGAGATTGCGGCGGATATCCCAGCCGAGGGTTTGGCGCTCGGTTTCCTTGAGTCGCTGGAACTCCTTGATCAGGTACAGCTTGAACTCGACCGAGATCCACGAAGCGAATTCCAAGGCGATGTCTAGGTGCGCAAAGGTCCCGCCGTAGCGCCCGGCCTTGGATTGGATACCGATGGCTCCCGTGCGCTCGATCCACTGCTTGGGCGTCAGGGTGAAGCTGTTCAGGCCCGCCACTTTTCTAATCCCGTCGAATTCGACGGGATTAAATCCCACGTTGTTGATCTGTTCCCAGAGGCCGAGAAACTCGAGGGTGTTGCGGTTGCGCAGCCAATTGCGGATGAGGTCGTCACTGGCCTCCTGGTTCTTGTAGCGGGCAATGTCGGTCAGGCAGACATAATCCTGGTCGTTCACACCGGTGAGGCGGACTTCGCGGGAAAGGACTTCGATCTTTCTGCTCATGACTGAGGCACCGTTCAGCAGCGATTTGATATTTTCCAGCACTTCCACGCTCTCGGCGTCCAGCGTGGCGATCTGCTCCATGATTCCCTGCGGGCTGCGGCGCACGACTTCCTCGCCGCCGGAAACGGGATCAGGAACGGTCTTCGAATTTGACTCAGGCGGGTGTGAGGTACTGTTGCTTAATTCCTGGGCAAGAGCCCGTTCAGACTGCGGAGCCATTTACCGAGTTCTGGGCGGAGGGAACTGGTGCATCCAAAATTAAAAATCGTTTCCTAACCCCGTCTCCGGATTTTTTTCACGCGGAGCCGCGGAGAGCGCGGAGAGCGCGGAGGTCGGAGGATTGGATTCTCTCCGCGAACTCCGCGTCTCCGCGTGAGACGTGTTGGTTCATGCGTGTCGCTGTTCGTGGCGCGTGGACGGCCGCAGGATTCTACCTCTTCGCCTTCGCCGGAGTCGCCGGCTTCGCAGATTTCACATGGCCCGGCTCGGCCGTCAGCGCGTCGATCTTCTTCTTCAAGTCATCGAACTCCTTGCGCAGATCGCGGTTCTCCTTCTGGAGCGTGATGACTTCGCTGCGGAGCGAGTCGGACTCGGCAGCGGGCTTCTTCGTGTTATTGATGGCACCAACCGCACGTTCCGCCGTGGCGCGAAGCGGACTTTCCTTCGGGGCGTTCGTGAACTTCTCCAGCGGACCAAGCGCCTTTACATCGCCCAATGTTCCTAGGGCCATCACAGCGGCGAGCTGCACGCGGCGCTTTGAGCTGTCGAGATGCTTGAGCAGAAACTCGCGCACGGTGTCCTTCTTTTCCTCATCCTTCGCAAGCCGCGCGAGCGTGTCCAAGCCGCGCGCAAAACCGCCGCTAGTGAACGCTACCTCCTGCCTCTGCAACACCTCGAGCAACGGCGCGATGTAGCTGGCGTCCGCCTGCACGCGGATGGCGCTAATGGCCGCGTCCGCCGTCGCGTTGCGATACGAGGCTGAGCTCAGCGCCTTGAGGATCTGCTCGCGCACTTCTGGCTTCGCATAGGAACCGATTGATGCGAGCGCAATCGCTTGGATGTCTGGGTTCCGCTCGTCCTTCAGAATCCTCTGCGTGGCCGCATAGCTCGCCTCGCGGTAGAAGCCGCCGATGTCAGCAGTGACTTGCCGGCGCACGCGGGCGTCACTCTGCTTCGTCGAGGCGATCAAAGCGTCGAGCGCCTCATCCGTCTGGATGGCGCGAATGGCCTGAGACGCTGCCAGGCGCACGCCGTAGAACGAATCGTTGTTCAACACCTCTTTGAGTTTGCCCAGTGCCTCCGCCTTACCGCTGAGCTGTTCGATGGCAAGTAGGCGACCGAGCAGATCAGCTTTGTCGATGAGTTGCAGATGCAACATCGCGGTCGGGACCTTGAAGTCGATCTTCGCCAGCAAGGTCTGGTTCGGATCGATGCGGACCACCTCCGGTGCCTCAGTCAGCGGTACGTAGAAGTCCTCCGCCTTTTCCTTCACCGCCAGCGTGCGTTCGGTGACCACGCCCGACTTGCTCTTGAACCGCACCGGCAACGGGACGTTGAAGAGCAGCACGTCATCGCTGAGTTTCTGCACCTGCTGCACGGAGACCTTCGCGAGCTTGGTACGCTCGTCCCAGCTGTAGCTGATGTTCAGCTCGGGATGATGCGCGTGATAGACGTATTGGTTGAAGAACTGGTCGAATGAGCGGCCTGAGAGTTCCTCGATTACTTTGTTAAAATCGTCCGTGGCGACATTGCCAAAAGCGTGGCGCTCGAGATAGGTCTTCACGATCCGGCGATAAAGATCTTCGCCGAGCTGGCTGCGGAGCATGTGCAGAATCCAGCTCCCCTTGGGATACGCGTGGAAGCCGAACTGGTCGTTGGGACTGTTAAAGTCGCGGCGCACGATGGCGTTGGTGTCGTTCGGTTGATTGAGGACGGCGTTGGCATTACCGCGCATCTGGTAGAGGAAAGCGTCACTCCCGTTTTTATGACCGGCGTAAAGCGCGTCGTAGTAGGTCGCAAAACCTTCGTTCAGCCAAAGATGCGACCAGTCCTTGCACGTCACGAGGTCGCCAAACCATTGATGCGCCAGCTCGTGCGCGACGAGGCCGGTGCTGTCGCGGAGATTCTCCGTGACGTCGCTGAAGAGCGTGCGGTCATTGAGAATCGTCATCGTCGTGTTCTCCATGCCGCCCCAGCCGAAATCCTCGACGCACACCTGATCATACTTCGCCCAAGGATAGAGCACGCCGATCTCCTTCTCGAAAAACTCCATCATGTCCTTTGTCCCACGGAAGGAGCTTTGCGCCTGGGCGATTTGCGAAGGGGGCGTCCAGAAGGCCATCGGGATGTCGCGATGCTTGTCTTCGATCTTCTTAAAGTAACCGGCGCAAAGCGCGATGAGGTAGTTCGCGTGCGGCTTGTCCTGCAACCAGCGCACGGCGACGAGACCGGTGGCGGCGTCCTTTTCCTCCGACATCTTGCGGCCGTTCGAGATCACGACCATGCCTTCGGGTACGCGGCAGGTGACTTCGCTGGTGAACTTCTCATTCGGCGCGTCGAAGCTGGGAAACCAATGACGCGCCTCGTACGGCTCGCCCTGGGTCCAGAGATGCGAATCGCCCGCCGGATAGCCCATCTCAGTAGTGCGGAAGTAGAGACCTTGATCCGGCGTGGCGCTGTAGTGAATGGTCACGCTCGCCTCTTTGTCGGCGGGAATCGCTTCCGCGAACGTCACGATGACGTGCTCGCCCGTCGCCTGATAGCCGAGGATCTTCTCGCTTGATTCGACCGACGCAACGGCGAGATCGATGCCGTTGAGCTTCAGCTCGGCGAAGGGTTTCGCGATGGGCTTGAAGCGAAGCGTGACCTGGCCGGAGACGGAGCGCGCCTTGAAGTCCGGCGTGACATCGAGCGCCAGATGCAACAGGTCGATCTCTCGGCTCGGCGCGTATTTCAGAAAGTTCGAGGCTTCGGCGCTCGCGGCAAGCCATGCGTGGCCGTGGGCACAATAGAGATGCTCCGTTTCCGCCCGCGCCGGCCGGTGCAAGACGTGGAGAGTGAGTACAAGACAGGCGAAGAGGGCGAATCTGGTTCTCAAAATTGATTAATAGGAAATTGCTTGGGCGTGAAGGTAATTGTTTTCAAATTCACGCGATTGATTCCAGACGTCAATGGCGAATTGCCCAGCACTTCCGCGGAGCGGAGTCACGGAACGGTTTCCGAATTTGACTCAGGTGGGTGTCAGCAATTGTTGCTCAATTCCTGTGCGAGAGCCCGTTCAGGCTGCGGAGCCCTTTGCCGAGTTCTGGGCAAAAGAAACTGGCGCATCCAAAATCGGAAATCGTTCCCCTGACCCCGATCCCCTAACCCGCGGCGATGACCTCGCGGACCACGTTGCCGAAGACGTCGGTCAGCCGGAAATCGCGGCCGGCATGACGGAAGGTGAGGCGTTCGTGGTCGAAGCCCAGGAGCTTCAGCATCGTCGCGTGCAAGTCGTGAACCGAGACCGGATTCTCGACGGCCCGGAACCCGAAGTCGTCGGTCGCTCCATGGATGGTTCCGCCCTTGATCCCGCCGCCCGCCATCCAGAGGGAAAAACCCCAATGGTTATGGTCCCTGCCCTGCGCGGCTCCCGATCCGTTTTGACCCATCTCCACCGACGGCGTTCTCCCGAACTCTCCGCTGCACAAGATGAGGGTGCTCTCCAGCATCCCCCGCTGCTTCAAATCCATGATTAATGCGCCGAGGCCTTGATCGCATTCGTTGGCTACCTTGCGATGTTCTTCGCGGATGTTCGAATGACTGTCCCAGGGCTGCATGTTTCCATGCCACGTCTGCACGAATCGTACCCCGCGTTCGACGAGGCGGCGGGCGATGAGTAACTGCCGATTCTGCGGTCCTTCGCCGTAAGCCTTGCGAATGTGCGCGGGTTCTTGATCCACATCAAAGGCATCGGTCGCCTCCATTTGCATGCGGTAGGCCAGCTCGAAGGATCGAATCCGCGACTCGAGGGCTGCCTCGCCGGGCCGAGATGCCAAGTGATCGGCGTTGAGTTCCCGCAACAGGTCAAACTGACGCTGTTGATCTTGAGGTCCGAGGCGTGCGTTGCGGATGTGGTCGATCAACTTCCGCGGATCCGCTTGCGAGGTGTCGACGTGGGTTCCTTGATAAGAACCCGGCAGGAAGGCCGAACGCCAATTGGCGGCTCCTCCCACGGGCATCCCACCTGGGCACAAGGCGACGAAGGCCGGTAAATTCTGGTTCTCAGATCCCATGCCCCACGTCAACCACGAGCCAAAACTCGGACGCACCAGCCGCTGATCTCCGGTGTTCATGAGCATGAGCGATAGCTCGTGGCTAGGCAGCTCGACATGCATCGACCGGATGACCGCCAGTTCGTCGGCACATTGGGAAAGGTGAGGAAAGAGATCGCTGATCGGGATCCCGCTCTGGCCGTGTTGCCGGAAAGTGAAGGGCGATGGAAGGGCTACACCGGTCTTCCGCTCCGTCTGAAGGTTTTCATAGGGCAGCATCTGGCCCGCCCGGCGCGTCAGCTCCGGCTTGGGATCAAATGTGTCCACCTGCGACATGCCGCCATTGAGAAACACATGGATGACCCGCCGGGCGGTGGGGGCAAAATGCGGGACAAGGGGTATGTCTCCAGCCAAGGCCGGCTGGCAGACCAAATCTGCGAGGGCCAGAGAGCCGAAGCCCATGCCGCAACGCGTCAGGAAATTGCGCCGTGAATGAGGAAGCAAGGGGTTCATGGGGTTCAGTTCAGTCCACGAATGAAAACTCATTGGAGGCGAGCAACGAATGCGCCGCCTGCTGCCACGCCATGGCCTGGGCTGCTTCGTCGCCAGTTCGCACAAAACGCAGGATCCGATCTAGCTCTGCTGGTCGGGGTTCGCGGGCAAACACGCGGTGGTAAAGTTCCCGGGCGCGCAGGACGTCATCCCGGCCCGCAGCCTTGACGGCCAGCGCAGCGAGGGCTTTGGCTCGATCTTGGACGAACTCCGAATTCAGTGCGAACAGGGCCTGCTGGGGAACCGTGGTGTCCGGTCGACGGGCGGTGCATGAGCTCGGGTTGGCCGCGTCGAAGGTGCTCGACAAGTTTGACACGATATCCCGGTTCACAAAGGCGTAGACACTGCGGCGCAGCACTCCGGCTTGAGCCTGACGATCGAATGGCTTACCGCCTATGCTCAGGTCGAGTTCACCCGATGCCCACAGCATGGAGTCGAGCATTGCTTCCATTTCCAGTCGGCGGGTCGGCATCCGCCACCAAAGCTGGTTGTCTGGATCCACATTCCTGGCCTTCTCGTTCTCCACCGACCCTTGCGCATAGACGGCCGAGAGCAGAATGCGGCGGTGCAACCGCTTGATAGATCCGCCATCCGCCGCGAAGGCCGACGCCAGATGATCGAGCAACTCTGGATGGGTCGGACGGTTGCCTCGCGTGCCCCAGTCGTCGGGCGTCCGGACCAGACCTTGGCCAAAGTGATGCTGCCAGACCCAGTTCACCAAGACCCGGCGTGTGAGGGGATTGTCAGATGAAACCACGGCACGGGCCAAACCCAGCCGGCGGGAGCCCTCAGGAAAGGGTTCTGCACTCGATCGGCTGAGCACGGACAAGAATTGCGGGTTCACCACCTCGCCCCGCGCCAATGGGTTGCCCCGCTTTAGCACATGGAAGGCCGCGGGGGCCGGAGACTCGGTGAGAACCATGGCACGGGCCGGAGATCCTGCCGCGTTCAGGTGCAACTCGTGAATGCTCCCTCGGCGTCCTCCCAAAGTGTCATTGACGGTGCGATTCAGAAGTTTCAATGCGACCGCCTCCGTCACCGCGGTCGGAGTGTTCCCGCCGTAAAGATGACGACGCAATTGCCGCTGGACCGGGCTGTTGATTTCGAGTTGCCGAGGGTCTTCGTCGGGAGTGATTTCTGCCCCGGTTGCCGCTTCGGCAGAAGCCGTTATGAGCGCCTTCAACCACGCCTGATGCACGGTAGCGAAAACCTCCCCATACGCATCAGCGACCTCGGCGAGGGACTTGCGAGGCTTCCGCCCCATCGCTTCCAGAACCCGGGGGTTCCATCGCGGGGCTTCTGCGGGGAGTTTGTGCAGGTCCTTGATGGCGGCGGGGTCTCCGTTCTCTTTGTGAAGCACGTTCACCAAATTGGTGCACGCCCCCTCAAATCCGTCGGCCGGCAGCCGGGCCAAACGCACCCAGGGCCCGAACACGGGATCGGTGTCGGGCATTGCAGCGAGGTAATCGCGCCAATGATTGAAGATCAACGGGCGGATGTCATCGGTGCGGTAGGACAGGAACTCGGTGGAGACATCCTGCTCCGGAACCCCCTTGGCGATCTCGCGCAAGTAGAGGCCCACCTGCATTCGCAAGCGGCCGCGCATCACCTCATTGTGCTCCGCGGCCATTTCATCGTGACGGGTCTGGAGGCGCACCAACTCCCGCTGGTAGTCGCGACGGGCGTCGTTGGTTTTGCCAGAATCAATCACCGGCAGAGAATCGGGCACGCCACTGGCAGCCAACGCCGCGTACAGGGAATAGTAATCCCGGGTCGAAATGGCATCGAACTTGTGATCATGGCATCGAGCGCAAGCCACGGTGAGGCCCATCAAGCCCCGTGAAACAACATCAATCTGATCGTCGATCACGTCGTGCCGGTTGCGGTATTGCATGCCGACCGTAAGAAATCCCAATCCCGCGAGGGCCGGATCATTCTCCTTCAGACCCAGTTGATCGGCGGCGATTTGCTCGGTCACAAACTGCTCGTAAGGCACGTCGGCGTTGAAGGAGCGGATGACGTAATCCCGGTAGGTGTAAGAGAATGGAAACCGGGTGAAACCAATGGCGCTCCCACCGTGAGTGTCGGCGTAGCGGGCGAGATCCAGCCAGTGACGGCCCCAGCGCTCTCCGTAGCGCGGTGAATTAAGCAACCGGTCTAACACCTTCTCGCGGGCATCAGGCGACGCATCCGCCATGAAACCCTGAACCTCTTCCCAAGACGGGGGCAGCCCGGTGAGGTCAAACGTGGCGCGTCGAATCCAGTCCAACCGAGAGGCCGGCTGCGACAGAGAAAGGCCGCGGGACTGGAGCGCAGCGACAATGAACCGATCAATTTCAGTGTGGCTCGAAGCGACCCGCGGGGGAGGCACTGGGTTCCCTACCGGCTGATAAGCCCAGTGGTTGGAACTCATGCCTGCGAGCGGTGCAGCCTCCAGCAGCCCGATGGCAAAGAACCCAACTACTATCCAAGCGGCTAGGGTTTGAAGGAAACCGAGCCGCACACCCTGGCCATGCCATCGGCAACGGTCCATGGGATGATCCATGGGAGGGTGACTGCTGCAGGGGCTCATAATTGAAAACGTGTGCGGAAACACCGCGCTCATCAAGCCTCACCGTGGAGGCTTAATAGAGTGTCAAAAATCAAACTCTCCTCCGTCTTCGCATAAATACTGACGTCGGATCAGCGTAGTTCGGTTCCGGCGCGACCTCCGGAGCCATCCAGAACACAAATCTGGTTCACTGTTTTGAACCGCGCGTGATCGGTAAATTCCCAGACGACTTGTTTCTCTCTCGTGACTTCAAAGGCTTGGGGTTGTTTGCCCAGAAATGGACCCGGCAAATAATTGCTGATGATGGTGTTCCCATTGCTCAGCCGCTGGCAGCCGGCTGGCAGTCGCAACGGGTTTCCTGGTAGATCGTTTCCGCTGATTTGCCAAACCACGTTCAGTTTCTTGTCCAGCTCTACGACTTTCATCGTGGGTCCGAGAGTGACTAAGAGGTGTTCGTTGGGAAGTC
This sequence comes from Pedosphaera sp., assembly GCA_009695275.1. Lineage (GTDB taxonomy): Bacteria > Verrucomicrobiota > Verrucomicrobiia > Limisphaerales > F1-12-MAGs170 > F1-120-MAGs170. The sequence goes on along the minus strand of SIBF01000163.1, from coordinate 5,007 downwards.
GAACGGCCGCATGCGGATAACCCTCTACGGGGATCTCGCGGAGCAGGACGCCCGTGGGCGAGAGTTCGACAATCTTCTGCTCATCCATCAAGCACACCCAGTAATGACCGTCGGCGGTTTGCCGGGTGCCTCGGAACTGATGCCCCATGTTCTTGGCTTTGGAGGCGATCGGGATTTCCTTAGCAATTTGCCCCGTTTTACCCACTTCAACAATCCGACTCATACCGCACTCGGCCACCAGAACATTGCCGTTTTTGAGCGGCTGGCACGAATGACATTGAGCTTGGGCAGGCGCTCGATATTCCCAGGCGACCTGATGCTGAGGGGTGATTTCCATTGCCCCATGGCGGTAACAGACGAGCACATTGCCATTGGGCCGCATCCAACAGTCTTGCGGCGTCTGAATTCCGTGCTCCCACTCTACCTTGCCGTCCTCAGCGACGATGGCGATTTTGTTCCCCTCGTAATCACAGCACAAAATGCGGTGGCGAGCCGAGTGTATCAAAGGTGCGCCTAGAACGGACACTCCGTGCAAGGCCGCAGCGGTGGCTGTCTGCCAAGCAAACTGACGCCGCGTGAGCTTCGAAATAGAACGCGTGTTGGATCTCATGGTGGGAATCCCCCGGTTTCTAAAGTACCCAGCGTCGCGTTGCGAGACTGATCCTGCAGGTACACAGGCTTCGTGGGGGGGATTGGAACGAGCCCTTTGTGATAGCGCGCCTTCAACTGCCATGGAACCGCTGGCCGCTCTGCGCTACCTGCCTTGCCTTGGGTGCCGGTCCTAGCTCCAACGCCCCAGTCCGTGAACGTTACCGCCACGCCACTGGCTCAGACGCCCCCTTCTGTCACCAAATCATTTGGGCCGATCCACAACTCGGTCGTGTCCTAACACAATGTTACCTTCGTCAGGCGGTAGGCGGGATTGCTGGATGGGCCTTGATTTGAGCTTTCAAGTGGAGTTTGCAACGGCCGATCACAGCCCTGTTGAAATCTCTGAGGCTCGGCTTTGGTGGCAGAATGGAGTCGTGCCAGCTTGCCACCTCATCGTTGAACGTCTGCTCGGCCAACCGTCGTTCGCGTGTATTGTCGGTGGAAAACGCAAACCGGTCGTACAGCTCAGCAAGCGAGGCAATCTGTGCCTGTGCCTATGGCGGAAGATCCATCAGGCGTGAAGCGCCTCAAGCCGAGCGCAAATGTTTCTGAGGTCGAGCATCTCATCATGAAACTCCTTCGCCCCACAACCGGGATGTTTCTGGCAGAGATCAGCCAACCTCCGGTGACAGTGGTCGCAAACCTCAACCATTGTCTTCCAAACCGCTGCGACCTTATCGAGATCTTCCTCCCCGCGGGTGAGGCTTCCAGCCAAAGTGGAGACAAACTTCACGCCGTCCACCAGACGAGCGGCCTCGGCGCGAAACGGCGCGCAAAGGTCGGCTGGAAGTGATTGCACGCAGAAGTCAAACTTCGCGCATAAGTCCTTGGACACTGTCCTGATTAGGGTTTCACCGTCACATGCCGGCATTAATGCAGGATCCACCAATTCCTCTCAAAGTAAAGGTGTTGGTGCCGCCTCCTTTCAAACTGCCACAGGATCACCATTCTGCAGAAAAGCCATTGCGCGGTCTTCACGGGCCGGCCAAATCTCAACCTTTCCCCCCTCATTTCATTTTTGTATGCCTTCTCTACTTTTGTTGGTCGAAGACAATGAGCTGAACAGTGACATGCCGAGCCGACGGTTGGAGCGCAAGGGGTATGTGATCCAGATGGCTGCGGATGGCGCTCAAGAGGTGAACATGGCCATGGAGTTGCGACCGGCCCTCATCTTAATGGATCTGAGCCTTCCGGTGATGGACGGCTGGGAAGCCATTCGCCGACTGAAGGGCAATCCAGAGACCGCCACCATTCCCATCATCGCACTCACCGCCCACGCCCGGGCTGAAGACGAGAAGACGGCCCTTGATACAGGGGCCAATGATTTTGACACCAAGCCCATCGATCTCAATCGCCTCGTTGGCAAGATCGAACACCTGCTGAAACCATCCGCCACCGGCACCCTCCCAGAGAACCCGTAGTCACCCGAACCATGAAAACATCTATCGCCCTTTCGATAAAATTCCGTCTCGTCGACCTTCTTCGCTCTTGGCTTATGAGCGGCCTCAGTCTCGTTGCCCGCTGCGGATTTCTTCTGGCCTTGGTCACGGGATTAACCACCCAGCCCATCTGTGCCGCGGAACCCACCAACTCGGTGCTCCACTTGGATGGCAATGGTAGTTATCTCGAGTTACCGCTCCCCATCGACCCCGCCGTGACGATCAAGAAGCTGCCCAATGGGCTGACGTATTACATCCGCGCGAACAAGAAGCCGGAGAACCGGGCGCATTTCCATCTCATCGTGAACGCGGGCTCCACCCTCGAGACGGAGAAGACGCTAGGGCTGGCGCATTTCCTCGAGCACATGGCTTTCAACGGCACAAAGAATTTTAAGAAGATGGAGATCGTGAACTTCATCGAACGCATCGGCATGGCGTTCGGCGCGGACCTGAACGCCTACACGTCGTTCGACGAGACGGCCTACCGGCTGGAGGTGCCGATGGACAAGCCGGACATAGTGAAGAAGGCGCTCCAAGTGCTGGAAGATTGGGCCCACAACATCAGCTTCGACGCGGAGGAAATCGAGAAGGAGCGCGGCGTGATTATGGAGGAATGGCGCACGGGGCGCGGGGCAAAGGGGCGGATACGGGACAAGCAGATCCCCATCATCTTCCACCAATCGCTTTACGCGGATCGCATCCCCATCGGGAAGACGAACACTATTGGCTCGGTGACGCGGGAGGATTTCCTCGAGTTCTACACCAAGTGGTATCGGCCAGACTTGATGGCGGTGATCGCGGTCGGAGATTTCGACGCGAAAGCGATGGAGGCGATGATCGTGGAGCATTTCTCCAGGCTGAAGAACCCGCCGAACGCGCCGCCGCGTCCGGTCCCGGTGGTGCCGGATCATGAAGGCACGTTGTTCTCCATCGAGACAGACTCCGAGCTGTCAGCCACGAGCGTGCAAATCTTGTGCAAGCATCCGACGGCACCGAACGGGTCGGCGGCGAATTACCGGCGCAATGTCGTGGAAGCGCTTTACTCGGGCATCTTGAACCAGCGTTTAGGCGAGCGGGTACAGGAGGCCAATCCTCCCTACATGGGCGCCTACATGGGCAAGCAGTCAATGGTGCGGGCGAAGGATCTCGCGGGACAAATGGCGCGGGTGAAGGACGGCAAGTATGCGGAGGGGCTGAAGGCGTTGCTGATGGAGGCGCGTCGGGCACGCCGGGATGGCTTCACCGCCGCAGAACTGGAACGGGCGAAGACGATGAGCCTGCGCAGAATGGAGCAGGCTTACGAGGAACGCGACAAGACGGAGTCGTCGAGCTACGCGGGCGAATACAGCCGAAACTTCCTGGTCCGCGAGTCGATTTCCGGCATCGAGGCGGAGCTGAAAATGACGAGGAAGTTCCTGGCGGAGATCACGCTGGCAGAGGTGAACCACGCGGGCGACAAGTGGATCACTGACACGAATCGCGTGATCATGTATAGCGCGCCGGAGAAGGCGGGAAAGAAGGCGCCAACGAAGGAAGAAATTCTCGCCGTGATCAAGGACGCTGACTCGTCGGAGATCGCAGCCTATTCGGACGGCGTGTCGGATGCGCCCTTGATGGCGAAGACGCCCGCGCCCGGCAGGATTGTCTCGGAGAAACAGCACACGGACGTGGACGCGACCGAGTGGGTGCTGTCAAACGGCATCCATGTGCTGCTCAAGCCAACGACGTTCAAGAACGACCAGGTGTTGATGAGCGCGTTCAGCCCCGGCGGGTACAGCCTGGTGTCGGATAAGGATTTCCTCTCGGCGGCCATGGCGGCGGGCATCCTCTCGCAGAGCGGCTGGGGCGACTACGACGCAATTCAGTTGGGCAAGAAGCTCGCGGGGAAAATTGCGTCGGTCGGCACATCCATCGACGAACTTGAAGAGACTATGGGCGGATCGGCGTCGCCGAAGGATTTGGAGACGTGGTTCCAATTGATGAACTTGCAATTCACCGCCCCGCGCGCGGATGAGAAGGCGTTTCAGTCGTACGTGACCCGCGTCAAGGTCGGGATCGAGAATCGCGAACGCAATCCCGACGTTATCTTCGGCGACGCGATTGAGAAAGCGCTCTACGGCGACCATCCGCGCCACCGGCCGATGACGATGGAGCTGATCAAGGAACTGGACCGCGAGGCGGCGTTGCGCATTTACAGGGAGCGTTTCGCGAACGCGGGCGATTTCACGTTTGTGTTCGTCGGCGCGTTCAAGCCGGCGGAGCTGCGTCCGCTGGTGGAAACGTATCTCGCCAGCCTGCCCAGCCTCGACCGCAAGGAGAAGGGCAAGGATGTAGGCGGTGACGCAAAGCGAGGCGCGGTGAACGTGGAGGTGAAGAAGGGTCTCGAAGCCAAGAGCACCGTGCGCCTGACCTTTCACGGCGACGCCCGCTGGAGCATCGGTGAAAGCACCACCTTGTTTGCCACGGTGAACGTGTTGAGCATCCGCTTGCGTGAAGTGCTGCGTGAAGACAAAGGCGGCGTCTATGGAGTGGATGTTTCCGGCAACCTGAGCCGCGAGCCCAAGGAAACCTTCTCGTGCGACGTCTCGTTCACCTGCAGCCCCGACAACGTCACCGACCTGACCAAGGCCGTGCTGGATGAGATCAAAGATCTGCAGGCCAACGGGCCGAGCAAAGACAACTTGGAGAAAGTGCGGGAGACGCTGTTGCGCGACTACGAGCGCGGCTTAAAGGAGGACAGCTTCTGGATGAGCAAACTCGCGTTCTACCGTGATAACGAACTGCCGTTCAGCGAAATCCTGAAATCCCCCGACCGCGCCAAAGCGCTCACGGTGGAGAAAGTCCGCGACGCGGCGAAGCGATACTTCTCGTCCAACAACTTCCTCAACGCACGATTGCTGCCCGAGACCAAGCAGAG
>SIBF01000162.1 GCA_009695275.1 Pedosphaera sp. | reverse complement strand
CGCGCGCTAGCGCCACAGCGCGTGGCTAATGAGCAATTCCTGCCCACAAAAGCATCACTCCGACGATTTTTGACCCCAGAACGGTCGTGTGACCGTGCGCCCGAAACGCCGCTGGCCGCGGTGCCCTCGCTTACGCGGGGATTTGGGGAGAACAACATCTCTTTCGCTCCGCGTGCTCACCATGAATTAGATCACGTTGGCCGGGCGGGACGATAGAATCCAGCCGAACTCCTTCAGCACTTGCCCCAGCGGCGCATCACTTCGATGGTCTTTTCCACACTGACGAGGGGCGCGAAAGCGTCGCTCTCGTATTCGATGATGTACCATTCCACGCCCGCAACGGTTTCGCAGAGACGGAAGATGTCCTTCCACGGATGCTCGTCGTCGCCGATGAGCGCGTTCGGCCTGGCCTTCGAGAATGGTTTCACATGCACGCTGGCGGTGCGGCCTGGATGTTTCTTCAGGAAGATCATGGGGTCGCCGCCTTCGGCCATGCCGTTCCCTGTGTCGAACTGGATGACGACTTCCTTCTTCGCGCGGTTGAAGAATGTGTCCCAGGGCAGTTCGCCGTCGATGGCTTTGAACTCGATATTGTGATTGTGGTAGCCCACACGCATCCCTTGCGGCTTCACCTTGTCGGCGGCTTCATTGAAGCGGTCCGCGGCTTCCTGCCAGCCCGCACGCGTCTTGGTGTATTTATTCCCCAGGCTGGCCACGATGAGGAAAGGGTTGCCGAGGGTCTGGTTGAACTCGACGGTCTTGGCCAAGGTGTCGCCCAGCAATGCGTCGATGCTGAGATGCGTGCCGCAGCATTTGAGGCCGACATCATCCAGCAATTTGCGCAATGCCTCGGCGTCGCGCCCGTGGTAGCCAGCGAACTCGACGCCCTTGTAGCCCATCTTCGCCACGGCAGTCACGGTCCCAACGAGGTCTTTCGCGCACTCGTTGCGGACGGAGTAGAGCTGCAGGCCGAATGGAATCTTCTTCCCGCCGTATTCTCCTGCGGCGAAGAGTTTTGACGGAGTGGTCGTGGCGAGTGCAGCAGCGGTGGCGGCACTGGCTTTGAGAAAGTTACGGCGGGAGAGGAACTGGGTATTCATGGTTGTATCAGGATCTGTGAGGCAATGCGGGCCTCGGGTTGATCTGGGTCATGGTTTGAGATGGTTAACATTACATGATCTCCAATGCAACAGTGCTGAACGCACATTGTCCGGCGGCTCGATCGGCAGGAGAATGGCGCGATGTATAGGTTGCACACAAAGTCTCGCACTTGATGAGGAACTCATTATGAAAACGCTCAATGCAATTGTGACTGTTCTTGTCGCCACCACCTGTACAAAGGCCGCTTTGCTCATCAGCGATCACAGCAAGGCGAGCTGCCCCATCATTTACGATGCTGATGCCGCCGCTCCGGAGAAATTTGCGGCGACTGAACTGGCGGCTACCCTTGGCGCTGTCACAGGAGCATTCTTCCACGCCGAGCCCGCTGGAGCGCGCTTGCCTCGATCGGCCATCATCGTTGGTACGGGCCGAGCCGCTGCCCAGTGTTTCCCCGAAGTGCCGCTTGCCGAGTTCGGCCAGGAGGAAATCGTGATGAAGATCAAAGGTGGGCGTCTGTTGCTGGCCGGAGGCAAGCCTCGCGGGACGGTTTACGCCGTGAGCCGCTTTCTTCAGGACGAGTGCGGCGTTCGCTGGTGGACGCCTTGGGCCACGAACATTCCTCACAAGGCGACCTTGCGGATCAAGAATCTCGACGTGCGTTACAAACCACCTTTCGAGATGCGCGAACCGTTTTGGTATTCCGCATTCGACGCGCTCTGGTCCGTGAGGAACTGCGCCAATGGTCAAAGCTCACAAGTCCCGGCCGAACTCGGCGGTTCCGTCCGATACAAAGGTTTTGTCCACACATTCTACCCGCTGGTTCCACCGGATAAGCACTTCGCCGAACATCCGGAATGGTTCAGTGAGATCAAGGGAAAGCGAACCGCGGATCGTGCCCAGCTTTGCCTCACGAATCCAAAACTGCGCGATTTCATGGTTGATCGCGTCAAGGAGTGGCTGCGCGAGTCGCCGGAGGCTTCAATCGTCTCGGTTTCGCAGAACGACTGGTACAAGGCGTGTGAGTGCGAATCCTGCAAAGCGCTGGATGACGCCGAGGGCAGTCATTCCGGGACGATGCTCACGTTTGTGAATTATGTGGCAGAGAGGATTGAAAAGGAGTTTCCACGCGTCGCCGTCGATACGCTTGCCTATCAGTACACCCGCAAGCCGCCAAAGACTTTGCGCCCGCGACCCAATGTGATCGTCCGGCTCTGTTCCATCGAGTGCAACTTCCGCGAGCCGCTGAATCACCCCTCGAACTCAACTTTCGAGGAGGACATCCGGGGCTGGGCACGGATCTGCGACCGGCTTTACATCTGGGATTACACCACAGACTTCGCACACTACGTGCAACCGCATCCGAACTGGTTTACGCTGGATTCCAACGTCCGCTTTTTCGCGGCGCACAACGTCCGTGGCATCTTCGAACAGGGCGCGTATCAATCGCATGGCTCGGAGATGGCGGAGATGCGCGCCTGGGTTTTGGCACAATTGCTGTGGAATCCGAAGCGAGATGGGCGCGAATTAATCCGGGAGTTTGTGGCAGGCTACTACGGCCACGACGCCGCGGAGCCGATCCTCCATTACTTGGAACTGATGCATGACGCCTCGTTCACTTTCAAGCTGACGTGCTTCTCGAAAACGGATGTGCCCTTCCTGAGCTACGAGCACCTCGCCAAGGCGGAGAAGCTCTGGCAGGAGGCGGAACGAGCCGTTCGGAATCAACCCGGATTTCTCGAGCGCGTCGCACTGGCGCACCTGCCCGTCCGCTACGTGTGGCTCTCGCGTTGGAGTGAATTGCGGAAGCAGGCGAGCAAGTCCGAAGCCGCGTGGCCGTTGTCATCATCCCGGAAGCAGGTTGCTCAAGAATGGAAAACCGTCGCCACAGGCCGTCCTTCAGCGCCTTGGACCAAGGTGACGCTCCTGAGCGAAGGCGGACTCACGCCCGAAAAGTTCCTCGAAAAGTTTCTCGCAAACGACACTGAGTAGGGCTCGGCGTCCGTCAGCTTAACAATTTGAGAGGATTCTCGCCGGCGGCGACATTTCGCCCGCCTTCAAAAACATTTTGCAGTTTGCCTTCAGCCCATTTTTGGAGCCGGTACAGCGTCGCGAAGGTAAAGTCTGGCACCACACCTCCCTGGCCTCCGACCACTTCGCCTCCGCGACGGACATTATCCATCATCCATGCAGGCAGGGAGAGGTGATACGGATTGCGCTTCACTTCACCGACATGGAAGGTCAAGGCTGTAATCAGGTCGCCCAAGTCCGGCGTGCTGATTTCCACCATCAAGTTTGGCGACGGCATCGCGCCCCAGAATTCCGTCTCAATGGCGAAGCAGGAAAAGCCAGGGCCGAGGGTCTTCAACGCGTCGATCACCAGATGATGCGTGCCAATGTGTGAGCTGTTCCAGTCGCTTTCGTGTGGGAAGAAAATCGCCCGAGGCTGGTGCTGCGCGAGGATGTCCGCGATGACTTTGACCGACTGCGCCCAATGCGCCGGCTCCTGTTCGCGCGTCCTGACGTTCACTTTTTCCAATCCATTTGGCGTGGTCTGGATCAAGCCAAACCCGATGCAGTCGCAGCAAGCGCGCAGCTCGGCAAGGCGCTCGGCCTGTCTGGCCTTGTTGCTTCCCTGGGTGACGGCAACATTGATCACATTCCATCTGGCTTCGCGGAGGAGACGCAATGCCAACCCACCGATGATGACTTCATCGTCCGGGTGCGGGGAAAAGATCAGAACTTTTGGCGCATCCGGCGCGAGAGTCGGGCGAGGGCAGTTGGGAAAGCCGCCGAGCGGCCAGCTCCTGCCCACTTGAAGGAATTTGGCGCAAGCATCAACGAACGATTTGTAGGGATCAGGTGGAGCTGCCTCGTTGATGAACAGGTTATGCACAACAGAAAGGATCTCGCCAAACTTGGCCGCCGAGAGTTTGCCCAACTCGCAGGCAATGAGTCGCGGACTCGCGGTGAAGAGTTTGCCCGGCCGCATGAAACTCTCGCGCCGGAGGCTTCCGATAGTGAAATCGGAATTTAGCAGCCGGATGGCTTTGGGGTCTGCGTAAGCCTTGCTCGTGATTTGGCAGAGCACACAGTCCCCAAAGTCCGCCGGGGCAAGGACAACCGCCGGACGGAGTTTTGCGCCGCTTAAGTCGGAAAAAGGAAATGAGACCAGAACTACCGACCCGGCTGCAGGTGTTCCCATGCTTTGTCCTCCTCGGGTCGGTTCCAGTCCTGGGCGAGGCTGTCCTCGCTCAACAATGATATTTCGTCGGTGTCATCTGGAAGGATGGTGACCAGTGCCTTCGCCGGCCTCTTGAGTTTGAGTGGCTGAAGCAGCCGAACCCCTCCGTTGAGATCTACTGTCGCTTGGTAACTCTGCGTCGCGGATTTCATGTCAAAACTATCGCAGAACGCAGGCGAAGCGTAAAGCGATCTGTGTCATTCGATTCATTCGATTTCTTGAATTGAATGTGATTGAGGCAGACTCGCCGCCGCCACCGCTTGACCATGGCGTTTGTCCTTCTCGTCAGGGACGTGAAAAGCGATCCGATCCGCCATGTCGGGGAATTCCGCGTGCAGGACTTGCCTGGCTAGATCAAGGATAACGTCGCCCCCCTGGCCGCTGGTCACGCGGCCAAGGATAAGGACATGCTCGAAATCGTAGAAGTCGGCGTAATGCGCCAGGGCGTAACCGAGGTAGGTGCCAATCGTTTCGTAAATCCTTCGTGCCCGTCCGTCGCCTTGAGCCATCAATGCCTGAACATGTTTCAGTTTTTCCGGCAGGGGCAGCTTGGAGTCCACCGCGATGCCAGCGGAGGGGATGAGACGTCCGACAGCTTGCTGGGAGAAGTACTGAGCGCCGACGCCGTAGTCGCCACTCCATTCGTCACGAGGCGCGTCGGGTCGGTAGTCCAGCGGGGCGAAGGCCAGTTCGTTGAGCCACGAGGTGATGTTGCCGTCGCGCGTGACAAAGCCCGCAGCGAGACTGGTGCCCAAGGCGAGGCCAAGGACAGCATTCTTGCCGAGCGCCATTGATCCGGCGAGTGCCGTGACTTCTCCGTCATTGACGACTTCAAGCGGCACGCCGTTCCAAGCTCGCTGAATCTCGAGGAAAAGATCCTTGACGCGCCTGTTGAAAAGGTCGGGGGCCACTCCGCGGAAGAGTGACGCGACCTTGACGCGATTGTTGACATAGACACCGGCAGAGCTTCCGCCGATTGCATCCACGCGAGGAAGATGCGCGGCAGCTTTCTTGAGCGAGTCCATGATGCCGTCGAAGTGGTACTGCGGATCGGGATGAAAATAAGGATCCCAAACCGTCTCCTCGCTGAACACCACCCGGCCATCAATCACTGCGGCGACTTTGCGGTCACTCCCGCCGAGGTCGAATCCAATGCGGCATCCATCAAGGTGCCGCCCGAGGGGTTTGGTGGCGCTGCGAGACGGTGGAATATCGCGGGTGATGACCACTTCGATTGGGCGATCGTAGATCTTCTCCCCAATGGTGGTGGAATCAAACCTGCCTGTCGGCGTCTCACTGAAGTGGCACGACAACCGGTCCCCGATTATTTTCGGCGTATCGAGGTAAACACGCCAGCCGCCCCGGCTCCAGAGCAGGAATTTCACAAGTCGCTCGACATGGATGAAGTTGCCCGCTTCGCGTCGATCAGTTTCGTCAAAGATCTGCGTCGAAAATAGGAACACGGAGCCGTCCGCTTGTTCGAGTGCGATCCGGATCGGCATCGCATGGCCCGACGCTGTTACTGCCGCGATGAAGTTTCTCGTCGCCAGAGCGGCGGGACAGAAGCCCGGATCGAGTGGTGGCACAATCCGGGGTGTTGGAAGCTCAAGTCCGTCGTTTTGCATTTGTTGCGCGACAGAATAAGTGGCGGCTTGGTGAAAAAAAGGAGAAACCTTGAGTTTGGCCGATGAATGTCGGCAATGTGAATTGAGTGAATAAGTAGTCTTTGCGAAATTGGAATATTGGGTCCATGTTGTCTTGTCCAAGCACGTTTTATGAAATCTCCAATCTCAGACTCATCGAGCGAGGAAACCACCGACGGAGCGCCAACGTCAGCATTTCGGATTGCCGTCGTGTGCGCGAATGAGGCTTGCGCGGAAAAGGCAGCCGCCACCGTCCGCAATCTGGAGGAGCGTCTTGAGACGCAGTTCGACATGCTCTGCGATTGCTGGATGTTCGAGAGCCTCCGGTTTACCGATGAGCTTGTGGCAGCCAGCCGCAGCGGTGCCTCTGCGGATATGATCATGGTGGCGACACTGGCCAGCGAGACGTTGCCACAGGCAGCTATTGAGTGGCTGCAGACGAGCCTGAAGCGGAATGATCGAGAGAAGCTTGTGCTGGTCGCCTTGCTTGAAGGCGCCTTGTTTGAAGGGCGGGAGGTCGAGTCGTTACTGGAGAGGATTGCTGACAGTGCGAATGCTGATTTTCTGGTGAACTACTTCAGTCCTTTGGATCCGGCTTCACTGGGATCCACTGCGCACATCTCCGAACGGATTACAAAAATGACTTCCGTGCTAGATGGCATCCTGAGACAGACCGATCCCGCCGCCCGATCCGGAATCCACCTCTGATCCCACCGCCGTCCGCCAGAAGGCTATCGAGGCACCCACGCCCAGCCTGAGCTTGCGAATGCGTAAAGGAAGCGTCCGACCAGGGCGATCCACAAACCGAGGAAAATCAATGGTAGCGCATCGAAAAGGCCGCGATGCGACGCGGCTGGGCTGACTCCGGGCGTCATACTTTTGGAGATGGAGAATATGTTCATGGTTTCAGGCAGTTCGCGGTTAACCGGGCTTTGTCATTGCTGAAAGCATTAATGGCCGTGCCAGTACCCCTCCGCCTCTTCCACGTTGTCAAAGGCCGATCATTTTTTGCCACATGGGTGATTGATTGAGGTAAGAGCTCACATTCGGCTCACTTGCTGGAATTTAGCCTCATTCTTTGCAGGGTTTACTCGGGCGTTGGGCAAACCCACTATTGAGACCAATGCCTTGCAGGCACTTGCAAAGTGCCACGGCAGAACTCAGGTCAGAATGGAAATCGCGCAACCGATCATGAAGTTCTGGACGAATTGGGCTTTCGCGGAAGGCGGACTTTCTTGGCTGCGTTAAAGACTTCCTGAAATGGAACTCCGTGTTTGAGCGCGGCCGCTTTGCAGGATTCGAACTCCGGAGCAGCCTGGATAACTTGACCGTTCAGCCGGCCCACTTTGACTTCAATCTCGCCATGACGAGTCTCAACGCGAACGACCTCTCGTTTCAATTTCCGGCGTTCCGTGATGGATCGCCGCACGCCGAACGCGGTGGTTTCACGGAGCAGGAGTTCAGTCAGTTTATCCGAATCGGTGGGGGCGCAAAGCACCGACAGCAAGACGCCTGGCCGGTTCTTCTTCATCTGAACTGGCGTGTGGAAGGCATCCAGTGCTCCAAAAGCAAAGACGCGTTCCATTACGAAGCCAAGCAGCTCGGCGGTGCAGTCATCGAGGTTTGTCTCAAGAATGGCGACGCTGTCGGTCTCCCAATCAAGGGAAGGCCGACGAGTGGCATTTGTTGAACTGGTGACTGACAACTGATCACTGATTGCTTCCGTCCTGCCCAGCACGGCCCGGAGCACATTCGGACGCGTCTTGTTATCCCGCGTGCCCAGGCCGTAACCGATGTGTTCGGCGACGAGTCCGGTCATCGGGCCAAAGCTTTCGACGAACTCAGCAAGCAGCGCCGCGCCTGTGGGAGTGACGAGTTCATGCGGCTCCTCGCACTGGCTCACGGCGATTCCACGCGCGCCAAGAATTGAAAGAGTAGCCATCGTCGGCACCGGGAAACGCCCGTGGGCGCAGTTCACCCAGCCCGTGCCCTCGACGACCTGGGCTGCGAGGATCCGCGGCTTGCCCAGAAGTTCCAGCGCGATGCAAGAACCGACGATGTCGATGATCGAATCGAGCGCACCGACTTCGTGGAAGTGAACCTCTTCCGCCGGGTGTCCGTGAATCTTGCCTTCGGCAACGGCAACACGGTGGAAGACAGCGACGGACTTTTCCTTTACCCATCGAGAGAGGGAACTCGACTGAATGAGGTGCTTGATGTCAGCGAAATTCCGTCCGTGTTCGTGGTGATGTTCGTCATGACCGCCGTGATCATGGTTGTGATCGATGTGATCGTGCGAATGACCGGCGTGTTGGGGGGCCTGATCGTGGTGATGATGCTCTTCGATGAATTGCGTCTTGATCTTCTCCACCTTGCCGCCGCGCTTGAGTTCGAGCGTGGCAACAAACTCGTGCGGTTCAGGGAGTTCAACGGTGGCCTCCAAATAATCGCCAACGGCTTTGAACTTAAAAGACTGCCGCTTCCTTCCGATGCGAAGGGTTGTCAGATTCACCGCGTTTGCGCCAGCGGGCTTCGTCGCGTGACCGTGTGCATCGAAGAAATAGAGCCGGAAACGCGGTGGAACATTCGTTTCAAAAACACTCAACTCGACACGTCCGCTCTTCGTTTGCACCAGCGGGCCGCCGTGCGGGCCGTGGGTTTGGCCTTCGAAGTGGTCATGATGATCGCCGCCGTGATCGTGAGTTTTTGAGTGTGAATGTTCTTCATGACTGTGGTTCAGATCATGATCGTGGCAATGAGAGCCATGCACGTCGAACTTCACTCCCTCGATGTGCGACTTTCTCGCGCGGTGGACGTGCATGTGCCAGTCCTCGCCGAGCTTGAGCTTCTGAAGTTCGGTTTGGAGTTCTTGGGCGTCCACGCCAAGGTCAATCATCGCACCGAGAAACATGTCGCCGCTGATGCCGCTGAAGATGTCGAGATAGAGAGTTTTCATTGGGAAAGGAGTGAGAATTAAAACGTAAGGGGTCCAATTGCTGATGGCGGATTACTCGTTGCTCCCCGCCAGCGCGTTGATCTGCGCGGCGGCGTAGCCGGCGCCAAAGCCGTTGTCGATGTTCACCACGGTGACGCCGCTGCTGCAACTGTTGAGCATGGAGAGGAGCGCGGTGATGCCGCCGAGATTCGCGCCGTAACCGACGCTCGTTGGCACGGCGATCACCGGCCGCGCGACAAGTCCGCATACGACGCTGGGCAAAGCGCCTTCCATCCCTGCGACAACGACGAGCACGTTCGCCCGCTGGATCAACTCCAGCCGAGCCAGCAGCCGGTGCAGGCCGGCAACTCCCACGTCGTAAATCCGCTCGACGCGATTGCCCATGATTTCGGCGGTGATGGCGGCTTCCTCGGCCACCGGCAGGTCGCTGGTGCCAGCGCAGAGCACGGCGACGAAGCCTGGTCGTTTCGGCAGTGGCTTCCGCTCAACGGTCACGCAACGGGCGGCTTCGTAGTGGGTGGCAAGTTTCTGAAACTGTTTCCTGAGCACTTTCACGTGCTCGGCAGTGACGCGAGTGACGAGCACGCGTTGTTCATGAGCGAAGAGCTTTTCCGCAATCTTCACCAGTTGTGCCGGTGTCTTCCCGGCTCCGAAAATGACTTCAGGAAATCCCTTCCTTAGCGCGCGATGAGTGTCCACCTGTGCGAAACCGAGGTCGGCGAGTGGCGCGGATTGAAATGCGCGAAGCACACGATCGGCAGATACTTCTCCGGCGCGGAACCTGGTTAAAAGAGCGATGGCTTCGTTGGGTGTCACGATTGATTACGATGGCACGAGTTCATTTTGTCGGTCACGTGAAAAGCGGGAGCGCGAGCCCGTCGATTTAAGAGTGTGCGAAGTTGGGGGACAAGACTGAGTTTGGTCTTGAATTGAAAACCCGGCTCAAAGCGACAACGTGGGGCTGACGGCATCTTGTGATGTCGTCTCGATGCGGACGTGAGTTACTCCAATGCCAGTGAGTCTTTCGCTAACAGCTCGAAACGCCATCTCCGGCCGATTGCAGTCTTTGCTCAGGTGTCCAAGGTAAAGGTGACGGAGATTTTCTGAGACGATCTGAGTGGCGACTTCGGCAGCCGCATCATTGGAAAGATGTCCGTGCCTGCTCAAAATGCGCTGTTTCACGCTCCAGGGACGCCTGGTGTCATCCTGGAGAAGCTTGGTGTCGTGATTGGTTTCAAGGATCAGGACTTCGGCTTTGCGGACCCTTTCAACGACCATTTTCGTGGCATGTCCGAGGTCGGTGAGGAAACCAACGTGGTTTCCGTCAGCATGAAGCAGAAAACCCACGGGATCTTGAGCGTCGTGCGGAACGGAGAAAGTATCGACCGTCACTTCACCGACATCGAAGCTCGCGCCAGTGGCGAAGATGCGGCAGTTGAACTTCGATTGCAGAGAACTTTCGATGGCATCCTTGGTGAGCCGGTTGCAGTAAATGGGGATCTGAAGCTTCGCGCAAAGGCCGTTTAGTCCCTGGATATGATCGGAATGTTCATGAGTGATGAGAATTCCGCTCAATGTTTCCGGAGTTCGACCGATACTCTGGAGGCGGTTCCGTATCTGGCGGCCACTGAAACCAGCATCGATTAGCAATCGGGTTTCACCTGCTTCCAGAAAGGCGCAGTTGCCTCCTGATCCGCTTCCGAGAATTGTGAGTTGCACGGCCACGGGACCACCCTAAGAGTCATGGCGGGGGCGGGCAATGATTTTGGTCCAAGTTTCGAGTGCGGCACTCGCGAGATGGAGGACAATTCTTCCGCAAGTGTTCGACCTTGAGATATTAAACAGACCGGTTAAGAATCAACACGAAATGGCACAAGGCTTACATCTATCGCAGCGAATGTCGCTACAGCAGGTGCTGGCGCCGCAGCTTCAACAATCGTTGGCGCTGCTGCAAGCGCCCACCTTGGAGTTGAAAGCGCTCGTTGCTCAAGAACTTCAGCAGAACCCGGTGCTTGAAGAGATCGAGACGGATCAGGAGGATCGTGCGAATGGAGATGATGAGACGGAAGCCTCTCCGGCTCAATCCCTGGATCCGGCGGAACCTCCCGCCGACATGTCGTCGGAGTCTGCGACAGATAAATCAACCAAAGAGACCATGGATGATTTTCAGGCGGAGTTCGAACGCCTCAGCCAGATTGATCAGGATTGGCGTGATAATTATTCCCAGGTAAACTCGTCGATACGCCATTCCGCCGAGGATGAAGAACGCCGGCAGTTCATGTTTGACTCGCTTGTGGCCGGAACTTCCCTTCAGGAAGTTCTCCTCGAACAGGTTCGCGTGTCGGAATTGTCCGAGGAACACCGTTCGATCGCCGAGATGATCATCGGTAACATTGACGATTACGGCTTCCTGCAGTCATCAATCGATGAACTGGCCTTCTCCACCAATATCCCTTCCGAGAAGGTCATGGAAGCATTGAAGGTCATTCAAGCGTTTCACCCTCCTGGAGTCGGAGCGCGCAATCTCCGGGAGTGTCTCATGCTTCAACTCGAACGAACCAACCGCAAGGATACCCTCGAGTATCAGATTTTGGACCGGTTCATGGAGGCGCTCGGCAAACGGCGGATTCCGGAGATGGCCCGCGGACTGGAAGTGGAAGTGGATGAGATCCAGGATGCGATGGAGAACATCGCCATGCTGGAACCGCGCCCCGGCCGCGCTTTCCTTCCTGACAACCAGCATTACATCCTGCCCGAGGTTTTCGTCACCAAGTCAGGCTCTGATTTTGTCGTGGCGACGAATAATGACCAGGTGCCCCACTTGCGCATCAGCAATACCTACAAGGATCTGATGTCGCAGGCACAAAGCTCACCCGAGGTCCGGGAGTACATTCGCGAGAAGATCCGCGCCGGAAAATTTCTCATCAAGAGCCTCCACCAGCGACAGCAAACAATCGGGAATATCGCCAGGGAGATCGTGAAACGGCAGCGCGATTTCATGGAGAAGGGCGTGTCTCATCTCAAGCCACTGACGATGGTGCAGGTGGCGGAAGTTGTCGGCGTCCACGAGACGACCGTGAGCCGCGCGGTTTCTGGAAAATACATGGAGACCCCGCAAGGCATCTTTGAGATGAAGTACTTCTTCACCTCCGGCATTCAGACTTCGAGCGGCACGAACATGTCCAACACCAGCGTGAAGGACATGATTTCCGGCATGGTCAAGGACGAGGACACCGCCAAGCCGTTGTCCGACGAGGAGATCGTCAAGATACTTGCCCAAAAAGGTGTCATCATCGCCCGCCGCACCATTGCCAAGTACCGGTCCGAGCTGAACATTCTCCCCTCGCATCTGCGCAAGGTTTACTGATCGCCACGACGGGTGTTGTCCGGGATTGTCCAAGAGTCACTCACTGGAGATTGCAAAACTGTTTCGGCTGACAGGATTGAGCTTAAACCTGTGGGCGACACTTGGAACTCCCCTGTCACCGCCGGCCAATACAAAACAAATGTTTCTCTGTTCGGATGAACATCTGGCCGTCACTGATTGCCGGGGATGCAAACGTCGTCTCCCCGATTTCATTCTGCGCCACGGACTCGAAACGCGCGCCAGGCTTCACCACGTTCATCACACCTTTGTCGTTAAGGAAATAGACCAGCCCGCTTGCTGACACCATCGAGGCGTGATGCGTGCCCATCCGTTCCTGCCAGAGGATTTTCCCGGTCTTCGTCTCGAAGCAATGAGCCACGCCCGCCTCCGAGATGATGAGGAAGTATTCGCCTTCGATGACAGGCGAGGGCACATAAACCGCGCCTCGGGTCGTTCGCCACGCCACCTTTTCCTGACCCACCACACCCTTGCCATCGGCTCTGATCGCCAGTGTGTGATACTCCGGAAACCCTGAAGTGATGACCACAAGATCGTCCCTTTCACTGAACACCGGCGAGGCCACAAACTGCTCGGTGGGACCGTCCATCATCCAGTGCAGGCAGCCATTGTTTGGGTCATAGCTTGCAGTGCATTTGCTGCCGGTGAGGACCATTTGCGGCCGCCCATCGATGTCGCGAATCAACGGCACACAATAACTCCGAGTCTTGTTTGGCCGGTCAATGCGCCATTGTTCTGCTCCAGTCTTGCGGTCCAGCGCCACCATGAACCCATCGCCATCGTGGTCGCCATTTATGATGACCTTGTCTTTATACAATATGGGTGAGCTGCAAAAGCCGTGCATGGACGAAAACTTTCCAGGACGAACAATCCACTGCTGTTTACCTTCGAGACTGTATGCCGCGACGAGCATTTCGTTGCGGTCGAGGAATGCCGTGAACACGCGTTCGCCGTCACACGCTGGCGTGCTCGATGCGTGACTGTTGAGCGAATGTTTCTTCTCCAGAGGTGATTGAACCACTGTCTGCCGCCAGGCGATGCCACCTGTCGCGCGATCCAGGCACAGCAGCACTCTCTCCTGAGTTTCTGTCATCGAGCTGACGATGAAGATCCTGCTGCCTGACACAATCGGCGATGCGTGTCCCAAGCCGGGAAGTTCCGCCTTCCATACCACGTTGCTCGTCGCGCTCCAATGAATCGGCACGTTCTTCTCCAGGCTCGTGCCATCGAGCCGCGGCCCGCGCCACTGGGGCCAGTTTTCGGCATGGACGGCAACAGTGAAGCCACAAAGCAAAATCCAGAGGAAATTCATTGCTTCGAAAGTAGAGGGGATGGTCCGGGAAGAACAAAGACGAATTTCGCCAGGCACGCGACCAGAGTAGCCGGGCCTGCGTCTCTCTGAGTGGCCAGTCGTGGGGCAAAGCTGGAAGTCCTGGCCGGTGTGAGGGAGAATGCATCCACTCCAAAGCGCTTCGGAGTGATCGAGCCTACCACGTCTCTTGGGAGCTTCTTCCTCACCCTTAATCCCTCTCCCGCAGGAAGAGGGAAACAACGGGCGATGCCGCAACCTTTCACTTGCCTCACCCACTTTTAATCACAGCCGGTCATGTGCTGTGCATTCCGAAGTTGTTGGCTGCGCGCGGACGGTCCCCGTCCGCAACGGAAGGAAACATCCCGGAGCATCGGCCAAAATCTTGGAGCTACTCCGCACCCTCCCGCTGCGTTCGGAGACCGAGCGCGCTCAGGTCTTGTTGCGCACCAACAATTTCGGGATGCACCGCCCACTTTGGGATTGTCAAGGAGCAATTTGACTCGGAGAGGTTTGAGGGCGCACGACAGAATTCTTCTGTTAGGCAGTTAGCGCCAAGCAATCGTTGCTGGCCGCGTGAGCATTGAGCCGCTCTTTCCAGAACTCATCAAGTCGGCGGCTGGCATGGATGCAGCGCAAGGCCAGAATGTTTTCGGCGCCCGGT
>SIBF01000161.1 GCA_009695275.1 Pedosphaera sp. | reverse complement strand
AGCCTTTCATCTGGACGGCGAAGGTGGCCGACATTATCCAGAAGCTTGAGCGGGCGCGGGCCAAACTGGAGGGGATCAAACCCGGCTGTACCCAGCCTCGTGGCAAAAAGAAGAAACGTAAAGTTATTTAAGAGACACTACACTAGCAGTCTCAAGATGCGGATCCAGGGCGCCCCCTCGACAGCTCCGTCGCCGATTTTCGAACTGGCCGCGGATGGATTGACCGCGATTCCAGGCGGAACGGGCAACTTCATCGCCTTTCCCAGCGCGTCGAGCCTCAGCGACGGGCTGGTGGCGTTCGTGGGCAACGGTGCGGGTGGGCAACAAGGCCTTTACACGCGAGCGGTCGGCGCACCGCCGCAAGAGCCGCCGCTACGCATTGTGGATACCGCCACGGCAATACCCGCCGGGTCGGGTAACTTCATCGCCTTTCCCAGCGCCCCGAGCCTCAGCGGCCGGCGGGTGGCGTTTGTGGGCAGCGGTTCGGGTAGGCAACAAGGCGTTTATGCCAGAGCCCTCGCTGGCCTTTCCAACAGAGTCCTCCTTGCGCCGCCGCAAGAAACGCTGCTGGTCATCGCCGACACCTCCACCACAATTCCGGGCGGGTCGGGCAACTTCATCGCGTTTCCCGGCGCGCCGAGCCTCCACGGCGAACGCGTGGCGTTTGTCGGCAGCGGTTCAAATGGGCAGCAAGGCCTTTACACCAGAGCTCTCACCGCGCTCCCACAAGGGCCGCCGCTTCGAATCGCCGACACCGCCACGGCCATTCCCGGCGGCTCCGGCAATTTCACCGGCATCGGCGACGTGGCTTTCAACGAGGCGGGCCTGGTTTTTCTCGGGACCGGCTCCGGCGGCCAGGCCGGCATCTACAACATGAGGGGCGGTCAGTTGCTCAAAGTCATCGCGCTCGGCGAATCGATTCAGAGCAAGACGATCACCGGATTGAATTTCTCGCGCGACGGACTTGATGCGGGCGGAGCGGTGGCGTTTCAAGCCACGTTCAGGGATGGCTCGCAAGGGGTCTATGCGCTGGATGTCGTCCCTCAGCCGTCCGAGTTGCGCATCACCGATGTCAGCTTTTTTGGAAATGAACTGCGCCTCAGTTTTCCCTCCAGCTCCGGAAGAAGCTACGCCATCGAAAGCCGGGCGGACTTGTCTGCGGGCCAGTGGTCAGAAGTTCCCGGCACCACGACCATCAGCAACGGAGCCGCGATCGAACTCACGGTTCCGATTGCTTTGGCGCAACCACAGCAGTTTTATCGCGTGAAACAATTGCCGTGATCACGGATGAACACAGATGTTCCTGGAGTGAACAGCTCACCCGGCTGCTGATCTCTATGTCTTTTGCAACTTGTTCAAATCTGCGTCCATCCGTGTCCATCCGTGGTTTCAACTGCCCTTGTTGGGATGTTGAATATTGAGTGGATGAAGCGGACGTCTGCAATGGCAAAGCCCGCTCTCTGGTGTTGCGTCCTTCGTGTCCCTGGCATGAGGAAACTGTGGGTTTTAAGCCCAAAGATTTTCTGTTTTCAGCGGTTGCCGCTGGCAGAATTCCAGCGTATTCTCGCCCCGTGGTTTTCCAAGACTTGGATCCCCATCTTTTGGCAATCGATTGAAAACAGAACTTAAAATGACGAAAAGCGATTTGATATCCAGCACCGGCATCCGCCATACACCTGCGACCGCCACGCTTGTTGAATCAGCAATCTCCCGGGATATTGGAGGGGAAGCGGGTCGGCAAGTTGCCGGGCAACAGGGCGGGGACGACGGCCAGACCAACAATTCCAGTTGGAAGGAAATTGTAATGCGTTACCAGACGCCCTCCGTCGGGCGCGGGATCTGGCAGCTTGTGAACACCCTGGTTCCTTATGTGGCGCTCTGGTGTTTGATGTACTTCAGTCTTTCGGTTTCCTGGTGGCTTACGGTGCCAATGGCGGTTCTGGCAGGCGCTTTTCTGGTACGGGTTTTCATCATCTTCCATGACTGCGGGCATGGGTCGTATTTCAAATCACAGACAGCCAATCACATTTTGGGAGCCATCACCGGCCTGCTGACTTTCACGCCTTACTTTCACTGGCGCTGGGAACACGCCATCCACCACTCGAGCTCGGGCGATCTGGACCGCCGCGGAACGGGCGACATCTGGACGCTGACCGTGCAGGAGTATCTCGATTCGTCGCGCTGGAAGAAGTTTGCCTACCGGCTCGCACGCAATCCGTTTGTGCTCTTCGTGCTGGCGCCGCTTTTCCTGTTTCTGGTGATGCAGCGTGTGCCCTCGCTCAAGGCACCCTCGAGGGAGCGATACTCTGTCTATTGGACGAATCTCGGTGTCGGGGCCATCGCCGCCGGCTTGATCTGGCTGTTCGGCCTGCAGGCTTATCTGGTGATTCAGTTGACGATCTGGATGGTGGCCGGCTCAGCGGGGGTATGGTTGTTCTATGTGCAGCATCAATTCGAGGGAGTTTACTGGGAACGCAGCAGCGATTGGGATTACGCGGAGGCGGCGTTGAAAGGAAGTTCGTTCTACAAATTGCCCAAGGTGCTGCAATGGTTCTCGGGCAATATCGGGTTTCATCACATCCATCATCTGAGCCCCCGGATTCCGAATTACCACCTGGAAAAGTGTCACGAGGCGGAGCCGCTCTTCCAGACGGTGAAGCCCATCACACTTTTCTCCAGTTTCAAATCGTTCACGTTCCGGCTCTGGGATGAACAACGTCGGAAGCTCGTAGGTTACGGCCACCTCAGAACGCTTCGAAAGCAGCGGAAACAAGGCGAACCCCACTGATTCGCCGACGGCACGCTTCTCACTGCATCGCTCCCAGCAATCCACCCGGCGTCACGGTGGTGAAACTGGTGGCGGAGTTGCTCATGGCGTGGGGAATGACGAGTTCGCTTCCGTCCAGCATTGCTCCGAGACATTACTTCCGCATCGCACCCACACCGTGGCTCAAGAACAGCCAGCCAGCCTCCGTCTCGATGGGCGAACCGCAGTTACCCAGCTTGTTGAATTTCGACGGCTGCGCGGGCGACAGCAACACCTTGGGTGTATGCCAGAAATGGATGTTCTCGTCGTCCTGGCGCGAAAGCATCGCGTAGCGCCAATGAGATCTTCCCAATTATTCTGCTCGGTTCTGCTGGAAACCTTGCTAGGTTGTTGAACATGAAACGAACGATTCAAAAGAGCCGGGGCCCACTGCAACCGCTTCAAAGCGGTCAAATCTGGCGGATGGTAAGTTCCCACATGACGATAGGAATTGTTGGCAAAAGCCTGGTTCATTACAAACTCCTCAAGGACGGGGCGAAAAGAAGTCCCAATTCCCTCTCAGGCAAAGTTGTGGTTGAGCGATTCCTCAAACTTCACAAAGCCACCCTGGTCCAGGAATAGCCTGCTGCATCATTCAATGAACAACGAAGAGACAGACACGACGATGGCGGTGTTCCTCGATCTGGAGAACATTGCGCTCGGCACGCGTGACGCCCATTTCCCCCCGTTTGACGTCCGGAAGGTTCTCGAACGCCTCCTGCTCAAAGGGCATATCGTCGTGAAGAAGGCGTATTGCGATTTTGATCGTTACAGGGATTTCAAGCGCGGCCTCCACGAGGCCGCCTTCGAACTCATCGAGATCCCGCACCTGCGCCAGTCCGGCAAGAACTCCGCCGATATCCGCATGGTGGTGGACGCGCTGGACCTTTGCTACACGAAGGAACACGTCGATACATTTGTCATCATCAGCGGTGACTCCGATTTCTCACCCCTCGTAAGCAAGCTCCGCGAGAATGCAAAGACCGTCATCGGCGTGGGCGTGAAGAATTCCACATCCGATCTGTTCCTCAACAATTGCGATGAGTTTATCTACTACGACGACCTGATGCGCTCGGAGCCGTCGAAGGCGCGACGACGGACCGCCGTGACTGTCTCCGCCCCGATCAAGCCTGTCGCAGGAGAAAACAAGGGCCCTTCGCTCGAACAAGCCTTTGACCTGGTGGTTGAAACTCTCGAGGCAATCACCGAGGAGCGAGGTGAGAATGAGGCGATCTGGGGGTCCATGATCAAGCAGGCGATCAAACGGCGACATCCAGGATTCAACGAGCGCGCCCACGGATTTCGTTCATTCAACGACCTGCTGGGGGAAGCGCAGAAGCGCGGACTCCTAAAAATTCAGGCTGATGAAAAGTCCGGGGGCTACACTGTCCTGACAGTGGAATGATCTCTTCATGAACCGGAAAATAAAGCACAGAGTTTAGGAGGACGCAGAGAGTTGTATCCTCTGTGTCCTCCAAAACTCCGTGCTGAATTCTCCATGTCGGATTGCGTCACGGGTTCATGGCCTCGATTCACGTCCGATTTTTGGAGGTGTTACCTGCCCGTTAACCTTGTCGCAGCGGCGCATCGCCGGTCAAAGCCTCGGCGTCTTCTCTCCCTGGCGGCGGACGGGAATCAAGGACTGCAATCGGCGACGAGGCTTGCTCAGCCGTGCCAATTCAGTTGGAGCGCGGAATTCCGAACGCCTATCTCATGAACGCAGCTCAGGGCTTTTCCTCGATGTTGGTGGGCGTGGAAGTCGTAACTTTCGGAGGCAGAGGGGCTGAGTCGGCGGCGGGGGCCGGCTTCGGCTCCTTCACTTCGCGAGGGTTCTTGCCACGCTTCTCGCGAGGGAGGGGACTGAGGACGACATTCAGATCCCGGTCGCCCAGCATTTTCGGCGGCGAGTCCGCCTGCCCCCAAGCAGCGGCTTCACGCACAAACCTGTTCACCACTTCAAAGCCAAATTCCTTGTGCGCACGCTGACGTCCTCGAAAACGCAGCTTTATGCGGACCTTCATGTCATCGCACAGAAATCCGATGGCGTGATTCAGCTTGGTCGCGAAATCGTGGGGATCAATCACGGAAGTGAGCTGAAGCTCCTTCATTTTGTTGCCGGCCTGCTTCCCGTGCGAATCTTTGTTCCTCTTGGATTCCTCATAGAGGTATTTGCCGTACTCAATGATCCGGCAGACAGGCGGAACGGCGTTGGGGGCGATCTCAATCAAGTCCTGCCCCTTGCTCAAGGCCAGCTTGATGGCTTCGCCCAGAGGCATGACGCCGAGAGGCTGTTTGGTGTCGTCAAGAACCCGAACTTCCCGGGCGCGAATCTTCCCGTTTCTACGGTGCTTGGGTTCGCGGGGTTGAAAGGATCTCGGGCGATAAGGAAGACTCAATGCGCCCTCGGGGGTTGGAATGTGTTCATGCAGTAATGGCCACCGAACTTTCTGGAACTATGTATTGAATTGCGAATACCACCACACCTTCGCATCCCTCCATCCACTCGCAAGCAGAATGTCCGCATTTGTGTCCGGGGTGGGAATGGCGATAATAATCGAAAGCAGGTGAAGTTCTGAAGCCAAAGTCGTCTCCTGGAAGCGTTCCTGGAATCTTTTGCGCATCGAAATCTCGGGAGGAAATACTCACATTCGCCGCCGGATGACTTCATTATTGCGTGGTTTCAGGCCTCCAATATGCCAACAAGGTTCCGAACGGATCTCGTCAATCTTGATCGCGAGGCAAGGCGGCAACATACTTTTTCCAGAGCTCAAGCTCCACATAGAGTTCGAAAGCGTTTCCAGGGCGCAGTTGGGAAAGCC
Organism: Pedosphaera sp.; assembly: GCA_009695275.1. Taxonomy (GTDB): domain Bacteria; phylum Verrucomicrobiota; class Verrucomicrobiia; order Limisphaerales; family F1-12-MAGs170; genus F1-120-MAGs170. Next base: position 8,692 of record SIBF01000161.1, on the reverse strand, counting down.
CCGCCATGATCCATTTCTTGTCCGACTTTTCGTCCAGCTTTGCGTCGAATTTGGACGAAACCACCACGATTGGCGCGAACGGATCCTCCGGGAGTTTATCATACCAACCCATCTGCTTGAACCGGCGCAGATACCAGGGCAACGGCCAGTAATCGCTTTGCGGTGAAATGACTTTGACGATGGTGTCATATCCCGCCGGTGCCACGCGAGCGAGCCCTTCGGCTCTTTGCACAAGATTCAAGAGATCGGGCACGGTCTGCGCGTAAACATAAGGATTTCGCCGGTCGGAGGAATAAACAAAGCTCCCCCGCCAGGATTGCCACGTGAGCTGCAACGTCAAAGCCAGGAGCACTGCGACAAGCACAACTTTCAAAGCCCGCGCCCGGAAGAATTCCACCAGAGCCGCTGCGCCGATACCGGCGAGCAAAAGCATTCCCAGATAGAAATTAAGCAGACACCAAGGCGTCTTGTAGGAAATTGCACTGTAGGCTGCCGTGAGACAAACCGTGTAGAGCGCCAGGAAACGGTGCAGGGGACATTTCTTCCAACCGAGCGAAACCACGGCACCGACGGTTGCCAGTGTCAGGATAAGCCCTTCACTCGAGATCGGACCCTTGGTTGGATGAAACCATGCGAGGCGTTCGATATAGAAACTCCACGGATGAATGTGTGGCGAGCGCCCGCCGGCGCGCTTGAGCCACGGAAGATAGGTGCGCGCTGAATCTGCCAGGCCGGCAAAGTTGGTGAAGAAGGAACTGAACAGAAGCAGCCACACGAGGAAGGCCGCGCAAAATGCGAGCACAGCGTGTTTCCAGCTCCAGAGCGAGAGCAGGCTCCTGACACTGCTGCCCTGTGGCATCACCCACCAAGCCGTGGCGATTCCCGCCAGGCCCATCGCGGCAAGTGTAATGACGAACGTTTCCTTGGTCGCGATCATCAACCCCAGGCTCGCGCCTGTCACAAGAGCCCAGCGGGCGGAAGGTGTTTGCACGTAACGCCAGCCCGCACCCAAAGTCAGCGCCGTGAAAAATACCAGCAGCATTTCGTGGATGAAATAGCGGCTGTAAAAAACCATTACCGGAGAAACCGCGATGAATATCGCCGTCCACACCAGGGCGCGACCACCCAAGCCACCCGAAAACAGAGGAAGCAGGAGAATCAGCCCGACGCCAAACGCAACTGGTGCAAGCCTAAGCCTGCCATCATCGAGATCATCAGAACTGCGCGCTCCGCTCAACCAGATAAACGGAAGCGTGGCGTAATGGAGGACCGGCCCGTGATATTCGTCGGGATCGTAAGCGTAATGACCGTGCTGCCACAATTCGCTGACTTTGACAGCGTTGACCGCTTCATCGTTATGAAGCGGTCGCGTGGCTAGATTGGGAACGCGGAGGGCGAGCGCGCCGGCGATGGCCAGCAGCAGCCCCAGTGCGCTCCAGCGGCTCATTTGGCCGGCAGCGCGTAAACTTCAATTTCCTGCCAGCAATTGAGCGCGGTCAGGCTGCCTCCTTTGCTGTAGCCACGGACGTATCGGGCTTTGACGCCCTTGACTGCCACGACTTTTCCGAAATGGATTTCAAAATACTCACGGTCCGTTCCCACACCGAGGCCGGAGGAATTGTCCGTGTCGTTGTTGAACAAGGTGGTCACACCGGACTTGAACTCAGGGTCATCGGAAACCTGTGCGATCACATCGTGGATGATCTGGACATACCGGTGGTCGTGCCACATGACGATGGCATGGATGGAGCAGGATTCGCCCAGATCTATTTGCACCCACTGCGACCCCTTTTTCATCTCCACCGCGTCGTCATCGAAGGCTTCCTTCTTGCCATCCGTGATCTGGGTGAGTTCGCCTGTGAAGGGCTTGACGCTGCTGGTGACGGGTTTGCCAGCGGCAACGTTCACCACGCCCTTGGGAACCTGGAGCGGAGGCGGCGCCTTGTCTGGAGGTGGCTCGATATTCGGTCCGGTGGGCAAATCCTCAGGCGTGCCCTTCAGTGTGTGAGCGGGGAATTTCAGGGCGAGCGCCACATCTTCAGCTCGGACGGACGAAGCGATCACCGAAGCCGCAAAAGCGGCGATCGACAGGGATTTGAACAAATCAATTTTCATAAAACTCATTTCCTGCGCAAAGAACTTAAAATAAACCGGCTGACAAACCTGCTGTTTAGCATGACAGGTTTGAAAGCAAATTGGTCAGAGCCGTTGTGTCAACCAGCAAAAACAACCGGCTCAACGGCAAGCGTCTGCTTAAGAGCCGCCAAACTTAGACCTCCGGCAGTTTCCATGGCGCCCGGTATGCCTTGGTCGTGAGTTTCGCCGCTTCGGAATCGCCAACGATGATTTCATTCAATGGATCCCATTGAATCCTGCGTCCCGTGCGGATGGCGATGTTGCCGAGGTGGCAGACCGTAGCCGAACGGTGGCCAATTGCCACATCGCATATGGGCAACTTGCGAGTCTTGATGCATTCGAGCCAGTTCTGATGATGCTCCGTGCTCTGGTAGAGGCGCACGTCGCTGTCCTTGATCGGCGTTTCAAAAACGTCGTCCGGCCAGACGCGGATCACGCCGCGATTGACGTAAAGCAGGCCATTCTCGCCTTCGAAGATGCAGCCGGTAAAGTCCGTTTTGCCATCGAGGATTTCCATGGCCTGCTCTTTCCTGTCCGGAATGAGCGAAGCCACCTTCGGCACCGGGCTGTGGCATCCGACGGTCACGCCATTGGCATACTTGTAAGTAATCGCGAATGCTGAAGGCACCTCGAAACGCTTCTCCGGATCAAACTCACCCTTGCCGACGATCTCGGTTGGACCGCTGGAATCCATGCCCAAGGCCCATTGAGTGATGTCGAGATGGTGCGCGCCCCAGTTGGTCATCTGGCCGCCGGAGTAATCCCAGAAAAAGCGGAAGAAATAATGGACGCGTTGCTTGTTGTAAGGCCGCTCTGGAGCAGGGCCAAGCCACATGTTGTAGTCCAGTTCCGCCGGAGGCGCGCTGTCTATCGTGAGCGGATCCTTGGTCCAGTTGACGCCCACCAGACCGACGAGCACGCGCTTGATTTTGCCGATGCGCCCGTTGCGGACGTATTCCGCCGCTTTGAGAAACTTGCCTTCGGAACGCTGCTGGCTGCCGCATTGAACAATGCGCTTCGTTTTGCGCGCCGCCTTCACCAGCGTCTTGCCCTCCTCGATGAAGAGCGTGAGCGGCTTCTCGCAATAAACATCCTTGCCAGCCAGACAGGCTTCAATGCTCGGCAACGCATGCCAGTGGTCCGGCGTGGCTACCAGGACGGCGTCAATGGACTTATCATCGAGAAGCTTCCGGTAATCGGAAAAGAGCTTGGGCCTGCTTCCATTGGCTTTCTCCACCATTGCAGCGGCGCTTTCGGCGTGGGTCTTGTCCACATCGCACACGGCGATGACGTTCTTCATCATCGCCCTCATGTTGGAAACGCCCTGCCCGCCAGTACCAATGACGCCGATACGAACGAACTCACTGGGATTTTGGCCCGTGGCGGCGAATGTCTTGTTCAGAAAGAGATTCGGAAGCACCAGCTCAGCGCCGACTCCAAAAGAAGCCTGGCGCAGGAATTTCCGTCGAGCCAGCGGCGGCGGAAGGTTTCCGTTCATTGATTACAACTTCCAGCCACTACGATTCTGGCGGCGCACAAATTGCGCAGCCTCGGGCGCGTTGGTGGCGCGCATGTTGGGTCCATCCCATTCCAGCTTGTGGCCGACACCGGACCGCAGGGCTATGCAACCAAGGAGGATGATCTCAGTCAGGTAGGCCGCGATGTCGAAGTTTGAATAGGCCGCCGGGCCACCCTTCATCATTTCGAACCATTCCTGGTCGTGACCGGGCGAGCGGGGAATCGTCTGAGGCACCGCGATGCAGGCCTCGTGTTTTTCGCTGTTGGTGTATTCTTTTTCGTCCTTGAGGATCACCTGGAAACGCGCGCCGTAGTCATCACCCGCGAATAGCTTGCCCTTGTCGCCGATGACGAGACAGCCGCTGGCAGGGAGCTCCCCTCGCTGGGCGACGATTTCGTGCGTCAGGTTCGCGCTGGGACGCAAGGGTGAAACGAAGTTCCCGGACTTGAACATGTCATCCTTGAACCTCGGGTTTCCATCATACCACCAGAATTTGCATGGCGGCAGGCCTTCGCGCTCCGGGAAGTCGAAGCGGATGCGCGAAGTGAGCGGGAATGTTTCAGGATAAATGCGCGACGCTACTTCGAGTTCAATGGCGCTTGGGTAGCCAAGTTTGAGTGCGCGGAAAGGCATGTTCACTGTGTGACAAGCCATGTCGCCAAGAGCTCCAGTTCCAAAGTCATACCAGCCGCGCCAGGCGAAATTGTGGTAAACGCCCTTCTTGAACGGTCGGAATGGAGCAGGCCCGAGCCAGAGATCCCAGTCCACATTTTCAGGTACTGGATCCTTGCCTTGCGGCCGGGCCAATCCTTGCGGCCAGATCGGACGGTTCGACCAGACGTGAAGCTCAAGCGGCGCTCCGATGACGCCCGCCTGAATGACCTCGACAGCCCGGCGCAATCCGGCACCCGCGCTTCCTTGATTACCCATTTGCGTGGCGAGCTTTTTCTCGTTCGCCAGCCGCCGCATCTCCCGCGCTTCAAACACCGTTTGAGTCAGTGGCTTCTGGCAATAAACATGTTTCCCCATCCGCATGGCAGTGATTGCAGCCATGCCATGCATGTGGTCCGGCGTGGAAATCGTGACCGCATCGATCGACTTGCCGAGTTGATCGAACATCTTGCGCCAGTCGCGAAATAGCTTGGCGTCATAAGTACGATTGTCCTTCGTGGCCCGGGTCTGGAAGGATTTGTGTTTCGAGTTCAGCGTGTTGGAGTCAATGTCGCAAAGAGCGACAATGTTGCCCCCCAGACCGAAGGCGCTGCTGGAGTCACTGTCGCCTTTTCCTCCCACCCCGATGCAGGCGATGTTGATGCGTTCATTCGCACCCAGCGCCCGCAGGAAAGAAGGTGCACCGATCGCCGCCGCACCGGCGAGGAGTGATGTTGATTTGAGGAAATGACGACGGTTTCCGTAGTAGAAGGTTTGCTTTGGCATGGGTAACTCCTACGCCCCCGACCGAAAGCCGACAAGGAGATTCAATCCATTGTGTCAACATCTCAAGCGACCGGCTCAATGATGTCCTCTCCATCGAAGAGCGTCTGGACGCCTGCCCCGTGGCGGTTGAACACGCATCCCATCCCGGATCAGTCCCACCCGCTTCACGCCACTTTGAGTTCGGCCCGGCGTCGCACGTTGGGAATCTTGCCCGTCGTCACATCCTCATAGATGGCACGGAGGTGGGCTTCCAAGTCTTTGAGAGATCGGTCTTGGGTCATGTATACTCTGCGCGGCCATAGATTGCGCTTTTTGAAATCGAGCGAAAATGGTCACTTCCCATTGATTGTGAGCTACTTGACAACTCAAGTGTCACGGTGCCAAAAGCGCAGTTTGTGACCGCGCTCAGTATAGTCCGGGAATTCCTCCAGATATCCCAACCACACCTCGCCGCCCTGCCAATGGAGGTAAGCCGGTATTTTTCATGGTGTCAGCGTGGCATGTCTCAAAGGAAAGGCCATGCAAGAAAAGCATTCAGCAGGATTAAAGGGGCAGATTTCAGTTCACGGAGCGCCGGTTTCCAACCGGCTTTCGGGTGCGTGGATTGTGTAAGAGATGCCGGTTTGGAAACCGGCGCTCCGTTTCGTCACGGCGCGAGGACGCGGTAGAAGCGGCTGGCGGCGGCGGGAGACGCGGTGCCGGCGGTCTGGAGAGGTGCGCCGATGCCGGGAGATTGTTTTCCAGCACGGTCCACGGGCCGGATGGGTTGGAAGCCATTTCGATCCGGTTGGCGTGCCCGGCAAGCATCACGCGCGGCGTGCCGCTGCGAAGTGGTGTGGAAACTGTGCGTCTCGTATTTGAATCGCACCCAGCTCGGGAAAGCGGCTTGCCACCATGCCTGCATGAATGCACAGTGGCATCGTATGTGGACGATCCACGCGGTTTTCCAGAATGATGGCGAATGGTTCATAGCGCGTTGCCTTGACGTGCCGGTGACGACGCAAGGCCGCACTCTGGCCGCTGCAAAGAAGAATCTTCGCGAAGCCGTGGAACTTTATTTTGAGACGTGGGGGAGGCCGAAACGGACGAAAGCGGCCAAGGAAGTTTATCTCACCAGCATGGAAGTCGCGGCATGAGCCGGCACCTTCCTGCCGTCTCCGGTCGCGAACTCATTCGCGCTCTTCGCCGCTCCGGTTTTGTCGTGCTGCGGTAAAAAGGCAGCCACGTTTCCCTTGAAAAGCGAAATGCCGGCGCTTGCTGGCGCACCGTTGTTCCTCTCCATCGCGAAATCCGAACCGGAACTTTGAACGACATACTCAACCAGACCGGCCTGAGCAAAGATCAATTGATGGAGTTGCTCTGACCGCGGGGCGGGAGCGCATCAATTACACGAACCCTCGTCGCACAGCCGCTGGGGTCGGGATAACAGGCCTCCTTCCTCCCAAGGGCCGAGCCGGCTCACTCCCCCGTCTTCGAGTCTGGCACGCACCAGAGCAGGCCGGGCTTGTTAAACCGCTGCTCCTTCTGAAATTTTTCAAACGTGATGAAATGGACCTGCCCGCTGAAGCCGAGGATGTCCGCGCCTTTCTTGTGCCGGCGTCCGATGCCCTCTTCCAGACTCGGGTATTGCGCGGCATCAAAAGCGGGATTAGTCCCCCACTGCCCACCGAAATTCTTGATTTCAGGCTCCCAGAAGACGTAGGCCGTCGGGTTGAAAGCACCGAGTTTGTAAGTCTTGCCGCCGGTGAATTTTCCATAGTTGCAAACCGCTCCGTTCATCACGTAACTGGAGATGCGTTGCCCCCGCTTTTGCCATGAGACAACGTTCGTCTTGTCCAGCGGGCAGTTGTAAACCCGGCGTTCCTTAAGGAAAGGCCAGTAAAGCCCGGCCTCGATAAATTTGATTTCATTCGTCTTGAGCGGATCGGGCGCACGTCCGCTCGTGGGCTGATACAGCCAGCCGGGACCATAATCGTTGGCCCAATTCGGCCAGGCCATGCGGTCGTTGTTCTCGTCGGCGTAAAGGTGAACGGTCAGACCGATCTGCTTGAAATTGTTGATGCAGTAGGTGCGGGACGCCTGTTCCTTCGCGCCGGCAAGTGCGGGCAGCAGCATGCCCGCGAGGATGGCGATGATCGCGATGACCACCAGGAGTTCGATCAAGGTGAACGCGTCGGGTGCGGTCTGGGGCGAAGAGTGCCGCCCTGTGGATGATGTCTTGTTTTCAGAGTTGCTCATAACGGGAATTGGGTTGGAAGTTGAGGGTGTGTTCAGAATGTTCAAGGGCGCAGAAGTGAAACGATGGAGCGGAACCGCTTTGGATTATCACCCGGATTGCGAGACGAGGTGTGGTCCTCGCCGAGGGGTTCCCAGAGGTCAGCAGCGAATGCGCGCTTGGTCGTGCTGAACGAAACGTGCGAATCTCCCCAGAGTGCGTTGATTCCCACCGGATTCTTGCTGGAAGTATGAGGCCGGGTTCGGACCGTGTAGATCAGGTCCGTCACCATCGTTCGTTGAGAGACGAGCTGCGCCGTTTTCTCCGCCACGAGCGTCCATTCACGCTCGGCCTCCGGCGGGTTGGCTTTTGCAGGACGATCCGACTGCGGGTAGTACATGTAATTGCCGCGCACATTGCGCTCGGGCGGTGCCATGGGCCACGGAATTTTCGCGCTCTGAAAATACTTCTTCTCGAACTTTATGGGAATCGTGCTCAAGTGCCGCAGGCCCGGATCATAGTAGGTGTCCACCGAGGTGATCAGGTTTCCAGCATAGAGGTAACCAAGGTTGTATGGAGCCTTCGTGTCGGCCGCTCTCGCACTCTCTCCGTAGAACAGTGAGTAACTCTGCCAGGGGCCGGACGAGGGATCCTTCTCCGGGTTGAACTCCGTCGGTGACAGCCGGTCGTTGGCGTCGTCAGCATATAGATTCAGGCCAATGCCGAGTTGCCGCAGATTGTTGGTGCAACTGATCCGGTTGGCCTTGTTCTTCGCGTTGCTCATCGCTGGCAGCAACATGCCCGCGAGGATCGCAATGATGGCAATCACCACCAGGAGTTCTATGAGCGTGAAGCCATGCAACGGGTGGTTGACTAAAGAACCAACCCTAAACGGGTGTTTCGTTTTCATGAGCAGACGTGAGGGTTAATGAAGACGAACCCTACAGCCCCCCCGCCTGCTGTCGAGATGAGTTCCAGCAATTCTCATTTTGAACACGGACTGTCCCGGCGCGCGGGCGGTCCCCGCCCGCAGCGGGTTGGCCGGACGAAAATCTCAGAGGAATTGCAGGATCTCTCGTCCGCTCGGGCACGCTGCGACCGGGGACCGGTCGCGCGCCGACTGAATAGATACGGCTAAGAACGACAAGTTGTGCAGCGTTGGACATCGGCGAATCCGAATCTCGTTCTTGAATGCCACGGTTTTAGCTTCGTTTCATTGACGTGTGTCAAGCAGATGGCAGGAGAAATTCAGCAATTCTCATTTTGAACACGGACTGTCCCGGCGCGCGGGCGGTCCCCGCCCGCAGCGGGTTGGCCGGACGAAAATCTCAGAGGAATTGCAGGATCTCTCGTCCGCTCGGGCACGCTGCGACCGGGGACCGGTC
>SIBF01000160.1 GCA_009695275.1 Pedosphaera sp. | reverse complement strand
GCCAGCGACGCAGCAATGAATTCCTTTTCATCCACCGAGAGGAATTTGTTCGTCATGGGAGGCTGGTAAAGCTTCAGCCAGATGACGGCCCACTCAAACCCGATGCTGCCGGTGACAAAGAACCCAAAGCGCCAGCCCAGCGTGGTGACAATGAGCGCGATGAGTGCGGTGCAAGGACTGCGCCGACGGCGGAGCCAGTGTTGAAAATCCCGAAAGCCAGCGAACGTTCTCCTGGTGGGAACCATTCCGCGACGGCTTTGCCCGATCCGGGAAAGCCGCCGCCTTCGCCCATGCCGAGCAGAAACCGGAACGAAGTGCTGGGGGGAGATGAAGTAAAGACAACAACCATGCAGACAACAAAAGCACCAAACTTATTTCCGGACTTAACCGTTCCTCGATCCGCCCATTCGTTGGCAGACGGAAGAGCTTAATGAGCATGTAAACCGCCATCGCGATATTCCCGAGGAAGAGGATTGCGATCAGCCACCCGACGCGTGGTGTAGCCAAGTCGTCCCCTGGTGACCATTCCGCTGTTCTGCATCTGGAATCCGTGGCGGGGCGTCCTGTTCAACGCGGCAGTGGCGAGGTGGTGAATATCCCCTGCATCCTTGCGCTGCGTTACATCGCGTCAACTTTCAGCGATGACTCGCCAGGCGAGCCCGAGAGTCTTCGATTGTCATGGAATGAACTGGTAACTGACAAACGCGACGCGACGGCTGTCGGGCGACCAGGATGGAACATTGATCGTGCCTTCTCCGCCGAAGAGTTTGGCGAGCACATCTATTTTCCCTCCGGCCAGAGGCATCACGCGCAGTGTCACGTCCTTGTTTTCGGGATGGCCTTTCACGTCCTTCTCGTAGGAGAGGAACACGAGCCATTTGCCGTCCGGAGAAGGGTGGGGGAACCAATTGTTGAACTGGTCAGTCGTCACCTGCTCCTGCGCGGAACCGTCAGCGCGCATTCGCCAGACATGCATCATCCCAGTGCGGTTTGAGTTGAAATATATCCAGTTGCCGTCGGCAGTGTAATCCGGACTGTCATCGAGTCCCTTCGCTGTGGTGAGGCGAGTCTCCGTGCCGCCGCCGGCCGGAATGGTGTAGATATCGAACTCGCTGTCGCGCTCGGCGCAATATGCCAACGTCCTTCCGTCCGGCGACCAACCATGCCAATAGGACGGTGCCGCCTCGGTAATCAGTTTCGGGGTGCCGCCAGAAATCGGCAGTGTATAAATGCGCGACTTGCGGTCGGTTTGCGATTGGTCGCTGATGACTAGCGTGGTGCCGTCTGGTGAAATGCCGTGGTCGCCATTGCAGCGAATGGCGAAGCCTGTATCGATGAGTTGTGGTTCACCCCCTGTGGCCGGCACACGGTGGAGGCGTCCCCGGCTGTTGAAGATGAGTGACACGCCGTCGTGGGACCAATTCGGTGCTTCGATCAAATTGGTCGCAGTCCAGACAACCCGACGGTCCTTCGATGAAAGAGGCACTGTTTCCAGGGTGCTGAAGAGCCTGGGCTTGGGCTGGGCGGGCGTCGTAGCGATGAGTTCCACGTTTGAGAACAAGGCTTTCTCCGACACTTCATTGTTGTGCGCGCACACTCCGAGGCCGATGTAGAATGGTTCGGTTAGATCGAGCCGAAACGAGCCGCCAGCAGGGCGCAGTTCCCCGCTTTCCGCCGCGATGGACATGGAGACGTAGCGCCCGCGTTTCTCAATGCGAAGACGTTTCGGGCCGGAGACGCCAGATTGGATTTCATAAGTGCGCTCGTTCTTCGCCGCCCGGTATTGAAGAGAAGTGAGGCCATCTCCGTGGAACGCGGCGTCAGCGTAGGCTGAGTCGGTGTCGAGACTCTGGCGGACGAGCAGGCACGCCTTGCGGTGCGGGTCGCCACCTTTGCCTTCGAAAGCGATGTCCGCCGCGAGTGCCACGTCACCAGAAACTTTCTTCCAGACGAAGTGAAAGGCGTCATTGGTGGACCACATGTTCGCGCCACCGCCAGTCACGGTATAGGTAAGGCGTCCGGCATCGAACTCGACGGTGCCGGCGAGCTTCGTGGCACCGACGTCATTGTCGTTTTCAAAAATGCCGCGTTCAGCGCCGGGCAGGCGCATTGCCATCGCCAAAACACAAGTCAATGTTAGTGCCGAAACAATTCCAGCGTGGAAGGAGGGGAGGTTCACCAGGCGAAAGTGGCTTCATTGCACGGTCCCGCCAAGCAGCAAAGTTATGGTTCGGCTTCGCTCGAATCCTCCTCGTTGATTGCTGAAAGTCTTCTGTCGGGTCGAGGCACGAGTTGAGACACGGATTGACTTCTTTTGGTGCCCTCGGATACTGCGCCCATTCCTCAATATGAATGGCAAACTTCTAATACTCTCGTCCTGCGTTCTGGCGCTGGCAGCCAGTGGGGCCGAAACCGACAGTCCGGCGCCTTCGGTAGATCGTGTGGGATTCCCCAAGGACTACGCGAAGGGTTACGAAGTTCTCCGTACGGTTGCCCGAGATGAAGGAGCAAAGGTCGTTACCGTTTATGGCAACGCCCCGGCTGCGTCCGTCACCAACCGCACGCAACTGCCGTATCCCAACGGTTCTGTTCTAGTCATGGAAACTGCCAGCACCGTGAAAAACGCGGAAGGCAAGCCGGTGAAGGACGCGGGCGGTGCTTTGCAGAAGGACAAGGTTCTCGGCCTGCACGTGATGCGTCGCGGGAAAGACTTCGGTGCCGCCTACGCGACCAAACGCAGTGGTGAATGGGAATTTGTGGAGTATCGCGCGGACGGCAGCCATATCACGCCGCCACAGAAATCCTCATCGTGCGCCGAATGCCATATCAAGGCCGGGGCGGAGAAGGATTTCGTGTATAACGGGCGCTTCGTTGCACCGGATAAAAAGTAGAATCAGGGCTGACTCGATTTCAATTTCTCCGTTGCCGTCGCTTCAGCCGGCACAAACTTCAGAGACACACCGTTGATGCAGTAGCGAAGATCGGTGGGAGTCTTGAATCCCTCACCCTTGAAGACGTGCCCGAGATGGCCGCCGCATTGAGCGCAGATGACTTCCGTCCGGACCGAGCCAAGCGAATGATCCTCGCGCGCGATGACGTTCTTCGCGTTTGCCGGGTCGTAGAAAGAGGGCCAGCCGCAATGGGAATCGAATTTCTCTTTCGAGGAGAACAATTCCACCCCGCACCCGCCACAGACATAGGTACCCACGCCCTGCTTCTTGAATTCCTCGTAACCAGGGCTGAATGCCCGCTCGGTTCCTGCCTGGCGCAGCACCCGGTATTGCTCGGGCGTGAGTTGCTTCCGCCATTCCTCGTCGGTCCTGGCGGTCATTTGGACAGTGGATGGGGTGAGGTTTGTATTGGTGCTCATGGTTGTGAAAGTATTCTCCGCCTGCTGGCAGCCCGCGACGGCAGCGAGAACTCCCGACAAAAGCAAGAGTGGCATCGTTGTTTTCATGGCCCGAGGTTAGCCGTTTCCGCTGTTGACGCAAACCGTCATCCTTCCCCCGGCGGCAGCTTCCGTCCGCGAAACGCATCCATCAACTTCAGGATGCCCTCCCGGATCTCGAACAGTTCCCTCCGCGCTTTCGAAACCATCATCTCCGGCAAAAGCATCTTCGGCGCTACCGATTCCAGTCCTGCCTGTGATTTGTGGAGGTGATCGAGAGCCCGCTTGAGATACGCGACGGTGAAGGCATTGTCACGATAACCGCGTCCTTCGGCGAGTCCGTTCAACGCGCCCGCCAGCTTCACACCGGTCGTCTGGAATTCAAAAATGAACTGGCCCAGATCCTTGTCGGCGAACTTTTCCAGGCCAAGCTCATCGGCCTCGTGCCAGAACTTGATCGCGCTCTCGAAGCAACGATGCTGCAGTGGATGGCGAAGGTCGCCGTCTTCCGTGCGAATCCAATCAATGCCCTCCAGGTGGGGTTCTGGTTCGGGCGGCGGTTCATTGGCCGCTTCTTCGGAGATGCGATTCATTTCCTCGACGGACATTCCCTCATCGTCATCATCGGACTCCTCCGCGCCGCTTCGATCCCAACCCATCTCTTTCGCGATCTTCGCTTCAGCCTCGTCGGAGTCGCCGTATTTCTCCTGCAACTCCATGTATTTGTCAGTGCGTGCGTCGGTCTCCTTCATAAACTTCTCGTAATCGTGCTCATTCCATTCGGCCTCGGGATCCTTCTGACCGCGTTGTTGCGTCTCGATGGCTTCGGTGAGCTTCTGCATAAAACCGCCCATCCCGGCGGCGGCGTCCCGTGCGCGCTGCTCATTTTCCTCAGGCGTCAGCCGCCATTCCGGCGCGGAGATGGTGAGTTCATAATCCGCGCTCTCAATGACGACGCGCCCGTTGGCTTCGCTGAACCATTCGAGGTAAAGGCAGTTGGCCATGTGCTCGGGCGGTTTCTCTCCGCGCTTGCTCATCATGTAAGCTTCGGCGACGGGAATGTCATACACACGCACTTTCCGCGAAGCCGTGAGGTCGCCAATAGTGCCGCTCTGGAAAGGATGCAGCGAATCCAGATGTTGATGTGGAACGCGCTCGAGTGGATTGGTGAACGTGAGCAGGCAGCCGGCGAGATCGGGATGAGCGTTGCCCTTGAGTTCCAGTGAGACTGGTTCGGCGCGGGCTTCGATCCAGATTTTGCCGCGCACGATTCCCTTCACGCGATTGTCAATTTCACCGCGCACCACACTGTCGTGAATTCGAAAAGCCATGACGATTTATTCCTCCACAATCCTAGTCCACGAGCCTTTGACGCTGCCATAATGGCGCGTGAGTTCGAGCCGGCGTTGGCGGGTTTCTGGATCGGTGGCGTTCACAACGGCTGATCTAACCCTGTTGCGGCTGCTACTCAAGCTTCCCTTCCCGCACCGGTTCGCTGCCATTTCTCCATGCCCGACGATGAAGCACTCTTCCTCGGAAGTTGGGGCGACGAGCAAATGCGACTCTGGCTGCGTTACTACGCCACCGACGAAGAACGCGCCAAACACGCGAAGGAATATCCGAAGGAGAAAATGCCGCCGAAGGAAAAACCGATCTCCCATCGTGACTGGCGTCTGCCGAAAGGGCCATTTTAAGCCATCTCCGCATTGCGTTCCCAGTTTGCGAGAACTTTTGTGATCTCATCCCTTACCATGCCGCGGGCGTGAGCGCGGTCGCCTGTCTCCATGAGCAGTTCATCGTAGCGGGTGTGCTCATGGCGGATGTGCGCAATGACTGCCAGTCGCAATGCCTGCGGATCGAATTCCTTCGCCGCCGCCGAACGGCCCACGCGCCCGGAATGTTTCCGGCACGTCCATGCGGCGATTTGCACCGTCGATTCCGTCGGACAACCTGGAAATAGTTCTTTCAACTTACGCCCGACGGCTGATTCGTATTCGAGGTCTTCTGCCGCGCGGCGGATCGCAGCACGTTCGCGTTGGCGAACGCGTTGTTCTTCATCGGCCAGACACTCCGTCTCCGCCCGATCAATGGCCGCGGGCGTGACGAGAATGCCCTGGCGTTCGTAGCGTTTGCGGGCGCGCGCCCATTGCACCACCACGGCGCGCAACGGCGAATGCTTCGTGGCGCGACGGGTCAAAGCGGTGTTGCCCGACGTGAGGAATTCCAAATGCCCGAGATCGGCGCAGTCCAGGCACAGCGGGCGATCGTCCTCCAGGCGCAGCAGACTTCCGTCGAACAATTCCCTCCCGCACTCGGCGCACTTCGTTTCCCGGCGAACCATGAAGACGACGATCTCGTCGGATTTGGCGGTGGGCTGGGATTCAGAAGGGGACTTCGGATTCATCGGTTTGATCTCCAGTATCAAGTGGAGGCAGCGTCCTGTTCTGTGAGGCGACGACAGTTGTTTTGAGAGCCGGCGGCAAATAGTGCGTGGCCCATTGCCGCTCCAAATACGGATCGCCAGACTTGGTGAATCGCAGCGGTGGGCGTTCGCCTTTGCCCCACTTCACATACGCAGTCCAGTTTGGTTTCAGTTTGCCGCGACGCGCGCTCTCATGGATCGCGCGGCAGACGGAGTTGATCTGGGAAAGATTCAGTTCAATGACGCGCTCCAGATACGGCACGCGGCCCATGCGCCAGTCCTCATGGTTTTTTCGCGACAGCTTGCCCATCTCCAGAAATACATCCACCAGCGCGATGTGCCGTTTTGCCTTCATGCAACAGGTGGCGGCGTCGAGTGCGGCTCGCTCCCGTTCCGTGCGGTTCATGGCAAAACAAGCTCCGGTCAAAACGGGCAGTCGTCGGGAATGCCCAACAACTCTTCCATCGCCCTGGTCGCCTGGTACAGGTCCGCATTGGGTTGGGCCATGAAATCCTGGATGGCAATGGCATGCTGGCCCCACGCGGCGGCGAGCGGCGGCGACAAAATATCGCCCAGCGTTCCCGGCTCGGGCAATCGCGATTCCACTGCCAGCGCCCGGCTCATCGCCAGCGCGGCATCAAGCAGCGGTGTGCGCGCTTCGTCGGGCAGGCCGCCATTGGTGAGAAGGCGGACCATCTTGAGTTTGCGCGCGGCCAGATCATGATGGACTTGAACGCGGGCAAGTTCCTGCGCGCTCAACGGCACGGGCGTTTCGGCAAGCGGATGCAGCGGACGGGCGGCACGGCTGATGGGCGCGATCAACCCGGCGGCGATCAGCCGTTCCAAGGTTTCATGCGTGGCGCGATCCAAAACTTCCAGCCGCACCGGCGCGACGGTTTCGAGCTCGGCGCACAATTCTATGTGCAACGCTTCGAGGCGCGGCCGGTGCAACGCCGCCTGACCTTCGACGACGACGTAAAGCACCGAATGCGAACCTTCGCGGGGAAAACGTTCCTCGCACGACAGCAGCGACGAACCAATCTGGCGGTGTGCTTCCTCGGCGAAAGCTCGCAGGCGATCCGAGGGCTTCGGCGGTTTCAAATCCGCCGCCACCGTCGGCTTGGGCGCTTCACCCACGAGCTGGTTCAGCTTGCTGAGGAACGCCTGGCCTCCGGTACGAAGAGGAATCGCGCCGAGGTCGCCGCGCCTGTCCAGCACGCCGTCCGCCAGGGCCTGTTTGTTCGCGAGCGTTTCCAACATTCGATGTTCGATCGTGCCTTCCGCGATCAGATTGATGACGGTCACCGCGCGGGTCTGATTCTTTCGCCACGCGCGGGCGATGCGTTGTTCAAGCTTGGCCGGGTTCCACGGCAGATCGCAATTCACGACCACGCTGGCATTCTGAAGGTTCAAACCCGTCGATCCGGAGTCGGTGCTGAGGAACACGCGACAGTTGACGTCGCTCTTGAAGGTATTGATCTCTGCGCGCCGCTTTTGCTGCGGAACAGAGCCGGTGTGCCATGCGAATCCCAGCTTGAGGCGGCGGCACAGGTCGCGCACGAGTTCGAGCATCTTCTCCCATTCGGAAAAAATGATCACCTTCACGCCTTCATTCCCGCGGCACTCTTCGAGAATGTTCTCCAGCTCGGCGAGCTTGGGGCAGTCGCGGACCTTCGGGTCGAGAATGTAAGTCGTGTCGCAAACCATCCGCATCATGGCGAGGTGAATCATGAGCCGATCCTGCTCCTGTTTCGTGAGCGGACGACGCCTGGCGGTGTTCGCGAGACGGGCAACGACATCGTGGTGGTCGTCATAGACCTGCTGCTGCTTCGGCGTGAGCTTGACGAAATGCTGACGGTCGGTGCGGTCGGGCAATTCCGTTTCCACGTCGCTCTTCCGGCGGCGCAACATGTAGGGCGCGACACGTTCATTCAACTTGGCGAGATCGCGATAGCCGCACGGACGCCCCCGTTCATCGAACTGGTAAAACTCGCGATTGAAGCGGAACAAGGGCCCGAGCGCGCGCGGTTCGAGGAAATCCAGCAGCGAATAGAGTTCGTCAATGCGGTTCTCGATGGGAGTGCCGGTGAGCACGAACGCGTAACGACTTTTGAGCCGCTTCACCGCCTGCGTGGTCAACGTGCTCCAGTTCTTTATGCGCTGGGCTTCGTCCAGTACCACCACGTCGGGGCGGAAACGTGCGTTCACTTCCAGCGCGTCGCGGATCATCTGCTCGTAATTGACGACAGTAAAGAACGTGCCCGCGTCGTAAGCGTCGCGCCGCGCCGGCAATCCGCCATAGACGAGCCGCGTCGGCAGGTCGGTGAACTGCCGGATCTGATCCTCCCACTCACCCTTGAGCGATGCGGGCGTTACGACGAGCACGCGCCCGGCGCGACCCAGACGTTTCAGCAATGCGCACGCGGCGATGGCTTGAATGGTTTTGCCGAGGCCCATTTCATCTGCCAGCAACGCGCGTTCGGTGAAGGCCAGATGCAACATGCCTTCGCGCTGGTACGGGAACAGTGGCACGCGTGTCTCGTGCGCCGGCCATTCGCCAGCGTGAACCTTGAGTTCGTATTCGCGGCGCAGTTCCTTGCGCTCAGCGCGATGCCGGCGCGTTTCGAGCCAGGGAACAATTTCCTGCGACAGCCGCACTTCCGGCAAGTCGGCCGCGCGCAACTTCTCCAGCGCCGCCAAAGCGTCCTCCACTGATGCGGCAGTCAAGCGCCCGTCAGCAGCAAACCACTTCCGCACCGCCACCGGCAGTCGCTCCAGCCCGCGCTCGACGAGCACCGTGTCCGCGGCGTCATCCGGCACAACATCCACGCGCGGTGAACCGTCCTTGACCGCCTGCGCAAAAAGCCGCTTGAACCGCCCTTCCAGGTGGAGAATTACCGCCTCGACGTGCTTGCAAGTACCGAGGCCGTTCTTGCGAAAATCCTGGCACGTGCAGGCGAACTGTCGTCCCGCCACGTCGCGAATCTCGACGGCGTAGGTCAACCCGCTGCCCGAGCCGACGGAGAAATTGGAGAACACCGGAAACTGCGCGTCACCATTGCGGATGGCGAACAAGCCTTCGCGCGCCCGCACCCGGCGGCGGTTGATCTCATCCTCGTCCGTGGTGCGCCAGTCGTGTGCGGGCGGCAGGGAGATTTCCGGCTCGGAGTCGGCTGTAGGTCGTTGGGTCTTTTTGCGCGGGACTTTGGCGGCGGGTTTGGTTTGCTTCGTCTTCGGATTCACGGTGATCGCTGACATGCTGAGAAGTTGGCGAAGGATTCACGGCCCGGCAATGCGGGAATTCACTCATGAGTAAACTCGGCACATTGGCCACCGTCCCTGGGGATCAGCTTGCGTAAGGATCGGAAGGCCGCGTTCACGCGGCAGCAGGGTGTTTGCCCGGGTGGCTGCCGCCTGAAGGCGGTGGTTCGTGGGGCAGAATGCGCCCAGTCAACCCGTTGAGGAACTCAGACGACTGATTGATGTCACCGCCTGCAGCAGTTCTTGAATGTTTTCCCGCTGCCGCCAGGGCAGGGATCGTTGCGGCCCGGTTGGTCACAAAGAAAACACACCGACCTTGGCAGCGCCTTTCAGCGTCATGGGTGGCAATTCACGTTCCGTCATCGATGTTTGGATCATTTGGTTTTGATCGGGCTTCAAGACTGTCGTCCCACTTCACCGGCGACGGTTGAAATCATGTTCGATGCTCTGCCGCGCAGCGTTTAATTCGGCCAGTTCCACGTCGAGATGCACCGGAATGTCCAGCTCCTTTGCAACGCCGGACAACATCGCCGCCACGCGCGAACGCTGCACGCGGATTGTTTCTGGCCGATGCCCCGATTGTGTCAGCGCATTCAGCAGGACAATTCCCAGCGTCGCCGCGCCATCGCGGTCGGTGATTTCACTCAAGAGCAAGCCACCGATGAAACCCGACGCGCGATCCACCGCCAATGCCAGCTTGGGAAAGCGCGGGCGATCAACATCGGCGACCGCCATGGTCGAGTATCCCAAGTCCACTTCCAGATGAAACCCTTTCGCGTGGGTAAGCTTGTGCAAGCGCGTTAGAGTCGGTTCGTCGAATGAAACCAAATCGGGCGGTGGCCCGGGCGGCGGAATCATCGGATGCCAGTCAAGTTGCTCACCACTCAGTTCAGCGGCTGCCGGATCAAAATCGTCCGGTAGAAAAGCGACGTCACCATCCAGACGGCTCTCCCAAACTTCCGGATATTCGCGCACCAGCCGGGCAACGGCGGCTACGCGCGGCAGCGCAAACAGCAGCGTTTCCGCCTCAATCTGCGTGATATGCCACGGAAAACCACCGGGCACGAGGCTGCGAAAAAGCGGCCATCCATTCCCGCGCTTGACGGTGGGCGCATATCCGGCGGCCGCCATCAAAGCGCGATCTTCCTTCCACAATACCCGTTTCGGAGTGAATTCCACCTTGATCGCGTCCTGCTCGTAAGCGGAGTCCTCCCGCTCCAACCCGCCCGAATCGCCGTCGTTCAAAATCGTGTTCAACAACCAGCGATGTCCCGCCGCCCGGCGATAGACCAGCAGCGCAAACAGCGTGCGCAACCGGCCCAGGATCGAAGCGAGCAAGACCTCCTGCGTGACCGGATGCCGCAGCCCGACGATGTAAGAATCGTGCATCCACACCCATGGCGCGAGGCGATTGAAATCATCCGCCGCCGCGAGAAGCGCCTTCCAGGTTTCGGGCAAGACCTGGGGAACGGCGGGTTGATTGGTGCGGCGCTTCGAGTCAGACACGCCCACATCA
Organism: Pedosphaera sp.; assembly: GCA_009695275.1. Taxonomy (GTDB): domain Bacteria; phylum Verrucomicrobiota; class Verrucomicrobiia; order Limisphaerales; family F1-12-MAGs170; genus F1-120-MAGs170. The sequence continues at coordinate 3,776 of SIBF01000160.1, read as the reverse complement.
AAACCGGGCCAGGCAGATTTGCCAACCCAGGAAAACGCAAAGTAATTTAGCCACCGATGGACTCCGATGGACAAGGATTCAATCCATGGGAACAGGCGGGCTCGATAAGAACCTCCTCGCTTCGCTTGAAATCGGGCGCCCTCGCGGTCCGGGTCGCAGAACTTGGGGCCTGAGTATTTCCAAGGGAATCAAGGATTCGCACACTTGCCACCCGGCGTTGCTGCTCACTTCTTGACGCAGTAAAGCCCGCCTTCCGTGCGGACAAAAAGCGCGCCACCGCTGATGGCAGGTGTGCTCAAGGTGGCTTCATTGAATGAATTCGTCGCCAGAACTTCGAAATCCGGGAACTGCTGGAGCTCGGGAGATCTCTATTGCCAGTCGGCACATGCAAGAGTTACTTTCGGTCATCACCCATGAAGACGAACCGCCCGCACCCACCCGGTTTCACATTGATCGAACTGCTCGTTGTCATCGCCATCATCGCGATCCTGGCGGGCATGCTTTTGCCTGCGCTGTCCAAGGCGAAAGCCAAAGGGAAACAGACGGCTTGCCTTTCCAACATGAGGCAGATCGGCCTGGCAACGGTCATGTACGCGGATGATCATCGGGATTTCCTGCCTTACGGCTATGCCTACACCTGGCCGGGCCAGAAAGACCTGTTTTGGTGGCAGGATCTTTGCCGGCCCTACATCAACAGCGAGCCGGTCTATAGCTGCCCCGGTGCCAGACCTCACGCCGTGTGGACAGACCGACGCCCGAAGGGCACGCCAAATCCGTTGGTCAAAGACTATCTCTGCAATGCGCAGGGCGGCGCCTATCCCGAAAGCGGCAAGAAGGACTGGGTGAACGCGAACGGACCGTTCATCAACAACTGGGATAATCCAAGCCGCAAGATGGCTGAGATTCAGGACACCACCGGCACGATCGCCATCTGTGACGGAAGCACCAACGTCTTCGAAATCTGGCGCCTGGAGCAGGTGGACGCCTGGTACAACGCCGGCTTCGGCCCCGCCTTCCTGGACAACACACCCGACAAGAAGAACGCGCACCAGGGCCATGTCGCCAAGCGCCACAATAACGGCTTCAGCGCCAGCTTCTGTGACGGTCACGCGCAATACATCAAGAAATCCACTCTCGGCATGTGGACTAATCGCGCGAACGATTGAGGATCGGGCGTCGGAGCGCCGGGGCTCAAAAGGAGAATCACCCGACCGGGGTCGCCACCTGGGCTTTGGATTCGTCGGACTGCAAAACCACGATGAGAACGCCAAAGTTCACTTCAATGAAGTCAGCGTGCGCGCGTTGAGATAGTTGTTACTACCGCTGGCGCGGGGCAAGGTCGCCGAATACTCGCTGGTAGTGGGCTGCGAGCGCGCCAATGGCAAACGGTGCCGTTACTAACAGACCAACAAGGCAGAAAAGAGTCCCGAGCAGAAAGAGCAACCAACAAAGAATCATCAACCAGAGAGTTGACCAGAAGTGTTTCATCACTACTCGTCTTGCGATCCCCATCGCTGTCCAGAAGTCGAGGCCCTTGTCTGCCACCAGAGGCAGCGTAAAGAACCAGATCACTTTCAGGAATATCCCCACGATTAAGCATGCCAACAGGACGACGACGCCACCAACAACAAGGAGCACGGGTGCATCCGGCGGCATTCCACCGCCTCGTTGGACAGAGATCATGAATGGAATGAAGATCCCGGCGGCGACTGCTATAAATGGAAGGACACACAACATCGTCAGAAGGCCGGGAACGAAGTTCGCCAACACCAGCGAACCGTACTTTGAGCCAAAGCCGCCAAATCCATCATTCACATCCGCTGCTTCTCCCCGAGTGCGTTTGATGAAGAATAGCCAGAGCCCGCCGGCAAGAGGTCCGACGAAGAATATCGAAAGTATGATCCCCAAGTATGGAATCACACTGACCACAAGGATTAAAAAACCAATTAAAGCCGTGACGCCAATTGCAGAACCTGGACGCTCAGTGAAGAGTTCCCACGAACGACCAAAGGAACTTTGGATCTGCACGTCATAATCCCTGGCAAGCAGTTCATCAGTGGACAGGTAACCGGAACTTTGCGCCGCGTTGTCGAACACGGATTCAAATCCTCCACCTGACGTCCCGCCAGCTCCAGCACCCACATCCGCCTTAGGCTCCGCCGGCGCTCCCGGCGTGGAGGAAACCCCTTCTCCTGCGCCAGCACTCGCCGCTTGAACGCTTGCGTATGGCTGCCACGTGGCCATTCCTTCGCGCCACACGAGCGTATCGCCCTTGATGGTTCCCGAACGGATGAGGCTCGCAAATTCCGCTTCAGGAATCGGCCCTACAGGTTTGCCTGCGTCTGCGTAATACCAGTTCATGTGGTGCCTTTGAGTATAGAGATCGCGCTCGATGAATCTCGACTTAAGTAAAAGATTACGCCGACGGTGCTGGCTCAAGGAGCGGAAATCAAAAACAATCGGAGTCTGGTATTCCCATGGAGTGTGTGTTTGTCGTCGTCTTACGCGTGCAAAAGCGGCGCTTGGGAGCGCCGCACTCCAGACGCTTCGCGAGGTTCCGGAGCGTTGGTTCCAAAAGGAGCGTGGCCGGTCGCGTCAGCGTTTGGAGTGCACCGACAGCAGGCGGCGCTGTTCCTGTGGCTGAGTCGCCGCTGTGGGCAAAGATGGAATCTGCGAAGGAATCGGCCGTCTTGACGGGAATTGCGCCTTTGCGAACAGAATCCTGACGTTCAATGATGGGCTGTTCTCAAATCGCCATCACTTGCGCGCTCTGCCAGGGCCGGACGCGAAGCTTGACGGCAAGGCTCTCAGACAGTAGCGCCATCCCAGCAACACTGTATGAGAAACGATCAGAAAAACAGGAACAGAACCCGACTCGAGAATTCATGAGACGTTCAATAGGTTTGCCTACCTTCCTTGCCTGGCTGCTTGTTCTGATGCATGGCGGTTGTTCACGCCCTCCGTCGAGTCAGATCCAAGGCTATATCGAAGGCGAGTTCGTATATGTCGGCGCACCGCTTGCGGGGACGCTTGAGCAACGGCCAATTGAGCGCGGTCAGTTGGTCAAAGTTGGCGATTTGCTTTTCACGCTGGAGAGTAAATCGGAGCAGGCGGCCGTGGGTGAAACCGCAAAACGAGTGACCCAGATGCAGTCGCGATTGGATAACTTGCGCAAAGGCGGACGCCCTTCAGAAATCGCATCGCTCGAAGGCCGCCTGAAACAGGCGCAGGCAAATGTCGATTTCTGGGCTGCCGAGCTGACCCGGAAAGAGCGGCTCTTTGCGGACAAGACGGTTTCCACCGCTGAGTTGGATCAAGCAAAGTCCCAGCGCGACGGCTATCGCGCACAGATGGATTCGCTCGCCGCCGACCTGGACACCATGCGCCTCGGCGCACGTGAGGACGAAATCCGCGGCGCTGAAGCCGAGGTGGAGTCTGCCAAAGCCACACTCGCCAAAGCTCAATGGGCGCTGGATCAGAAGACTCAGAAGTCACCGGTCACCGGAGTGGTGCAAGACACGATTTACCGCGTTGGCGAATTCGTGCCGATGGGCAATCCAGTGGCGAGCCTGTTGCCACCGGAGAACATCAAGGTCCGCTTCTTCGTGCCGGAGCCACGGCTCTCTGAATTCGGTTCTTGGAAGTTTAGCGTTGGGATTTTCATTGGGGAACGGGGTAGAGGTTGAGGCCGCCGAGATGGAAGAAGATGTCGGTCTTGAATCGTTCCGGGTTACGATACCCATAGGCTTTTTTCACCAGGCTTTGAATCTTGTTGT